>NZ_JAYFES010000120.1:0-259430 GCF_055795045.1 Pseudanabaena sp. PCC 9330 | reverse complement strand
TTAGAACGCTGGCTCCCCACTTCTTCCTCCAATCCCTGAAACTACCGTACCACAAGCTTTTTAGCAGCTTTCAGCCAACTTTTGTCAGTCAACCAGGTTGAGGCCACCTGTGTTGGTGATGCAGATACTCTGAGCATGGCCGGTGCCCTTGTCGAGAGCAGACACCTTGAGAATGCCATCGGCATCAATCTCGAAGGAGACCTCAATTTGTGGTACCCCGCGTGGGGCTGGGGGAATGCCGGTCAGCTCAAACTTGCCGAGGCTTTTATTGTCGCGAGCCATGGCTCGTTCGCCCTGGAGGACATGAATTTCGACTGAGGTTTGGCCATCATTGGCGGTAGAAAATATCTGAGACTTGCTGGTGGGAATGGTAGTGTTGCGTTCGATGATTTTGGTAAACACCTCCCCTAGGGTCTCGATGCCAAGCGATAGGGGCGTAACATCGAGGAGCAGCAGATCTTTGACTTCGCCCCCTAGCACCCCAGCCTGAATAGAGGCACCCAGGGCGACGGCCTCATCGGGATTGACGGAGCGATCGGGTGCTTTGCCGCCGAAATAGGCACTGATCGCCTGCTGCACTGCTGGAATGCGGGTAGATCCGCCCACGAGTAAAATGCGGTCGATATTTTCAGCGCTGAGCTCGGCGTCTTTGAGGGCTTGCTTCACAGGCTCTAGGGTAGCCTGCACTAGCTCTGCCGCAAACTGATCAAACTGAGCCCGGCTGAGCGACATCTCTAGGTGCTTAGGGCCTGACTCATCGGCAGTGATGAAGGGTAGGTTGATGGAGGTAGACGGCATGTTTGACAGTTCAATCTTCGCCTTTTCTGCCGCCTCTCGAATCCGCTGAAGAGCCATGCGATCGGTGGAAAGATCAATCCCCTCCTGTTCGCGAAAGGCTGCGGTCATCCACTCGACGATGCAGTTGTCGAAGTCATCACCGCCCAGGTGGTTGTTGCCGGCGGTGGCTTTAACTTCAAATACCCCATCGCCTAGCTGCAAAATTGAGACGTCAAAGGTACCCCCTCCTAGGTCAAAGACCAGCACTACCTGGTCTTGATCTTGCTTGTCCAGCCCGTAGGAGAGAGCCGCAGCCGTGGGCTCGTTGATGATGCGCAGAACTTCTAGTCCCGCAATGGTGCCCGCATCTTTAGTGGCCTGTCGCTGGGCATCGGTAAAGTAGGCGGGCACGGTAATGACCGCCTGGGTGACTTCAGTACCCAGATAGGTCTCAGCGTCTTGCTTGAGTTTTTGGAGGATCATGGCGGAGATCTCTTGGGGCGTAAAAGCCTTGCCCCGGATCTGCACGTCGACAGTGTTGTCACGCCCGCTGACGCATACATAGGGTACGCGGCTCCGCTCCGTCTCAGTATCTTCCCAGCGACGACCAATGAATCGCTTAATGCTGTAGACAGTGTTTTCAGCATTGGTGACGGCTTGCCGTTTGGCCAATTGTCCTACCAGTCGCTCACCATTTTTGCCAAAGCCGACGATGCTGGGCACCGTGCGCCCGCCTTCGGTGCTGGCTATCACTGCGGGCTTACCACCCTCCAGTACAGCCACACAACTATTGGTTGTGCCTAGGTCAATACCAATTACTTTACCCATAGCCCAAGGTGCTCATCTGTAATTCAATCGTTCGCCGTCATTGTTCGCCGTCATTAGCTGAAGGCTGGCCAAAAACCAAACAGCATAGGCTGTTGGGTCTAGACTGCCCGCTTGTGGTCGGGAAGCGATCGCCTACCGCAAAAAATCTTAGAGGTAATCTGACGAGCATGGCCGACGGCACCGAGAATGTGCACCCAGTTGCATGGGTAATGCATTTACTTAGGGACAGCCATCGGTATTTCCGGAGTCACTATCACTGGCGTCATGCTCGGGGGGAGCCGCCACTTTGACCATAGCGTGGCGCAGCACCCGATCGCCCAGTTGGTAGCCCCGCACAAATTCTTCGATCACCACTCCCTCAGCGTGGTCGGCGGTGGGCTCACGCATCACTGCTTCATGCAAAAGCGGGTCAAATTCTTGGCCCTCTGCCCTCATGGCGGAGACGCCCAGGCGCTTCAGGGTTTCTACCAGCTGTTTGTAGACGCTCTGATAACTTTTGTGAATAGTCATCTCGGCTTCGGTTTGAGGTTTGATCTGCGATCGCGCTCGCTCGAAATTGTCGACTACAGGGAACAGCTCCGTAATAGTGTCTCCTTTGATCTGAGTCGCCAGGTCATCTTTTTCTTTACTGGTGCGCTTACGGTAGTTTTCAAAATCGGCGGCAATGCGCATTGATTGGCTAGCTCGATCTTCTAACTGAGCTTTTAAGCCGGCCACCTGCCGTTCTAGATCAGCCACTACATTAGCATCGGCTCCCTCATCCGCTGAGTCCTCAACCTCGGCGGCAACGGCTTCAACGACTTCATCAAAGTCAATATCGAGGGCAGCATCTTCGACGCTGAGCTCTTCAATGGCTTCTGGATCAGAAGATGGGGCTTGTTCGGCTTGGGAAATGTCGTCAACCATGCTGATACGTAACCTGACAGGTGAATGCAACAACTATCTTTTAGGATTCTACTCAAGTTGAAATCCTGTGGGTAGGCCACTAGCCTCCCTTGGGTAAGAGCAATCTGGTAAAAAACAGACGGTCTTTAGCCACTGCCTTCAATTCTATCGTGGATTGTGGGTTTCACCGCCGCCCCCTGCATTTCTCGGGGTGGTTCTCTCCAACTCGCCCAAAAGGATACTTCCTGAACCTCAAACATCATCCCCTAGCGTTATCGTGGTGCAGATAAATTGGATGAGGGTATCATCGAGACTACGGGGTCAACGCGGGTGGAGCTTGCGATCGCACTGAGAGAGATCTAAAGCTCTAAGGGTTCATTTAGAGCATAGAGCCTCCCTTGAGGGCATACTGCCTGCAAGCGATTGGGCTCAAGCCTGGTTATTCGGTATTTTGGCATCAGCGCTATGACTAACTCCTCCTCTAGACGGGCTTTGGTACTGCAACGGAGCTTTTCGCCCTTTGGCAACAAGCTCATCCAGGCAGGCTACATTGACTCCGAGCAAATGCAAAAGGCCCTAGCCGAGAGCCGCAAAACCGGTCAACTGCTGACCGACGTGCTCGAGTCTCTCACCGGCCAACAGCTCTCGCCTGAGCTACTGCGGCAGTACAAAAAACAGCAGCTGTTTGAGCTCAAGATTCTCTACGGTGTTGAGTCCCTTGATCCAGAGCTCAACGATATCTCTTCAGCCCAAATTGGCCACCTGATCGACACCCTGATCCCTGTCGATATTTGTCGCCGCCACCGCCTAGTGCCCTTATCTCAAGACGAAGGCGACGCACCATCGGTGCTCGTAGCCATGGTCGACCCCGAAAACCTAGAGGCCCAGGACGACCTCAACCGCATTCTGCGAAACCACAACCTGGCTCTCAAGCGCATGGTCATCACCGTTGAAGACTATCAGCGCCTGATCTCGACCTATCTAGACGAGGCCGTTGCCAAGCAGAAAAAAGAGGAGATGGAAGCCTCCGTTGACGTCAACGCCAGCCTTGAAGAACTGGACTTTGGCGAAGGCGGTCTAGAAGATGTCATTGACGAAGAGTCTGACCTGGGAGCCGCCCTCAAAGACGCCGATGCCGCTCCGGTCATCGCCCTAGTCAACAAGATTCTGGCTAAGGCTCTCCAAGAGGGGGTTTCTGATATTCACGTTGAGCCCCAGGAGGAGTATCTGCGGGTGCGCTTTCGCAAAGACGGAGTGCTTAAAGAAGCGCTGCCCAAAATGCCTAAGAAGATCATTCCTGCTGTCACAGCTCGCTTCAAAATTATTGCTGAGCTAGACATTGCCGAGCGTCGAGCACCCCAGGATGGCCGCATTCGACGGGTTTTTCAGGGCCGCAAAGTAGACTTTCGAGTCAACACTCTGCCCAGTCGCTGCGGCGAAAAGGTGGTGCTGCGGATTCTCGATAACTCGGCCACTCAGCTGGGTCTAGACAAGCTCATCACCGACCCAGACTCCCTGCGCATTGTTCAAGAAATGGCCTCTCGGCCCTTTGGCTTGCTTCTGGTGACAGGGCCTACCGGCTCTGGCAAGACCACCACCTTGTACTCGGTGCTGTCAGAGCGGAATGACCCCGGCATCAACATCAGCACCGCTGAAGACCCGATTGAGTACACCCTGCCTGGGCTTACCCAGGTGCAGGTAATTCGCGAAAAGGGCATGGATTTCGCCTCGATTTTGCGCGCCTTTCTGCGTCAAGATCCCGATGTGATTCTGGTGGGTGAGACCCGTGACCGGGAAACAGCTAAAACGGCCATTGAGGCGGCTCTTACTGGGCACCTAGTGCTCACGACCTTGCACACCAACGACGCCGCTGGTGCGATCGCCCGCCTAGACGAAATGGGGGTCGAATCGTTCATGGTCTCCAGTGCCTTGATTGGGGTACTAGCCCAGCGTCTTGTGCGTCGGGTCTGCACCGAATGCCGGGTTGCCTATCATCCCACCTCCGAAGAACTCGCCCACTTTGGTCTGGGCGTGAACGCCGAAGCTGACGTTACCTTTTACAAGGCCAACACCCTAACCGTTGAAGAGATCGCCGCCGCTAAAGCCAACAACACCCTCTGTAAAAAATGCGAGGGAGGTGGGTACAAAGGGCGAGTTGGGGTCTATGAGATTTTGCGGGTAACCGAGCGTCTGCAAAAACTGATCTCCGAAGGTGCTCCCACCGAACATATCAAGGAGGCCGCCGTAGAAGAAGGTATGCAGACGCTACTAGCCTACAGCCTTAATCTTGTCCGCCAGGGTCACACCACCCTAGAAGAGGTAGAGCGGGTAACCTTTACCGATACAGGGTTAGAGGCCGAACTAAAGGCCAAGCGCAAGGCTTCTCTCACCTGCTCCAGCTGCTCTGCTGAGCTACAACAGGAATGGCTCGATTGCCCCTACTGTCTCACCCCACGCTTCCAGGATTAGGTGCCGAATCTCCACCGCTTTGCAGGCAGATCGTCTCTAAGTGGGCATCTTGTAAGCAGCGCTAAGGGTTTCGGCACAGACTGCCGCTCCAAACTAGCTCTCGCTTGAGAGCAAAGTTCACATAAAGACAACAATTTCCCCCAAGTTTCTCCATTCCCAAGAGGTAGCCCTATGGAATTGATGATCGAAGACCTGATGGAAGAAGTGATCGAACGGGGTGGCTCTGACCTGCATCTGTCAGCAGGGTTGCCCCCCTACATTCGCATTAGCGGCAAACTTACTCCCACCGAACACGAACCCATGACCGCCGAGTCTTGTCAGCGGCTCATCTTTAGCATGCTCAATAACACTCAGCGCAAGCAACTTGAGCAAACCTGGGAACTAGACTGCTCCTACGGGGTGAAGGGGCTAGCTCGATTTCGGGTCAATGTGTATAAGGATCGGGGCACCTACGCCGCCTGTTTGCGGGCTCTGAGCTCCAAAATTCCTTCTATGGAGACCTTGGGCTTACCCAACATTGTGCGAGAGCTATCGGAGAAGCCCAGAGGGCTGATTTTGGTGACGGGGCCGACGGGATCTGGTAAATCAACCACTCTGGCGTCGATGATCAACAACATCAACCTGACCCGGCCAGAGCACATTCTCACCGTTGAAGACCCGATTGAATTTGTCTACGAGCCGATTAAGAGCTTGATTCACCAGCGCCAGATTGGGGAAGATACCAAGAGCTTTGCCAACGCCCTCCGCGCCGCCCTGCGGGAAGACCCCGATGTCATTCTGGTGGGTGAGATGCGTGACCTAGAAACTATTTCGCTGGCAATTTCGGCGGCAGAAACAGGTCACCTGGTCTTTGGTACCCTTCACACCAGTTCAGCCGCCCAAACTGTAGACCGGATGATTGACGTGTTTCCGCCGGAGCAGCAGCAGCAGATTCGGGTACAGCTGTCTGGGTCGCTGGTAGCGGTACTGAGCCAAACACTGGTGCCCAAGGCCAACCCTAAGCCCGGTGAGTTTGGTCGTATCATGGCCCAGGAGATTATGGTGATTACCCCAGCTATTGCCAACATGATTCGGGAAGGCAAAACGCCGCAAATCTATGGGGCCATCCAAACTGGGGGCAAGCTAGCGATGCAAACCCTTGAAAAAGTGCTGGCCGATCTGTACAAGGCCGGT
Organism: Pseudanabaena sp. PCC 9330; assembly: GCF_055795045.1. NCBI lineage: Bacteria > Bacillati > Cyanobacteriota > Cyanophyceae > Pseudanabaenales > Pseudanabaenaceae > Pseudanabaena > Pseudanabaena sp. PCC 9330. Next base: position 253,298 of record NZ_JAYFES010000120.1, on the reverse strand, counting down.
ACGATTTCCTTTGAGGCGGCCATGTCTAAGACCTCTCGGCCCGATGAGCTACAGCGCTTGATTGGGGGTGCCCCAGCCCCTGGTGCAGCCCAGCGTCAGGGGGCCGCTGCTGGTCGCCACTAGACCGTTGAGTCAATTAACGTCTCAGGGAAAGCTCAACCAAATGTCCTAGTCTAGGTCTAGGGAGCATGATCTCAGCTTTCCCTGACTCTGGGTATTGTGGGTAAGCAAAGACCAAAACATCCGCAGTACCTACAGAATAATTGCCGGTAAATTTAGCGGGTTCGTCAACCTGAACCCGTCGCTATAATTGCAGTACTTTAAACCAGTGAGCCCCTCGAGCTATGCCTACCTACGTTGCCATTGGTCGCGATACTAGCGGAGCCCAGCGCAAAGAGCGGATTTCTGCTGAGACCCCCGGTGATGCCCGCAACCTCTTAAAAGATAAGGGTCTCTTCGTAATGGACCTAAAGGAGGAAGCTGGGTTCAACTTGGATCTGGAGAGCATCAAAACCTCCATGACCAAGGTGACGGTGAAGGATAAGGCCATTTTTTCTCGGCAGTTTGCTGCTCTGGTTAACGCTGGGGTGGCTCTGGTTAGAGGGTTAGGGGTATTGGCTGACGATTGCTCTAACCCTAAGCTCAAGAAAGCCCTGATGGCTATCAATGCCGACGTGCAGCAGGGTACCAACCTTTCCGATGCCATGCGCAAGCATCCGGCCTGTTTTGACAACTTGTATGTGGCTTTAATTCAGGCTGGGGAAGTGGGTGGTGTACTCGACGAAGTACTGAACCGCCTGGCCAAATTACTTGAAGACTTGGCCCGGTTGCAGAACCAGATTAAGTCGGCCATGGCTTACCCCGTCACGGTGGGGGCTTTGGCAGTGATTATCTTCGTCGGTATGACGGTATTTTTGCTGCCGATCTTTGCCGATATGTTTGATGATCTGGGGGCTGAGTTACCCGTCTTTACTCAGGTCATGATGATGATCAGCCGGTTTTTGCGTAAGCCTTTGAACTGGGTAATTATGGTTTCGATCTTTTTTGCCTCAGGCTTTGCCTATCGGCGATACTACGCTACCCTCAATGGCCGCCGAGTGATTGACCGCCTTTCCCTCAAAATGCCCCTGTTTGGCGATCTGATTCAAAAAACCGCTACGGCTCGCTTTTGCCGCACCTTTGGGTCTCTCTCAAAGTCTGGGGTGCCCATTTTGACAGCTCTCGAAATTGTGCGTGACACCGCTGGCAATCAGGTGATTGCTGAGGCGGTAGACGATGCCCGTAGGGATGTGCAGGGCGGCGGCATGATTAGTATTGCCCTACAAAAGCACTCGGTGTTTCCGTCAATGGCCGTGCAGATGATCAGCATTGGCGAAGAAACTGGGGAACTTGACTCGATGCTGATGAAGGTGGCTGACTTCTATGAGGATGAAGTAGAGCAGGCGGTAAAGGCTCTGACTAGCGTGATGGAGCCGATTATGATTTTGGTGCTGGGGGCCATGGTGGGGTCGATTCTGGTGTCGATGTACCTGCCGATGTTTAAGATTATGGATGCGATTGGGTAGGGTGCGATCGCCAGTTCTCTGCCAGTCTTGCTATCCCCTGCTCTGTCAACTGTGATAGAGCAGGGGATAGTGATTTATGAGTTGTAGGACAACAAGCCGCCGCTCAAACGACGAATGGCACGTTGGGCGACTTCGGCATAGCTGATTTCACCACAAAATACGCTGGCCATGGTGAGGCTGCTGGAGGGGCGCTGAATTCCAACACGATAGGCCAAGGCCGGGGTCTGGTAGAACAGGTGGGCTAGGCGGCGGGCCCAGCGCATTTCATGGCCCCATTCTTGGTTCATCACCTGGCTGTAGGTTTTGAGGTCACTGTTGTTGGTTTCGAGGGCTTGGGTGACCGTTTCTGCCGCCTTCAGCCCACTAAAGATGGAAGGCCTAATGCCTTCTACAGTAAAGGGATCAACGACACAAGCCGCCTCTCCCGCCAAGACCGCCCGGTGGGTATGCAAATCCTGAAACCCGTTCCAGACAAAAATGGGGTGGCCGAACTGCTGCACTCTCTTAGTGTCCACCGCAAAGGTGGCGGCATAGTCAGCAACGGGCGATCGCAGATCTTGCTTGCGCTGCGGGCCAGTGCGAAACACCCCTCCACCGATGGAGTAGCCGTCGGCCTTAGGAAAGTTCCATAGGTAGCCCTGTTGCACTAGGCCCAGGTCAAAGTGCACCACAGGGTCGGCAGGCACAGCCAAGCGGGGCTCGGCTTCTAGGGCCGCCGCCAGTTTGTACCGGCGCGACGTAAAGCCTAGCCACTTGGCCATCGCCCCCCTTGCACCGTCTGCGGCAATTAAAAAGCGTCCCTCCACTGGGCCACGGCTAGTATTGACCTGCCAGTGATCTCCATGATTTTCAAGGCTCTGGGCTTTGGTTGCATCCCACAGGGTAGCGCCCTGCTTTTGGGCCTGTCGCACGATGAAGTAGTCAAATTCGTCGCGGCGCACCATCCATAGAGCATTTTTGGCGGGCAGCTCAGCTTCAACCGGATCGCCCAAGTTGAAGGTGTAGCGAACCTTGCGCACCTGGATGGAGATGGCAGGTGAAAAGTCAAAGTCGAACCACTGAGCCACCTGAGGCGATACACCGCCGCCACAGGGCTTGTAGCGAGGCAGCGTGGCGGCATCGATCAGTAGAACCTGGTGCCCGGCCTTGCTCAGGTGGTAGGCGGCGGTGGCTCCGGCGGGGCCTGCCCCGACAATAACGCAGTCGTAAAGAGTGCTGGCTAACATAGCGCTGGAATCCTTGATTTAGGTCTGCGGCTTTGGTCTGTCTTAGACCAGCCAGCAGGCCAGGGGAAATATCAGGTACTGAAGGAAAAATAGCTTCCAGATGAACTGATAAAACCTAGGGTAAGCCCGATTGGTTTGAGCATCTAGGGTTGGGCTACTGTGCAGTACTCGCTGACTCATCCACCACAGTAGGGCTAGGGCCAGCAGGTGCGACACGACCAAAAAGGAGCGGTTGACCCCGCTCAACCAGGGAGCTGCCAGCACCATGCCCAGATAGCAGGCGGTGAGAATGCCGAGGGCAATATTAAACACGGTGCGCTGCCCTAGTTGGAGCGATAGAGTACTGATGCCGTAGCGGCGATCGCCCTCAATGTCGGGAATGTCTTTAAACAGGGCGATCGCAATGCTGAATAGCAGAATGAACGTCGTCAGTGCCCAGACGCGGCTGGGAATAGTGGGGGGAAGCCAGAGGCGATCGCTGAAATGCAGAAACAGCCCTAGATTTACGATCGCACCGCGTACCGCCAAAATGCACACCGAGGCCCAAAAGGGGAACCGCTTGAGGCGGATCGGCGGCAGCGAGTAAGTCGTGCCAATGGCCAAACTCAGCCCCACGACTGCCAACAGCCAAGGGCCACCGATCACACCTAGAACTAGGGCTCCCAACCCCGCTAGCCCGACAATCCAGCGGCCATCGACGACAGAAAACTCGCCCGCTGCCAGCGGCAGATGGGGTTTGTTGATGCGATCGATAGCAATGTCTTCAAGCTGGTTGAGGCCGACAATATAGAGATTGCCAAGCAGGCAGGCGACCAGGGCGACGCCCACCGGACCTGCCCATCTACCGGCGGGGCTATGCCCTAGCCCTAGATCAGCGAGCACAATAGCGGCGATACCAAAGACGCTCAGGCTGGTGCCAATGACCGTATGGGGTCGCCAAAACTTCCATAGCGCATAAAGCCAATCTCGGGGAGATTGGTTAAAGCACAATCGATTTTCCTGGGCAGTCGATGTGGGTGACGGAGCAGCATTGGGCATAGGATAGGGGTAATCTTACAGCCGGGAGACTCAGTTCTTCAGCTTATCGGCTGATGGAGTGGTTATTGGCATTTTTAACCAGACTGGGCGAATTTTTAGGTTTGGCTTAGTCATCGGCGATTTTGCCCCGCATCGCCTCAATATTGAGCCAGGTGATGACCACCCCGGCCACGGGCACCGCTAAAAACAGCCCTAGCACTCCAGCTACCGTAGCCCCTACCATGAGCGCAAAAAACATTACCACCGGGTTAATATCTAGCGAATCTTTCATCACGTAGGGAAGCAGCAAATTTTCTTCGACCTGCTGCATGGCAACGCAGACTACCAACACTTTCAGTGCTAGCCATACACTTTGAGACAGCAGCAGCAGCGAAACCAGCCCGATGCCCAAGGTTGCGCCAACGCCCGGGATCAAGTCGAAAAGACCGACCATTAGGGCTAAGAATGCGGGATAGGGAACCCGGAGGATAGACAACACTACAAACGTAGAGACGCCAATGATAATACCGAGCAGCAACCGCCCCCAAAAGAAGCCGAGCAAATTTTTTTGAATGACCGTGTTAAACCGCTCCTTGTGATAAATTGGCAGGACATTGAGCAGCCACCACCAGATTCTGGCCCCATCCAGCATCATAAACAGCGTGACGACTGCAATCAAAATCACCAGCACCAGGTTTGCCAGGGTTGACTGAATTAGCCCCAGCCCCGTTGTCAGCAGCGTCGCGGCCTGACTTTGGAGTTGCGGTTCTAAACCCTGAATCTCAATGGGCAAGTTCCAGGTCTCTAACAGGCGCTCGACGCTGCCCAGCCAGGGGACGACCGAATTAGAAAAGTCTTGGAGGCTGAGGGCTAGCTGCTGTCCCTGGTTCACCACTGTTATACCCAACGTCAGGCAAAGACCACTGGCTAGCCCTAGGCAGGTGAGAAAAACCGTCGTGGCAGCTACCCCGCGCGGCATCCATCGGCTCAGCCAGGTAGCTGGGTAGTTAAGCAAAAATGCCAAGATCGTAGCGGGAACAAATACCACCACCAGAATCTCAAAGTAGACCAACAGTCGAATGACTGCCCAGCCGCTGCCAAACAACAGCAAGAAGCGCACCAGTCTATGAGTGCTTAGGGTCTCCCAGAGGGTGCTTGCCTCTTTGACTTCGGCCAGAGGCGCTGTGGCTGATTTAGGCTCCTCAGTTTTCATGGGTAGGGGTTGCTTGCACCAGGACGAAGGGCTGCACAATCAGTGAGTAAAACTGCTTTGTAGCAGATTGATCCCACACTTCTAGCTGCAAGGGCGAGGGCTTGGTAATGAGCTCTTCGGCAATCCAGTGATTGACGGCGGCGGTGTTGTCAGTGGCGATCGCCACCCCCACCTCAACTAAATCTAACCCCGGGTCGACCACGACCACAGCGCCTCGGTTGGCATGGGGGCTGATCCAGGCCCAGTCGGCGGGGGCCACCATTTCTGAGAGTTCGTGCTTGAGGTCTTGGCTCATGGGAGAGGGCGATCGCGGGATGGTTACAGGCTACCAGATGGGAAGGGTGGGGAGTGCGTTAGCGACCTAGATCGTGGAGGCGATGGATTTCAGCGGCGCATTGGGCGGTGATGGCCTCTAGCCCCTCGCGGTCGGTGGAGGGGGGCGGCGCGATCGGGTTGCCTATGCGAATGGTAAGCGGCACAGAGCGGGGAACAGAAGCACCCTTTTTGAAGATGCGGTGGGTGCCCCACAGGCTAACGGGCAGCAGCGGAGCCTGGGCCTTGGCGGCGATTAGCGCAGCGCCAATTTTAGGCTCGGGCACGCGGCCATCGGAGGTGCGGGTGCCCTGGAGAAAAATGCCTACGGCCCAGCCCTGGTCGAGCTGTTTGAGGGCTTCGCGGATGGCGCTGCGATCGGCACTACCCCGCTTTACCGGGTAAGCCCCGTAGAGGCGAATGGCCTGGCTCAGCACCGGCACCTTAAATAGCTCTTCTTTGGCCATGTAGGAGACGGGGCGGCGCACTGCGGCGGAGAGTAGGGGGGGGTCAAAGTCGCTGGCGTGGTTTGCCACCACGATTAGGGGGCCAGCCTTGGGCACCTGATCGGCCCCGTAGACCCGGCCCCGAAAGTAAAGGCACAGCACAGGGCTGACCACCGACCATTTGAACAGGTGGTACCAGATCAGGTTGACGGGGGGTTCGCGATCGCGGCTCATCGGTGATCAATTTTGGATTTGCGATTTTGGATTAAAAACCCCTAGCTGTAATCCGTAGGGTGGGCACCGCCCACCATGGGGGAAACGCTGGGAGAGATGATCTGAACAGATTCAGGAGAATGAAGCATTCCTATGAGCCAAATTGTTCTACCTGTTCCAGCGTCCCCACATTGACCAGGGCCAGTTCTTTGCTGGTGCGTTTGGTCAGCCCGGTGAGTACGTTGCCCGGCCCCACTTCGACTACCGTGTCGATACCCAGTGCTGGCAAAGCCAGGGTGATTTCACGCCAGCGCACTGAGCCGGTCATCTGCTGCACGAGTCGCTGCTTGAGGATAGCCCCGTCGATGGCAGGGGCTGGATCGACGTTGGAGAGGACGGGTATCTGGGCAGTGGCAAAGGCGATCGGCTCTAGCACTGCCTCGAAGGTGGCCGCAGCATCGGCCATCAGCGGTGAGTGAAAAGCGCCGCTAACGTTGAGCTTCACTGCTCGCTTGGCTTTTACGCTCTCCATCACTGCTGTTACCGCTGCGGGAGTACCTGAGATCACCACCTGGCCCGTGTTGTTGTCGTTGGCCAGCACCACACCGGGGGTCGCTTCAATTTTGGCCGCCAGCTCATCGGCATCAAAGCCCAGTAGTGCTGCCATCATGCCGTCAGAGGCTTGGGCCATCAGCTCTGCCCGGCGCTGCACCAGGGCCAACCCGGCGGCAAAGTCAAAAACTCCAGCGGTGTAGAGAGCCACGTATTCGCCCAGACTGTGGCCTGCTACTGCGGCGGGCTGGTGGCCCTGGGCCTTGAGCAAGTCGGCAAGAATGCTTTCTACCACGTATAGGCAGGGCTGGGTGTAAAGAGTATTGGAGACTTTGTCGTCGGCATCTTGCACCACATCGAGCACCGACCAGCCGAGCACCGACTCGGCCTCGGCAAAGCGCGCTTGGGCCAGGGGCAGCGTCGCTAGATCTACCCCCATGGCGATCGCCTGCGAACCTTGGCCAGGAAACACCCACGCTGCATTTGTCATACTATCTGTTATCCCCTTTTACTCTGCGGCGTCACGCTCCACCGACTAGGGTACTAAGGCTAACCCTAGCAGCGGGAATAGATGGTAAAAGCCATCGTTACAATGCCTTACTGTCTCACAAAATGTTCATGCTCATGCGCTCGGTTGCCCTATGCCCACCCCCCTAATTGAGTTTCGCCAGTTGCAGAAAGTGTATGGCGCGGGCAACACTGAGGTGCGGGCGCTGTGGAATGTGAACCTAGCCATCTACCCCGGCGAGTACTGCGCCATTATGGGGCCGTCTGGGTCGGGCAAATCGACCGCCATGAACATGATTGGCTGCCTCGATCGCCCCACCGCCGGACAATATTTTTTCGATAACCAGAATGTGGCTACCCTGGAGGACGACGAGTTAGCCCACATTCGCAACCAGAAAATTGGCTTTGTCTTTCAGCAGTTTCACCTGCTGCCTCAGCTCACCGCGCGAGAAAATGTCGAGCTGCCGATGATTTACTCGGGGGTGCGCAGCGAGGAGCGCCGCCAGCGGGCCACCGAGGCGCTAGAGCGAGTGGGGCTGAGCGAGCGCGTCAACAACAAGCCCAACCAGCTCTCTGGTGGTCAGCAGCAGCGAGTGGCGATCGCGCGGGCGATCGTCAACAATCCTCTGCTGTTGCTAGCTGACGAACCCACTGGTGCCCTCGACACCCACACCACCGCAGATGTACTGAGCATCTTCGCCGATCTCCATACTGTCGGCATCACCGTCGTCATGGTCACCCACGAGCCCGATGTGGCCCGGGCCAGCCAGCGCATTGTCTGGTTTAAAGATGGCGAAATTCTCAACGACCACCTCAGCCCCGACGATCTCGCTGCGTCGATCGCGATTCGAGCCTAGCCATCGAGGCCAAAGGCTTGGGCGGGCGGGAGCTGGAGCAGGCTGAGGAGGCCATCGAGCATGTATTGCACCGCCAGTGCTGCCAGCAGCACCCCCAGCACCCGAGTGACCACGTTGATACCGATCTGGCCCAGCACCTTGGCCAGGGGCTGTGACAGCAGCAAAAACATATAGCACAGTACCAGTACCACCGCCGCAGCGGCCAGCACCACCGTCACCCCCAGGTAGTAGTTGGCCGACTCCCGCGATAGCACCAAAATGCTGGCCAAGCTGCCCGGCCCGGCAATCAGCGGAATTGCCAGGGGAAAGACGCTCACATCCTTTTTTTCTTCGGCTTCTAGTGCTTCGGCCTCGGTTTCACGCTCTTGGTGCACAAAAATCATGTCGAGGGCGATTTTGAACAGCAGCACCCCCGCTGCGATCTGAAATGCTTGCAGGCTAATGCCTAGGTTGTGCAGTACGTAGGCCCCCGTCAGCCCAAAGGCCAGCAAGATACCCGCAGATACTAAGACGGCGCGGGTGGCAATTTGACTCTGCTCGGCCTCGGGGCGATCGCCCACCAGAGCCAGATACAGAGGTGCCAGCCCCACTGGGTCGATCACCACAAACAGGGTCAAAAACGCTTTGGCAAACAGCGGCAAAACAATGGGCATAGACTCGCCTGCAAAACTGCCTCAAATCTAGCGCCCTTCTAGCTGGGTAGCTCACCTCATTACCCCACTCCCTAGCCAAATTCTTTTTTCATCAAAATTGCTTCGGCCTGGTAACCCAGGCGGTGGTAGAGCGCCTGGGCCGCTGCGTTATCGCTAAACACCTGGAGGGTGATTTGCCGATGCCCCTGCTGCTGCGCCCAGCCGTGGCCCACCGCCAGCAGGGCCGTGGCAATGCCTCGCCGCCGATGATCAGGGGCGACGTACAGCAGCAAAATGTAGGGGTGTAGCACCCCGCTGCGCTGGTCGGTGGCTAGCCCCAGCCACAGGGCAGCGATGGGGGCTAGAGTGCCCTGAAGCGATACCCACCACAGGGGGGTGGCGGGACCAAGGTAGCGATCGACAGTAGCGGCAATGTGGCCCAGGGGCTGCTGGGGGGCTAGCTCGCCGTAGGTGCGCTCCATAAACTTGACCAGGGTGGCGCGATCGAGAGACGAGCCCGATCGCAGGTCGTAACCCAAACGTTCTAAAGCCTGTCTCTCGCCTCTATCATTCACGGTATTGAAGCTCTCAAGTTAAAACGCTAGCGAGGCTGCCTTACCATAGCGAAAATCTCTGATGGAATCGCGAGCGTTTTGATTGAATCCTATGGCCAGCTAGGGTACTCTCCCCAGGCCTCATCGCCTGGGCGCGCTGAGGCCTGGGGTTGGGGGGGCTTATACTAAATCTTCCTTGGCTACCCCCGATTCAGCAGGACAAACAACCGTTTGCCCCTACGGTTCGGCCTTTTAGGAATCGGGGTTATGGGACTCGGATTTGGGATTGCGCCCCGTGGCCTGTCCACAGAGGCAGCATCAACAAAACGCCCTGCCTAATTTTAGGCAGGGCGGTACAGCAGTGATTTACTTGTCTATGAACAATGAAAAACTAGCCTAGAACGTCAGCTGCGCCTGCATATTAAAGAGAAAGATGTCAGGGTTAGTGCTGAAGTTGTTAGGCTGAATAATCCAGTAGGCAGAGGGCATGAGGGCAATGTTACGACTGAGTGGGTAACGGTAGGACACCTCGATTTCCTGCTGCCTCCCGCCGTCGCCAGCCCCCGAAACTAAAAATTGCCGACCATTGATCACGCTGAAGGGCACCACGTAAGAAATCGTCCCCTGGGCACCCTCTTTAAACAGGTCAGGGAAGGCCACCCCCACCTGGAATGACTGAGCGTCGATATTGCCTAGACCAGCTCCACTAATGGCTGAGGTCAGGCCAACGCTGCCGTAGCTATAGCGGCCAAACAGCCCTAACCAGTTAAGGGGAGTCCAGTCAAAGTTGACCAGGAAGGTATCGGCAGGGGCGTTGGTCAGTGGCCCACCAACCCCGTCGTCGGCAAAGCCGTAGATCGGTTCGCTGAAGGTGCCGCCGATCTGCCCAACCCCGTTGGGCATTAGGTTAGATCGGGTGTACAGCAACCGCAGGTTGAAATTGTCAAAGGGTCTGACCCCAATCTGGCCGGTTAGAGTGCTGGTACCACCAAACAGGCCCACACTGGGGTCGCTTGGGGCCTTTGTCCCACCGATAAATTCGGTGTTTTCGGCGAGGTAGCCCACCCGTACATCGAGCCAGTCGGTCACGTTCCAAACGGCGATCGCCCCTGTGCCCCGGTCAACAGCGTTAACCTGGGTGCCGCCGCTAGAGTTAAAGGTGTTGGCTCCGTTCACAAAGAAGGTGTAACGGTTGTTGTCAAAGTAGGAGTACCAGTTGATGCGAGGGCCAATGTCTACGGTCAGGTTGTTCCCGATCGGAAAGGCATAGCTCAGTTCCCGCACATAAACGCTAAAGTCTTGGCCGCTAGGTACCCCAGATTGAAAGGTAAAGGGGGTGCCAAAGGTGTTGAACAGACCCGCTGAGCCATAGAGGTTGGCAGGGGAGGTGCCGCTGCCGGTGACCATCTGCAGCTTGAGCCGGTCGGCCCCGCTGAAAGATGTGTCAAAGTTGAGCCACAGCAGACTACCAACGGTGGTAGCAGGGTTTCGGGCAATGGTGCGGGTTTGGGGTACGCCCCCGACCCGAGGCCCCGTGGCAAATATGCTAACGCCTTCAGCAAGAATATCGCCGCCAGTGAAACCACCACCGATGTGGGTAAACACCTGGCCCCGCAGCTTGGTTACCGTGGAAAACTGCTGAGCCCGCAGCTGGGCCGTTTCGGCCTCAAGCTGGTCAATCCGACCGCCCAGGGAAGCCAGCTCTACCGCAAACTCTTCCTGAAGCCGGCGAATAGTGGCTAAGTCTTCTTCAGAGATGCCTGTGTCTAGGGTGCTTACAATCACATCTAGACAGGCATTTAGGCCAGCGGCAAACTCAAATCGAGTCAAGGAACGTTGGCCCCGAAAGGTAACGTCAGGATAGCCCTGAATACAGCCGTAGGTTTCTACCAGGTTGCTGAGGGCTTGAAATGCCCAGTCAGAGGGCAATACGTCTGAGAAGTCTGTTACCCGTGTGACCTGGGCCAGGTCACTGGCCGGGGCCGGTTGAACTGGGGCTTCGAGGTCTAGGGCCGCCTCAAGGTCGCTAAATCGAAGAGCAGAAAAGGCTTCATCGTTGCTTGCAGCGCTTACCCCCGCCTCGGCTGCCGTTACCGGGTTCAGCTCATTCCCTAGAGGTTCAGCTACCGGAACTTCGGCTTGGGGAACCATGGCCTCAGCCAAGAGGGGCATGGGGTCTAGGTTGGCCGCTGGGGAAGGTGCCGTCGGATAGAGTCGATCGGCTCCGGCCTCAATGAGAGGCTCGGCAAGGGCAGAAACTAGCCCACGATCGCTGCCAGCCTGACCCTGGGCACGGAGTTCTTCTGAGGCCGTGGCTGGGGTGGTGACAGACAGCAGCGATGCTGCCAATATTAGGCAAAAGCGCCCATTGAGCAATAGCGAGGGGCGCTGAAATACTCCCTGCTTAAACTTTTTAGACATATCGAAATCCTCACACCAAAAACCTCAACAGTGGGAATTTAGCAGAGTATTAAAGGCGACATTATAGCCCCATGAACACTTTTCTAAAGTTATCGGCCTGCGGGGCAATATTTTGCTGTTTTCTGCGCGGCGATCGCGCTTTTTTGACCATGGCTAGAGCCCTCAGAAGTTTGTTGTGAGCTAATCGCTAAAACAAAAACCGAAGACGCTCATGATCAAAATCACAAACGTCTCCGGTCACCTTAGTCAAAAACTACTTAAGGCGGAGTAGATGCTTTAATCGCTAGGCTTCAGACATCTCAGCAGCGGGAGTTTCACGTCTCACCTTAGGGCGGCCAGGGAGAAATGTATTCAGCAAAATCGCAGTCAAACCGCCGGTAGAAATGCCCGAAGAAAATACGTTTTTGATCAGCGGTGGCTTATCGGCAAAAATTTCTGGAGCATAAACCACGCCCAGACCCAGCGCCAGCGTTACAGCCACAATCACCGTAGAGCGACGATCGAGTCCTGTAGAGGCCACAATATTGAGACCTGCCACTGCGATAGAGCCAAACATAACCAGGGTAGCCCCACCCAATACAGACTGAGGAATCACCTGAAAAATGCCGCCTACAATGGGCACTAGCCCGAGGACAGCGAAGATACCGGCTACATAGAAACCTACATAGCGGCTGCCCACCCCGGTCATTTGAATGACACCGTTGTTTTGGCTAAAAGTAGTGTTGGGAAAGGTGTTGAGCAAGGCGGCGATCGCCGAGTTGACCCCATCGCCCAGCACACCACCCTTAATCCGCTTGAAGTAGATAGGGCCAGACACTGGCTCTCCAGAAACTGCGGAGGTGGCAGTTAGGTCACCGACTGTCTCAATAGCGGTGATGACGTAGAGAATAATGAACGGAGCAAAAGCCGCGAAGTTGAAGTCTAAGCCGTAGCGCAGGGGCAACGGAAGGCGAATTAAAGGCAGACTGCTAAGGGAACTAAAGTCAACCAGGCCAAGCACGATTGAAATGATGTAGCCAACAATCAGGCCAATGGCGATCGCCCCCATCCGCAGAAAACGGTTGGTAGAGAGGGTGAGGAAGACTACGATGGCCAGCACCAAGCCGCCTAGGGCCAGGTTCTGAGTACTACCAAAGGTCTCGCTCTGAACCGCCGCAGCGCCTCCAGCAAAGCTAAACATGCCGGTCTTAATCAAGCTCAGACCGATAATCATGACTACAGAACCCGTCACCACAGGGGTAATGATCTCTTGCAACAAATGTAGAAATCTGCTGAGGATAATCTCGACCGCAGAGCCGAAGAAGCAAACCCCAAAAATCAGCGCCAGAGCCTGCTCAGGAGTGCTGCCTGAGGCAATGGCAGCGGTGCCGACCCCGATCACCGGGCCTAGGAACGCAAAGCTTGTGCCCTGCAAGCTCAGCAGCCCTGACCCAATTGGGCCAAACTTTCGACACTGAATAAATGTGCAGATGCCACTGGCAAATAGCGACATACTGACAATAATGCCAGTGGTTTCAGGGGTTGTGCCGAGGGCCGCGCAAATTAGCAAACCAGGGGTAATAATGCCAACAAATGCGGCGAGAACGTGCTGTATCGCCACAAAAAAAGCTTCCCCTACGGGAGGCTTGTCATATAAGCCGTAAAGCAGTTGTGATTTTAAACCGTCAGCCGTAGCTGGTGGCTCCTGCTCAACGGTGTCGCCATAGTCTGCCTGTGCCATACGCCCTCCGTGTGTGGTTCTCTAGAAAAGCTTGATGTCTCCGATTTAACAGAGAATTGCAAGCAACCTCAAAGTTTTTTGTTTTAGACGATACAAAAAGCTGCTCTACAGCTACAAAAAGAGGTTTTACCATGCCTCTTCCCCATAACCATTGATTGACCGGGTTCTAAAAGCCCGTTGGACACAATCAATATCTGCATGCGGTGTACTGTATGCAACACTTGGGAGAGACTTTAGGAGAAAACCATGAAGAGTTCTGTAAGCCAAGGCACAGGACGAGCCATCGGGCGGCTATTTAGCCCCTGTGAAGCCGGGTTCATTCTGCCAGCGGGCTAGGAGAAAGAGTATTGGCAATCACAAAATGCTGCTAAGGCTGCCGTTACGATGAGGCATCGAACAGTAATGATTGCGGTGCTAGTACTGAGAGATGGAGAGGCATTGAGCAACCTGGGAGCTAAAGCTGATGACTAAATGGTGGGGGCGAGGTTTGCTGTGGCTTGTGGCTTTGCTAATGCTGCTGCCCATTTCCTCCGCATGGGCCGACAAGGCTGTTGAGCCACTGATATTTAACGCCGATGATGGGGCGATCGCCGTGATCTCCCTCTATGAGACTGACCCCATCACCCAGGCCGACGCCATCAAATCGTTTTACAAGCTCACCAAGTCGTTTTACAAAACCATTCCTGGCTTCTACGGGCTGGCTTTTTTCTCCAGTGACGACGGAGCCAGGGTTGTAGAGTTTAGCCAGTGGAAAGATCAGCCTAGCTATGAGGCCTTTCAGGCTTCGCTTGCCAGCGACACCGCCAGCAAAGACTACACGAAATACTACGAACAGTACGCCAGTGCCAAGGGAGGAAAAGGCACCAAGGGCAAGGCTAAAGAGGAGGAGGCTAGCTTGGGAGAGCCCCTTTTAACCGCCGCCTATGTGATAGACCAGGTAGTGTCGCCGCCAGGTATGTTAGCGGCAATTCCTGCCAGTATGGCGCTGGTACAGATCAGCGAAATTGCCACCGATACTTCTGAACATCAGGCCGATCTCATGGCCGCCGCCCAGGCAGCTCTGAGCAGCCTGCCTCAACTCTACCCTTCCCCCCGCACGACGGTATTGCTCAAGGGGATCGACAACCACCACATTGCCCTCTTGGCGAACTGGGGTAACGCAGGTGAGTTTAGCGATCGCAGCCAGGTACCCCAAATTGCGCTGGCAGTCACTCCGGCGGAGGCAGATGTCGATGCTGATTCAGATCTGGAGGCACCAGAGTTGACATTCACAACCGACAGCCACCTCTACCAAACCGTTAAAGTCATCACGCCCAAAACCGAGAAGTATGGCAAGGGATAGGATCGTCAACTCTGCTACCGACAGCGGGCCGATGACCCTCCATGATGGCTGAGTCTTCATAAATGACGGCCTTTGGGGCTTGGTGTTAGAGGTCATAGATGATTTTGAGTTCAAACCTTAGTACTCTGTGATCGCAAGCTAAATCTCGTTTAGTGGTTCGTTTTTACGTTTTATAGTCCTGCGTATTTAGACATTTCCATGGTTGCGAGTTCTCCTACTAAGTCTGAGTTTAGTCTGGGCAGCTACCTGCTCAGCGATGGCCCAGCGGGGTTTATGCTGAGCTGGGTAGCGGGGTTTGTCGATACCTCTGCTTTCATTATTTTATTTGGCATTTTTACGGCCCACGTCACCGGCAACATTGCCCTGGCTGGGTACGAGTTTGTGCAGGCTGACGAAGAGTCAACCATTACTCACCTGCTGATGTTTCCAGCCTTTATGGTGGCGGTGGCAGCTACCTCATTGCTGGCCCGCTACGCCCGTAAAAAAGACTGGCCGGTGTTTGCGGTGTTGCTTACAGCAGAGGCGATCGCCCTGACAATTTTCCTCATTGTGGGGGTCAACCTGTCGCCTGCTCTGATCTTCAATGTGCAGGAAGAATACATTTTGCCTATTGGCATCACCGGGGTGGTGGCCATGGCCGTTCAGAATGCTCTCATGAAAGAGGCCAAGGGTGTCTTTAAGAGCTACATTCCCACTACGGTGATGACTGGAAATACTACCCAGTTGACGATTGATTTAGTTCAGGTGGCGGTCTCAAAGCTTGCCCCCGCTGGGGATGAAAAAGCGGCCCTAGCCGCTGCCGAATCGGTAGAACGCATGGGGCGAATTGTGCCGATTATCCTCGGCTTTGCCCTAGGCGGTTTGGGGGCAACCTACTTTGTGTTAATTTCTGAAACCTGGTGGAGCCTATTGTTACCGGTAATCGTGATATCGTTTATGGCAGTTGTAGCCTTTTCAGAGCACTTTAAAACGGTCAGCAATGACAGCTAAATGCTCCTGTGCAGTCAGGTGACTTTGCTAGCATTGGGCAACATTGGTTTGGCAGAGGTATTGGCATCAGTTATGTTGGCATATGGAGATTATTCAAGCATGTTACGCAAGTTTTTTGCTTTGGTGCTGGGTGCGCTAGTTTCACTAACTTTGGTGGCTAGCCCAGCCAGTGCCGACCCTTTTTCTTTCTCACTGCCTTTTTTTAAAGGTGTTGACTTGACCAAGAGCCAGGAGGCTTTGATCGAAGAACTTCAGTCAAAGTACGTCCCCGAGATCGAAAGCATTCTTTTCCCTGATCAGGATGAAAAGTTTGAGGAAGCCATTCAGAATGGCCTCAGCTTGCGTAAGGCCTTTAAGGCCATGGCGCTGACCTCAGCCCAAAAGTCTGAACTGGCAGCCATTATGAAGACCGTGCCCAAGGGTGAGCTGTTCGCTGCCCTCACCCCAGAGCAGAAAAAAGAAGTCTTCATAAACAAGAAAGAAATGTTCATGCCCACGCCTGAGGAAATCGCTGAGCGGATCAAAATCGGCATGGAGAGTAAGGCATTGTATGCTCCCGATGCTGCTGGTGACGAGCCGGCTCTCACCCCTGAGGAAATTGCTGAAAAGGTGAAGCTGGGGCTTGAGAAAAAGAAGGCATTTATGCCAAGCCTAGAAGAGATTAAGGATAAAATCTCGGCCAAAATGGAAGCTGTCGCCGAATAGCTTAATTCTATTGTCTTGCGCTCATAACTTGAGACATTGATGCATTTTTTGATTTAAAGCAGAGGCTCTTGGGTCTCTGCTTTTTTGTCGGAGTTTATTGAGGAAATCATTTGGCTAGGCCGAGAAATACCCCGGCTTAGTAGCAACTTTTCAATTTGCTGCAACAGGCCAAAATCAGCTTCCGGTAACGTCTCATCATTATCTAGGACTGGGCTAGCCCGCAAAAAATCAAACGCCTTTAAAAACTGCTTTGGGTTAGCGACAATGGGGGCCTCTAAATGAGTCGGAACAATGGTCTCAAACGGCCAACTGGCAACGGTCTGAGCCCAGTCTAAAACCTCTTGGGGGCCTCGGTTAAAAATCAGAGTTTTGAGAATAGGAGCCACCTGGAGCTGCCCTTCGTTGTGCAGCGCCGCAAAGGACTGGGGCCAGTTGGCCCGCCAGCGAAAGGGGTAAAGGCCAAAGTAGTGCTGGCGCGATCGCACCGGAGCCTGCTTCGCCTCTTGCCACATTTCTCCTGTAGTCGCCACATCCAACGTGCTGGGGCGAAAGTAGAAGGCAAACAGAGCAATGCGCTGCCAGCCCTTGCGGCGATTGGCCGGGGTATCGACAATGGCGTCAGCAGCACTGTCTCGGGCGTGAAACAGCAGTGGAAACGGGTCGATCTGTACAATCGCAGGCGGTTCTGCTGGAATTGCCACGATCGCATCGGTCAACAACAACGTGCGGCTAGCCCGGTGAAAGCAAGCGGTTTCACCAAACGGGCCCAAACCCAGATCGATCGGGGGCAGCACCGCGTAGTCGACCTGGTCAGCAAAGGGAGCTTGGCCGTCGGCGGGGAGCATGTGGGTGCGATCGCCCGGCAGACCGAGCCAGGGCAGCGGCAGATTGAGCGGAAAACTCCACTGGTTGGGCGTCACATATACCTGAGCCTGAGGAAATTTGCGCGCAAAGGGACCAACAAACACCTTGTGCTCAATACCCGTCACCGTAGACATGACAATGTACTTCACTGGCCCATGGCGATCTTCAAGCTCGCGCACCAGGGCAACGCACTCGGGGGTAGGAGCCACGGGGGAGTAAACCAATAGCCCCGTCGGCTCGAGCCGCACCACCGTCATGCGAATGGGCACCACCACGTAAAAAATGCCCTGGAACTGGTCAAAGGTCCACACCTGGTCTTTGACCACCTCCACTCGCTGGGTGGGTCGCTGCCCGTAGGGGTAGAGAGGCACCACGGGCCAAAAGGGCCAGGCGCGATCGCTCCTAGGGGCAGGGCTGAGCCCATCGTAGCGATTAGACGAGACGGGAGAGGAAGCTGACATAAGCTGCTGCGGTGATTCCTCAAAACAAACCAGCGGTAGTCCCTAGCCTACTAAAGAACGGGGAACCAGGGGAATTGAGCTGCCCCATCTGCCTATAAACTGCGGGAGGCTGTGACCCGAGGATCGCTGCCTCTCGCAGTTTATGGGGCTGGCATCACCCCTCTGTTCCGAAAATTTTTCTAGCACCGCCCCCAGACTTGGCCCATCTAGTCCAAATCTCGCCTCCCCTCCAGCGCTCGGGCCAGGGTCACCTCGTCGGCGTATTCTAAATCGCCTCCCATGGGTAGACCAAAGGCAATGCGGGTAACCCGAGTAAACGGCTTGAGCAACTGGCCCACATACAGCGTGGTGGTGTCGCCCTCAATGCTGGGGCTAATGGCCATAATCACTTCCTGAATACTCTCCTTACTGACCCGGTGTACCAGAGGGCCAATATTGAGCTGCTCAGGGCCGACGCCATCCATAGGCGAAATCAGCCCCCCCAGCACATGGTAGCGGCCCCGGTACTCGCGGGTTTTCTCAATGGCGATCACGTCTCGGGAGTCGGCGACCACGCAAAGGGTAGTCTGATCGCGGTTGGTGGCTCGGCAGATGTCGCATACGGGGTCAGCCGACAGGTGAAAGCACACCGAGCACTGACCCACCTGGGCCTTGGCATCGAGCAGCGCTTGGGCTAGAGCCTGCACGTCGCTCTGGGGGCGCTTGAGAATGTGAAGAGCCAGCCGCTGGGCCGATTTAGGCCCAACCCCCGGCAGCCGCTGGAGTTCTTCAATCAGTCGGGCCAGGGGACGGGTATAGATAGGACCAGGCTCCTTTGGTTACTCATTGTCTAAATTGTAGAGTAAGGCATGGGGGTGCTCACGGCCTACCAAAAGACTGATACCAAATCCGAGTCACATAACCCCGACTCCCAAAAGGCCAAACCATAGGGGCAAACGGTTGTTTGCTCTGCTGAATCGGGTATAGCCAAGGAGGATTTAGCATGAGACTTTTCTAACCCAACTCGAACCTGCTGGTTGAGCGGTTGGGTGCTGGTTTGCTCACAGAAGGGGTATGCGGTTCCAGGCCGACCGTGCCCGTAAACCCTAACGACCGGTCCTCTGCGGCTTGGCAGACTCCTAAACGCAATCGATATCAAACGCGGTTAATCGGTTTGCTGGGGAAGTTCACAATGATCATATTGGTATCCCAACTGGCGCGGGTGATGGCCTCGGGCTCGCGCCCTAGCGCAGGCTGGCCAACGACGTAGGTGCTGGCGATCAAAATCAGCAAGGTATTGGGTTTCAGGGCCTCTGACACCCGCTTAACGGTGTTGCCCTGGATTGGCTGCACCGCAACGTCTTTTTCTTGCAGCAGGGCGGTGAGTTTGCGATCGCGTATTGAGCCAATGGTCATCTGCAGCACCTGCAAGGGGGCTTTTAGCTCCTCTGCCAGACACTGGGCTATGAACAGCGTCTGGATCACTTGCCCCATATTGGCCTGGCGACCGGTAATGGCAAACACAATTTGCTCGGTGTTCTCAATGGGCTGAGGAAAGCGGCTAATCAGCACTGGAATTGTGGTCGATCGCACAATCGTGTCGATGACGCTACCAAAAAAATTTTCCTGGTAGGTAGAAAACCCCTTCCAGCCACAGACCAATAGGTCAGCGTGACGCTCTTGCAGGGTGCGCAAAATGCCCCAGGCGATCGAGTCATCGATGCGGCCAATGGACTCCACCGGAATGGCGGCGGCGTGGGCAATGGTTTCGGCAGTCTCTAGCAGGCGGTGTTGGCGAGTGCGATCGGCCTCGGCAATGGGCTGGTTGCGATCGGGCAACACATGCAGCGGCAGCAGCGTGCCCCCCACTCGCTTGGTCAAAATGATCGCTAACTGGAGCAGGTTGTCTTCGGTGCTGGGGTTGGCCACGGGCACCAAGACCCGCTGCCCCAGGGTAGGCGCTGCCTCGGCAGTCTCATCTACAACCGACAGGGCCGAACTTTCCTCTACGGGCTGGTTTTGCATCTGGGCACCCCAGCGCGCCACCACCCAGGGCGACAGCACGCAGCTGACTAAAATCATCAGAATGATGGCGTTGACCACCACCTCATCCACCAGGCCAATGTCAAAGGCAATGGTAATGGCCGCCAGGGTCGAGGCCGCCTGGGCCATCGACAGGCCAAACATCACCATGGCACTGGGAAATTTCCACCGAAACCAGAGAGCCGAGCCCCAGGCGGCTAGAAATTTGCTCACTAGCTCAGCCAGCACGATGATAGCCACTAAAAACAGCGACTGGGGCGCACGAATTAAAATCAGCGGGTCTACCAACATGCCCACCGAAATCAAGAAAATCGGCACAAACAGGGTGTTGCCAATAAACTGAATTCGGTTCATCAGCGGACTGAGGCGGGGAATGATCTGGGTGATGGCGACCCCGGCCAAAAACGCCCCCACAATGGGCTCAATTTCAATCAGACTGGCCAGGTACGACGCCACAAACAGCGCCGCCAGCACAAAGGTAAACTCGGCCCCTTCATCGTGGCCAAAGGTCTTAAAAAACCAGCGCCCCAGCTTGGGCACCCCCCACAGCACCGCAAAGGTGTAGACCGCCAGAGCCGGAATCAAGAACAGCCAAAACCCGAGGGTGAGGTCGCCCTGATCGGCCTTGACCACAACGGCCAGCACCAGCAGGGCCAACACATTGGTAATCAGCGTGCCGCCCAGAGTAGCGATCGAAGCCGGGTGCCGCATAATGCCCAGCTTGCTGAGCACCGGCAGCGCCACCAGGGTATGGGAGGCAAAACAGGAGGCCACCAGCACCGATGCCCAGAAGCCATAGCCGAGGGCCAGCATCACCCCAGTGCCCAGCACCATCGGCACCGCAAAGGTAGCCAGGCCAAAAATAATGGGTTTATCGGCATCTTTTTTGAGGTCATCAAGGCTGGTCTCAAGGCCGCCTAAAAACATCAAAAACAACAGTCCTACGGTGCCCAACAGCACGATGGTAGGATCGCGATCTAAGATGCCGAGGCCGTGGGGGCCGACCACCACCCCAGCTAAAATCAGGCCGATAATACCCGGCAGCCGCAGCCGCTCTACCAGCAGTGGCGCCACCAGCATGATGGCCAAAATAGTCAGAAAGATGGCCACCGGGTCGGTGATGGGCTCTTGTAGCAGTTGCGCTAGGGGTAGTGTGCCTGAACCCACAAGCGGGAGAAACCCGGCAGCTGTTCCCCAAAAAATTAGCCCCAGATCAGTCATGGCTTACTTGTGAGTAGTTAGTGAGCAGTCGTTGGTTAATCTACAGCATCGCCTTTGAGCTAGATCCTTCAATCTGCCGAGGGAGATAGATAGAGGAGGGGCGATCGCCTTCACAAGATAAACTGCCGCAGATAGCTATCCCGATCTGATCCAAATCAGCTCAACCCATAATCATGAAGCGATTAGCGGCCCAGAGATCTGAGCCGCTAATCGTTTCCCTAATTGGCCGCAGCCCCTAGTAGGGCCACTGCCAGTAGGTGATCTCATCGTGGTCTTTGCCCTCGGTATGAGCGTAGTTGAGACACTCGATGATTTTGTTCTTCATCTTTTCTTTGACGTGGGCCGCCGCCGAGCCCAGCTTGGGGACGCGATCGATCACGTCGATCACTAGGTTAAAGCGATCGATCTCGTTGTTGATCGCTAGCTCCAGCGGGGTGTTGATGTTGCCCTGCTCTTTGTAGCCCCGCACGTGAATGCGCTCTTGATTAGAGCGCCGATACACCAGCTTGTGAATCAGCCAGGGGTAGCCGTGGAAGTTAAAGATAATTGGTTTGTCGGGGGTGAACAGCGAGTCAAAGTCGCGGTTGCTGAGCCCGTGGGGGTGCTCCCCTTCAGAGATCAAGGTAAACAGATCCACCACGTTGACAAAGCGCACCTTCAGGAAAGGAAACTCTTCGCGCAAAATGGCAGTGGCCGCCAGAGACTCTTTAGTGACAATGTCGCCGCAGCAGGCCATCACCACGTCGGGAATGTCGGGCTCGGTGCCGCAGTCGTCGTTGCTAGCCCAATCCCAAATGCCGATGCCCTTGGTGCAGTGGGTCACCGCCTGATCGATAGTCAGGTACTGAAGGTGGTTTTGCTTGTCAGAGACAATCACGTTGATGTAGTCCACGCTGCGGAAGCAGTGGTCAGCCACCGACAGCAGGCAGTTGGCGTCAGGCGGAAAGTAAACCCGCACCACCTCGGGGCTTTTGTTGGTGACCAAGTCAATATAGCCAGGGTCTTGGTGGCTAAAACCGTTGTGGTCTTGCCGCCACACCAGCGACGACAGCAAAATGTTGAGCGACGAGACCGATCGCCGCCAGGGCACATGGTTTTTGCAGATATCTAGCCACTTGGCATGCTGGTTAAACATCGAGCTGACCACGTGGGCAAAGGCCTCGTAGGAGTGAAACAGGCCGTGGCGACCGGTCAGCAGATAGGCCTCTAGCCAGCCTTGGAGGGTGTGCTCGCTGAGCATTTCCATCACTCGGCCATCACGCGACAGCTCGCCGCCGTCGAGGTCTTCGGGCAGCAGGTCGGCCATCCACACTTTTTTGGTGACTTCGTACACCGGGTGAAGGCGGTTAGAGGCGGTCTCATCTGGCCCCATCAGACGAAAGTTGTTGGGGTTGTGGCGCATGATCTCGCGCATGAGAATGCCCAGTGCCTTAGTATTCTCAAACTCCACGCTGCCGGGCTTGGGCACGTCGATGGCCAACTCGCGAAAGTCGGGCATTTTTAAGGCTTTGCGCACCATACCGCCGTTGGCGTGAAGATTGGCACTCATGCGGCGGTGACCGCTAGGGGCCAGCTCTTGCAGCTCAGGAATCAGGGTGCCATTTTCGTCAAACAGCTCGTCGGGGCCGTAGCCACGCATCCACTCTTCCAGCAGGCGCAGGTGTTCGGCATTGCTATGCATGCCGCCCATGGGTACCTGGTGCGATCGCCAAAAGGCCTCCACCTTGTGGCCGTCCACATAGTCGGGGCCAGTCCAGCCCTTGGGGGTACGCAGCACAATCATCGGCCAGCGGGGGCGATAAACGTTGCCGTTAACCCGCGCGTCGTGCTGAATGTCTTTGATCTTCAGCACACACTCTTCCATCACCGCCGCCATCGTCTGGTGCAGCTCGGCGGGGTCGCTACCCTCCACAAAGTAGGGGGTATAGCCGTAGCCGACAAACAGCGCTTCTAGCTCCTCGTGGGAAATGCGGGAGAGAATGGTGGGGTTGGCAATCTTGTAGCCGTTGAGGTTGAGAATGGGCAGCACCGCCCCGTCTCGTGCCGGGTTGATAAACTTGTTGGAGTGCCAGGAGGTGGCCAGGGGGCCAGTCTCGGCTTCGCCATCGCCCGCTACACAGGTGACAATTAAGTCTGGGTTGTCGAGTACCGCCCCATAGGCGTGGGAAATGCTGTAGCCCAGCTCACCCCCCTCGTGGATCGAGCCCGGCGTCTCGGGGGTAACGTGGCTGCCAATGTGCCCAGGAAAGGAAAACTGCTTGAAGAAGCGGCGCATACCATCTTCATCGAGGCTCTTGTCGGGGTAGATCTCAGAATAGGTGCCTTCGAGATACACCGGGCCGAGCACGCCAGGGGCACCGTGGCCGGGGCCAGCCACGAAGATCATATCGAGGTCGTACTTTTTGATCAGCCGGTTGCAGTGGATGTAGGTAAAGCTCAGGGCCGGAGAAGCCCCCCAGTGACCCAGTAGGCGATGTTTGACATGCTCGGGCTTAAGAGCTTCTTTGAGCAGGGGGTTGCTGCGCAGATAGATCATGCCTACAGCGAGGTAATTGCAGGCCCGCCAGTAGGCGTGCAGCTTGCGCAGTTCTTCGTCAGTCAGGGGCTGGGCCTGAGGAAGGGAAGCTACTACCATGGCGTTCAATTCCAACAAAAGTACTTGTTATCTAAGCGTTTAGCGATCGGCTCGATGTTTCCGTTGAAGGTTTGCGCCGAGTGTTCGCGTTAATGATTTGCCCCACGGGGCAGGCTCAGATAATTTGATTGTCATGCTACCGTCTTATCCCCAGGTGGTACCTGAGCTAAAGATTAGTTTAAGACGGGTTCAGCATTGATTAACGCCCCCAGATCTAAGGCCGGAGGTAATAGAGCAGAGTTTGCAAGAGGTCTGGGGCTAACCCTAAACGATGCTGCAAATCGGCCAGATCGCGGTAGGGGCCGCCGCGCGATCGCTCCTGTACCACCGCCAGGGCCAGGGCCTCAGACAGGCCGGGCACAGCACACAGCTGAGGCACCGTTGCCTGGTTCACACTCACGGCGGGCAACGTGCCGCAATGCTCGTCGTAGTAGCAAAACGACAGCACCGATACCAGGGGTTGCAGCGCTGCCGGGCTCACCCCCAGGGCCGCCGCCACATCCTCTACGCAGTGAAACTGTACGCCCCCCTGGCGCAGCCGCACCAGCCCCTGAGCCTGACGAATTGAGAAGCCTGGCAACCGCAGCCAGTCATCTACCGTAGCCCGGTTGACATCGAGAGCATAGCCCAACCGAGCAGCCTGAGCCACCTCCTGGTAAGAGCGCAGCCGATAGCCAGGGTCACCGGTCAGACGCTGCGCCAGCGGATTCAGCTGCGCCTTCAAGCTCTGCCACCGCTTTAGCATAACGACCGCCACCTATTGCAAGCCCTACTTTTGCAAGCCCCACGTCCCCCTCTCCCCATCTCCCTAGGCCACTTGATCTAACAGCTGGCGGCGCTTTTGCTCAAACTCTAGTTCAGAAATCAGCCCCTCCTGACGCAGGGTATCTAGCTCCCTGAGGGCGGTACCCAAAGCGTTAATCTGGGCGGGGTTAACCGTATCAACACCAGTGCCGTAGCCCCCCCATCGCAGGGTAAAACTCTCCTTTGACTGGGTTAGCAGCATCACCCCTTCTACAGCAGAGGCCACGCGAGGAATTTGAGTCCAGCTGAGGAGCAAGTAGACAACCCCCCAGACCGGCTGACCCAGATAAAACTTGTGGAATCCTGAAATAGGGCTGATTACGCCAAGCCAGGCCAGCCCAGCCGCTAGCTGGCGATTGCGCTGTGCCGTCCCCTGGGGCTGCCTAACATCCATAGCGTCTGCTGAAGCGTAATAAGCTTAAGGTCAAATCTGTAAGACCAGTATAAGTGGGCCATAAAGAATCGACATGGCTGCGCCGATCGCGGTTTGCTCCGGCCCGTGGTTAGCGACAATTAGAATAGAGTTTGTCCCCCCGACCACATCCTGAATGTCTCACGCTGAGTTCTCTGCTGAATGGGTGCAACGTTTCACCGACCCCTACGCGCTGTTGGGGGTGTCGGTAGCAGCAGACGATCGCCGCATTCTCAAGCGCTACCGCACGGTGGCAAAGCAGCTTCACCCCGATGGCCTGAGCGATGTCTCCACCGCCGATCGGGAGTTTGCCACCCAGGTCTTCCCCAAACTGGTCAATCCGTCTTATCAGCGCATCAAGCAGGAGAAAGGGCGCAGTGAAGTGTTGGCTACCCTGCGCTTTAGAGTACGTCGACTGAGCCGCGAGCAACAGCTTACGCTCGTAGAACAGCAGAGTCAGGAGCTGCTAGCGGTACCCGAGCCCGAGGTCGATGTGTTTTACGAGCACGCGGTCGCTCAGCTCAGCGATCGCCAGTACGACTCCCTAGAAAGCTTTGAAACCTGTACTCGAGAGCTGAGCGAGCTGAACCTGGTCTACCTGCGCCGCAAAATGGGTGACCCGATCATCCGCGAAAAGCGCACCGGGCTGATAGCCACCGCCTCAATGCCCCTCAACGTAGAAACTGGCGTCGACTCGCCCGCCGACGGTAAATCTTCAGGGCTGATGTATGCCGAGCGACACTTTGGTCGCGCCCAGGAATATCTCAAGGGCAAAAACGTTCAAGCTGCCATTCAAGAGCTAAAAGATGCCCTTAAAATTGACCCACACAACAGCAGCTATCACTGCCTGATTGCTCAGGCCTATCTGCTGCAAAAGCTGCCTGGCATGGCAAAGGTACACTTTAAACAAGCTCTACGCCTCAACCCCAACAACGCCGTTGCCCTTAAATATGCCAAGCAGCTCAACGTGACCATGACCGATACGCCCCATTCGGCCCCTCAGTCGCAACCTGTACCCACTGCTGAGAAAACTTCACCCAAGCGATCGCTGTTTGGCGGCCTCTTTTCTAAAGGGCCAAACCGCTAACTCGGGCTCGATTGGCAACACAGCCTACAGCACAGCGGGGCAGCGAATGTAATAAAATCGCAACGCTACCTAATGATCCCCGTCGCGAACCGGAGAGCCCTCGCCCTGTGAATAGCTTTAACGCCAAAACCCACCTCACCGTAGGCGACACTACCTACACCATCTATAGCCTGCCCGCTGCCGCAGCTACCCTGGGCGACATCAGCCGTCTGCCCCTCAGCCTCAAGGTGTTGCTCGAAAACCTGCTGCGCCACGAAGACGGGCGATCGGTAACGGCCGGAGACATCCAGGCGATCGCCGACTGGCTAACAGACAAAACCTCCAATCGCGAGATCGCCTACCGTCCGGCTCGGGTGCTGATGCAAGACTTTACCGGTGTACCCGCCGTGGTCGACCTAGCCGCTATGCGTGACGCCATGGTCAGCCTAGGTGGCGACCCCAACCAGATCAACCCGCTCTCGCCGGTAGATCTGGTGATCGACCACTCGGTGATGGTTGACTCTTTCGGCAGCGCTGACGCCTTTGGCGAAAACGTCGAAAAAGAATTTCAGCGCAACTTTGAGCGCTACGCCTTTTTGCGCTGGGGCCAGAGTGCCTTTGACAACTTTCGCGTCGTACCCCCCGGCACCGGTATTTGCCACCAGGTCAATTTAGAATACCTGGCCCAGGTGGTGTGGACCAAGGATGAAAACGGCGAAACCACCGCCTACCCCGACACCCTAGTGGGCACCGACAGCCACACCACCATGATCAACGGCCTCTCAGTACTGGGCTGGGGGGTGGGCGGCATTGAGGCCGAGGCGGCGATGCTGGGCCAGCCGATCTCTATGCTGATTCCTGAGGTGGTGGGCTTTAAGCTCACCGGGGCGCTGCCCGAGGGGGCTACCGCCACCGACCTGGTGCTCACCGTGGTGCAGATGCTGCGGGCCAAGGGCGTAGTCGGTAAATTCGTTGAGTTTTACGGCGACGGCCTCGACCACCTGAGTCTGGCCGATCGCGCCACCCTTGCCAATATGGCCCCCGAGTACGGTGCCACCTGCGGCTTCTTCCCCATCGATGGCGAAACCATCCGCTATTTAGAGTTCTCAGGCCGTGAGCCAGAGCGCGTGGCCCTAGTCGAAGCCTACGCCAAGGCCCAGGGGCTCTGGCGCGAGGCCAACGCTCCCGATCCCGTTTTCACAGATTCCCTCAGCCTAGACCTGGCCACAGTAGAACCTTCCCTAGCTGGCCCTAAACGCCCCCAAGATCGCGTCACCCTGGCAGCTCTAGCCAACCAGTTCAAGACCTCCGACTTTCCCGGGTTTAGCGGCAAGCCCTACAGCGAAAAGCAGTCTGTGCCCGTAGTCGGTACCGACTACAGCCTCACCGACGGCGACGTGGTGATCGCCGCCATCACCAGCTGCACCAACACCTCCAACCCCTCGGTGATGATCGGGGCTGGCCTGGTAGCGCGCAAAGCCAGGGCCAAGGGCCTCACCGTCAAGCCCTGGGTAAAAACTTCTCTGGCTCCCGGCAGCCAGGTGGTATCTGACTATCTCGAAAAAGCCAACCTCCAGGAAGACCTGGATGCTCTGGGCTTTAATCTAGTGGGCTACGGTTGCACCACCTGCATTGGCAACTCGGGGCCGCTGGCAGCACCCATTGCTAGCGCGATCGAGCAGCACGACCTGGTGGTGGGTGCCGTGCTCTCTGGCAACCGCAACTTTGAGGGCCGGGTGAGCCCCCACACCAAGGCCAACTATCTGGCCTCGCCGCCGCTGGTGGTGGCCTATGCGATCGCCGGTAACCTCGCCATCGACCTCAAGACCGACCCCGTCGGCCAAGATGCTGAGGGTCGCCCCGTCTACCTCAAAGACATCTGGCCCACCAGCGCCGAAATTTTGGAGGTGATGACCGCTGCCCTCACCCCCGATATGTTTCGCAGCCGCTATAGCAACGTCTTTACCGGCACCGCCGACTGGCAAAAAATTGCCACTCCCGAGAGCCAGACCTACACCTGGAGCAACGACAGCACCTACGTGCAAAACCCGCCTTACTTCACCGATATGGCCCCCAGCGTTAACGGTCAGGCCTTTGCCGATGTGATCGGGGCTCGCCCCCTGGCTATTTTGGGCGACAGCATCACCACCGACCACATCTCCCCCGCCGGGGCGATTAAGTCCGACAGCCCGGCGGGCAGCTACCTGGTGGGCAACAATGTGGTCGCCGCCGACTTCAACTCCTACGGCTCTCGCCGGGGCAACCACGAGGTGATGATGCGCGGCACCTTCGCCAACATTCGCCTCAAGAATGAGATGGTGCCAGGTTCTTCGGGGGGCGTGACCAAGTACATGCCCGACGGCACCGACATGTCTATTTATGACGCCTCGATGCAGTACCAGGCTAGCGGCATTCCCCTGATAGTGATCGCAGGCAAAGAGTACGGTACCGGCTCGTCACGCGACTGGGCGGCAAAGGGCACCCGGCTGCTGGGGGTCAAGGCCGTAGTGGCCGAGAGCTTTGAGCGCATCCACCGCTCTAACCTGGTGGGTATGGGGGTGCTACCGCTGCAATTCAAAGATGGGGCGCACCGGGGCCTGCTCTCCCTTGACGGCAGTGAAACCTTTGACCTCACCGGCCTCAGCGGCGGCATTCAGCCCGGCATGACGGTCAACCTCGTCATTCACCGGGTCAGTGGTGACAGTACCACCCTGCCTCTGCTGTGCCGCATCGACACCCTCGATGAGGTAGAGTACTTCCGCAATGGGGGGATTTTGCCCTACGTGCTGCGGCAGTTGCTGGCCGCTTAGCGCTCATCCCCTCCTCGGAGGGGTAGGGGTGGGTCAATTTGGGAGGGGTAAAGGTGCTCCCCTTCTGGGCGGAGCAAGGGTGGGTTCACCCTTCTGGAAGCTTACTTTTCGTCGCTGTTTTGACCCACCCCGCCCTTTTCTACGAAACGCTTCGCGAACGGGCACCCCTCCGAGGAGGGGACAGGTTAGCTTTTCCGCTGCATGGGAGTTCACACGGTTCTATCGGTGTTGCTGGTAGGCGGCGTAGAGGGCTTCGAGAAACGTGTCGGTGGTCATTTCGGTGGGTAGCGTGGCTAGGGCGAGCTGATCTTTGTAGCGGCGGGCCAGCTGATCGCTGACTAGGGCTTTGGCCTTGGGGCTCATGGCCTGACGCCGCTGGAGAAACTCGCGCACGGTGGCAAAGTCGTCAGGCGATAGGCGATTGATATCCACCAGCCCCAGCAGATCAGTGCCGATCGCCTGCGATCGCTCAGACACCTGAATTTCACCGCTGGCTACCGAGTCAGCCTGCACCACCAGGGTACCCGCCAGCCAGTCGCCCAACCGCTTCTCAGTTTTGCTCAGCACAATGCAAAAAAAACCGACGAAGAGACTGTCATCGATGGGGCGCAGCAGCGATCGCAGGGTGGCCTGGGGCAGCCGCTCGGGCTGGCCATCGTCGCGAATGACGCGAATTTTGGCGTAGCGCTTGCCGGGGGTTTGGCCGTACCACCAGGTCTCGAACAGCACAAAGTAGCCAATGTAAAAAAAGAAGGCCAGAACGAGGGCGATCGCTGTCACCCAGAGCTGTATTGTCTCGCTGGGGATGGCCAGCACCGCATCGATCGCCAGCAGTCGCACCAGCAGAAAACTATAGACAATTGCCAACCCCACCAGGCCCGTGCTCAGGCAGAGGTAATCGACGATCAGCGCCACCGCCCGACTGCCCACCCCAGCGAGGACAAACTCTAGCTCTACGCTTTCGGGGGTGCGAATGGTGACGGTGTTGAAGAGGGGCATGGGGGATTGGGATGGAGATGGTGAAATAGTAGAGTGAATTACTCTACTATTTCACCATCTCCCTGGCGTAGCGACAGGTCTAACCCCTCCCGACGGCTGCACAGATCGTAGTAGAGCACGCCCTTGACGGCCTGCCACAGGGGCAGGACGACCGTGCTGCCCAGCAGGCCCAGCAAGACGCTCAGCACCGCAGTCACGGCGTAGACGACATCACCGCCGGGTAAAAACTCTAGCAAAATACTGGGAATGTAGTTGGTCACCGACACAATGGGCAGCTGAATTAAAAACGTGGCCAAAAAGATAACCTGAATGCGTACAATTGCCGCCTGGGTTAGCTCCCAGCTGCGGGTCATGCTGCTGCCAGCATCTCGCCCAGACTCAATCGCCAGCACCACCTCAGAGATAAACAGCCGCGACGCCACCCAAATTATGGCCACCAGCAAAATACCCAGGCCCACCACCGTGCCTAAAATGATGCCCACCACCGTGCCGACGGTCTGATTGATCAAAGCAGAAAAAATGCCCGCCGCCAGCAGACCGATGCCACCGCCCGCCACCAAAGCCCCGAGCGAACCAGCAATGTAGGCGGCTATATAGGCTAGCAGCAGCAAAAAGCCTAACAGCAAAAACTGCCCTAGCTGAGGGGCTACCTGACGGCGAGCTTCCAGAGAGGTCTCTGGCTGGTTGATCAAATCGCGAAACGACAGGCGACCGATCACCCCAGCGAGGACGTAATACTTGGCAGAACCATAGAGCAAGGCCCCAAACCCGATCAGCGCCCCGACTAGCCCCCCGGCGATCGCCCCAACGTCATTGCCAATGGCGGCTCCAGCCCCGGCCAAAAGCGCGATCGCCAAAACCATGCCAAGCACACCCGCGATTAGCCACAGGGTGGCCAACAGAGCCAGCTGCAAAAACGTCTTAAACCGATCTTTGTAAAGTCGCAGAGCCGCGCTGACGACATCACCGGGGTTGAGGGGGCCAAGCTGACTGCCCGGTTGCACAGATGGGTTCATCGTCGCCGACTCCTGGGTGGGTATAAACAAAACGGGGTGAAACCGAGACTCAATACGGTGGGCGTTCTCTTCGAGATTAGCCTACACTTCAGCGTAGAATGCCCATTTTTCGGTCGTCGCTTCATGAATGTTCAGCGTTGGATGGCCCGGCGAGAGGCCAGTTGGCGACAGCTCGAAGCCCTGGTCGCCCAGGCCGAGAAAAAAGGCCTCCGATCGCTCTCGGCTGGCCAGGTGCGACAGATGGCCAGCCTCTATCGCTCTGTCTCCGCCGATCTGGCCAGGGCCAAGGGCCAGGGTGTCGGCCCAGCGGTGCTCAAAGACCTCCAGGGGCTGACCAGCCGCAGCTACAGCCAGATCTACCAGGGCTCGCGCCGCCAGGAGTGGCAGGCCCTGGTGGAGTTTGTTCGCTATGGCTTTCCGGCGGCGGTGCAGCAGAGCTGGGTTTATATTGCGATCGCCACCGCTCTCTTTGCCCTGGGTGGCCTGGTCGGCTGGTGGTTTGCCTGGCGCGACCCCACCTTTCTCACCCTGGTGCTGGGGCAAGAGTTTGTCGAAACGGTCAAAACCAGTCAAGAGCTTTGGACGGTGTCGATCCTCGGGGTCGAACCCGTCGCCTCCAGCGGCATCATGATCAACAACATTGGGGTGGCGCTGCAGGCGCTGGTCGGTGGCGTCACCATGGTGGTGCCCCAGGGGCCAATGATTACGCCGCCGGGGGCATTTACAGTATTTGTGCTGCTGTTCAACGGTGTGATGATTGGTTGTGTGGGGGTGCTGGTAGCCCAGGCCAACCTGGCCTACGACCTGTGGGCCTTTGTCTCACCCCACGGGGCGCTAGAGCTGCCCGCCATTTTTATCGCCGGGGGGGCGGGGCTGCTGCTGGCCCGAGGCATTTTGCTGCCGGGGCCCTACCGCCGCCGCGATGCCCTACGACTCTACGGTCTGCGGGCGGTGCAGCTGCTCTACGGCATCATTCCCCTGCTGGTGATCGCCGGGCTGATCGAGGGGTTTTTCTCTCCCCAAACCTGGATTCCTAACGAGATGAAATACGCCGTGGGTGCGGCCCTGCTAATCGCCCTGGGACAGTACTGCCGCACCCAGCGTCCTGAGCCTCTGGGCACCCGGTCAACCCGATTGGGCTTAGGGCCTGGGCTTCGTTAGGATGTCAAGGTGAGCGGTGCCAGGCTTCCTATGCAACGATTTACCCAGCTTTTTTTAGAGATCGATGCCACTACGTCGCTGAATGAAAAGGTGCGATCGCTCCAAGCCTATTTTCAAACTGCCGACCCTGCCGACAAAGTCTGGGCGCTCTACCTGCTGCTGGGCAAAACCCGCCGCCGCACCGTGACCTCACGGGTGCTGCGAGAGGTCTTCTTACAAATTTCCGACATTCCAGAATGGCTGTTTAAAGACTGCTACGCCCAGGTCGGCGACTCGGCAGAGGTGATCGCCCTGCTGCTGCGAGATGTCGATCTATCGAATCACGTCCCTTGTGAGGGCGCACGGCGGTGCGCCCCTACCCACCCCATCCCCCTGCACCAGTGGATGGAAGCGATCATCCCCCTTTACAAGGCGGTGGAGACCGATGCTGAGCGCAAAGACCTGATCGTCTCCTGGTGGGCGGCGCTGGATAATACCGAGATCTTTGTACTCAACAAAATTCTCACCGGGGCCTTTCGAGTAGGCGCGTCAGAAAAGCTGGTGATCAAAGGGCTCGCCGCCGCCACGGGCCTTTCAGAACCGGTGCTGGCCCACCGGCTGATGGGCGATTTTATCCCCACGGTGGAGTTTTATACCAACCTCACCAGCGAAGTAGCCACGCAAAATGCCCCTAGCCAGCCCTATCCCTTCTTTCTCGCCACCTCCCTAGATGAGGCAAAATTTCAGGCCGAAGACTGCTCTCGTTGGCAGGCCGAGTGGAAGTGGGACGGCATTCGCGCCCAGGTGATCAAACGGGCTGACCAGGTGTTTATCTGGTCGCGGGGAGAAGACCTGGTGACGCCCCAATTTCCTGAAATTGAGGCAATGCTACAAGCCTTTCCCAATGGCATCGCGATGGATGGCGAAATTCTTTGCTGGCAAGATGGCAGACCGCTGTCGTTTAACCATTTGCAAAAACGTCTAGGCCGCAAGAAAGTCAGCAAAAAGGTGATGGAGGAAAGCCCAGTGCACTTCGTGGCCTACGACCTGCTAGAGCACGATGGAGTCGATCTCAGAGACAAGGAACTGGGCGATCGCACGGCCCGCCTCACCACTCTCCTCCAGGCCCATCCCAGCCCCAGTCTGCATCGATCTACTCCGCTCAGCTTCAACTCCTTTGCACAACTACAGCACCTGCGATCAGAGGCTCGCGAACACGGCGCCGAGGGGCTGGTGGTCAAAGCGATCGACAGCCCTTACCTAGTGGGCCGCAAGCGCGGCTACTGGTGGAAGTACAAAGTCGACCCCATGAGCCTCGATGCGGTGCTGATCTACGCCCAGGCAGGCAGCGGCAAGCGCGCCAACCTCTTCACCGACTACACCTTTGCCCTCTGGCAGGGCGACACCCTGGTGCCCTTTGCCAAGGCCTACAGCGGCCTAGACAATGGCGAAATCGACGCCCTAGATAAATGGATTCGCCGCCACACGACGGAGCGGTTTGGGCCAGTGCGATCGGTGGAGCCACTGCACGTCTTTGAAATTGGCTTTGAAGGCATTGCCGCCTCTAGCCGTCACAAATCGGGCATCTCGGTGCGCTTCCCCCGCATTTTGCGCTGGCGTCAAGATAAACCCGTCACCGAAGCTGACACTCTGGAGTCAGCCAAAGCCCTCTTGCTGAGCTTTCAATGATATTCAGTAGACCACCAAGTCCCCACAGCCCACCCTGCGGGAAGCAATCTACACCTCCAGCCCCTCTCCCATGATACTAACCCTTGGCCCGGCTCAGCATTTGACGAATATCGTCGTTGAGTTCGCGAAACACAAAGCGAGGGCTGACTTCGTCGAGCATGTCGACGATGCTCTGGGCCTGGGCCTCGGTCAGATCGCGGTTGCCCGTTATCTGTTCCAGCTTGACTTTGACCACGTGGCTGCGAATCTCGTCTTCTAGGGCACGATTGGCCACCAGATCAGCTACGACCTTGCTCGATCGCGCAAACTGAATAAAGTCCTTATTGATCAAATCGTAGGAAAGCTCGCCCTTTTTGTTGGTGTAGGCCTCGACCACGGCGGCGTACTCGGCACTGTCGACGGTGGCCTCGT
Source organism: Pseudanabaena sp. PCC 9330 (assembly GCF_055795045.1). Classification (NCBI taxonomy): domain Bacteria; kingdom Bacillati; phylum Cyanobacteriota; class Cyanophyceae; order Pseudanabaenales; family Pseudanabaenaceae; genus Pseudanabaena; species Pseudanabaena sp. PCC 9330. The sequence goes on along the minus strand of NZ_JAYFES010000120.1, from coordinate 219,476 downwards.
CTTCGGGAGCATCGGCCTCTGCCTCTGCCTCAGGCGGTTTACCGCTGAGCTTTACCGCGCCTCGCTTGGAGTAGGGCATACCGTTGGTCAACTCTAGGGCTTCTTTAAAGGCTTCTAGCGGATAGAGCTCTAGGTTGATGTTGGCATTGGGGACAGGGTCGCCGGTACTGCGGCTAAAGGAGGCTAAACCGGGCTGATCGGTGTCGTAGCGCATGACCACCACGCCAGCCTTGCCACCCTTCAGCTTTTGACGATAGGCGGCGGCTTCGATGGTGGTTAGCTCGACAATTTTGGTTCTGATCATAATGCAGTTAGGAATTCAACAGGTGCGGCTAACATTTTGCGGCGTAAATTTGTTCATCGTCGCACAGACCTCTGGCTTACAGCAGGCGCGCCGCCAGCGCGACGACGGTCAAGAGATCTCTACTAGCAATTCAACGGTCTGTAGACTGTTTGCATCATAGACCCTGCCCGCCAATTCTCCTAGGCCTAAGCACGCTGGCCGCACATCAGCCTCTGTTCGGCGGTCACTTGGCCGTATAAGCACTCCAGGGCAGAGATATTGTTGCGCAGGGTGTAGCGCTCTAGCACCCGCTCGCGAGCTTTGCGGCCCAGCAGCTGGGTAATTTCGGGGTGGTCGCGCAAGATGGGCAAAATGGTTTGCAGCTGCGACGAAACCCGCTGGGTATCGAGCACAATGCCCGCCCCATCGGCTAGCACCTCGCCGTCGGCCCCGGCATCGGTAGCAATGCAGGCGGTGCCACAGGCCATGGCCTCTAATAATGACAGCGACAGCCCTTCGACAAAGGAGGGCAAAATAAACCCGTCTGCCCCGCGCAAAATATCGATACGGCGCTGCTCATTGGCTAAATAGCCCAGCCATAGGATATCGTCGTCGTCACCGTAAAACCGCTTGAGAGAAGACTTTAGGGGGCCGCTACCGACGATCGCCAGCTTGCAGTCTGGGCCCATATCGGCCTGGCGCCACCCCCGCAGCAGCGCTTCGACATTCTTCTCGGGTGAAATGCGCCCCTGGTAGACAAAGAGCCGCCGGGCGTAGAGTTCTGTCTTGATCGTCGAAGCACCGGGCGAGTAGCGGATAGTGTCTACCCCATTGGGTATGACCTCTAGGACCACGGGCGGAACCCCCAGCTTGATTAACAGATCGCGCTGCAGATCGGAGAAGACAATGACGCGATCGTAGTTGGCCAGGCAGGGCGCGTAGAGCTGATAGGTAAGATGCTGGGTACCCGAGGTCAGGCTGCGCACCCGGCGGTCAAAGGCGGGGTGAAACGTGGCCACCAGAGGCAGGTTCAACTCGGCGCAAATTTCTGGCAGGCGAAAGTCGAGGGGCGACAGGGTGAGCGAGGCGTGCACCACGTCAGGGCGCAGGCGATCTAAGGCCTCGGCTAAGAGTTTTCCCGATTTAAGAGAAGGAATGGTGAGAATTTGAGACTTGAAGAGGAACGGTAAAGGTACTTCCTCCGATCGCTCAAAATGGCTCTGCTCTGGCAGAGTATCGGGGGCCTGAGCAAAATGCAAAAACGTAACCCGATTGCCTCGCTCCAGAAGAGCGTTGGTGATTTCCCGACCGTAGGTAACATTGCCACAGAAGGGAGTTTTTTTGCCAAGCCACGCAATGTGCATGCTGTCTAGGGTTATCCATTAAACAACCAGAAGCTGCGGCAGCAGGGTGCCGCGATCGCCCAGGTCACAGCACCGGCGCACGCTCCTATTACAGGTAAAAAATAGAGTCTAGCCTGGGGCTTGGGTTTTTCGTAGTGCTGTATCGGCAATATACCAGGTTACAACTCCCCCGATGCCGACGAGTGCCCCCATACCGACAAAAACATTGGCCAAGCCCAGGCGCGCTTCGACCACGCTGGCCAAGGCTAGCGGCAGACTCAGGGCAATGTTAACCAGATTATTTTGTAGGCCAAATACCTTGCCACGCATGGCCTCTGGCGTTTTTTCTTGAATCAGAGTCTGCATCGGAATGCCCACAAAGGCCCCGCCCAGGCCCAACAGAGCAATGAGTGCCATCGAAGCCCACAACTGCTGAGTTGTCCAGGCGAGGGCAACCAGGCAACAGGCCATGCCCAGCGTCCCCCACAGACTCAAAAATCGCTTTGGAAAGCGAGGCCCAAAATTGCCCACTAGCACCGCACCCAGCCCCAGCCCCAGCCCCCCAGCCGCCAGCAAAAAGCCAAACTGCGACGCCTTAATCGCCGGAATCATTTCTGCTAAGCGCACCGCCAGCACCGCCAGGGCCGCAAACACCGACGACAGCAGCACCAGCTGAAGAATAGCGACCCGCACCTGAATCTGCTGACCCAGGTAGCTAAAGCCATCTTTGATATCGGCCCAAAAGTGAGAGAGATCTTCGTGGGGCCTGGACAGGTTTTCGTTGCCAGGGGCCATGGTCATGAGACATAGGCCTGCTACCAGATAGCTGAGCCCGACTAAAATAGCTGGGCCATTATTGGCGATACCCAGGGTCAGCATGAGGCGATCGGCTAGGGCTAGCAGTGGCTCACCCACCGCAAAGCCCACAATCACCGAGGCCATCATGGTGGTGGTATAGAGAGAGTTGGCCGACAGCAGGTCGCCCTCCTCCACAATGAGCGGAATAATTGACTGCTCTGCCGGAGCAAAGAACTGGGTCAGGGTAGAGATTAAAAACGTCACCGTTAGCAAAAGCCAAAAGGCCACCGGCAGCCCCAGCACCGAGCCCCAACCTGCCGTCAGCCAAATACCCAGGGGTAGGGCCATCACTAGGGCACCGCGCAGCAGGTTAGACCACACCAATACCAGACGCTTACGCCAGCGATCGACAAACACCCCGGCCAGCGCCCCAAACAGCACCGCCGGAATAGTAAACGCAATCATCACCATCGCCACCCAACTGCTAATGCTCTGGTCTGGGGTGTCAAACCGGGCGGCAATAATAGCGATCATCAGCACCAGGTAGACCTTATCGGCTAGCTGGGAGAACAGTTGCCCCGCCCACAAAATCAAAAAATTGCGATTTTTAAAGACCGATCCGAACCCGTTTTCTGGGCTGTTTTCTAGTCCGCTTTTTGGATTTGGGGCGGTGAGTGCTGGGTCAGTCTCCGCTCGGCTAGCTCTATCTCCAGGAGCAGCAGGTAAGACATCTAAGCGATTTTGGGTCGGGCTTACCCCAGGCAAGTCGTTTGCCTCAGCCCTAGCGATATCGGTTTCAGCATCAAACTCGCGCAGCATGGGTTAACCAACAGACCGGGGGCTTAATACTCAGCAGTTTAAACGGTAGCAAAACAGACATCAACTAAAGTTGCTGACCGGATGGGGCGTTCAAAATAGTCTTGGGTATATTCTCGCAGAAGTCGCTCAACTCGCGACCACAGTTGCTGGCTTTTGATCGCGACTTCCATTTCGGCAGGCTGCGCCAGGGCTCCCTTGGCCCCTAGCGTCGCCGTCGATAAAATATCAGGCTTGCTCAACTGCTGGAGCAGAGCTACGTCAGTGGCGGTGATCAGCACGGGCCGTTTTTTGCCGTACTGTCCTTGATTCTCATTTATGCGGTTTGCCCCTAGAGGGTTAATCTCAGCGGGCTGGATCAGCCCGCCCGCCTCGTGGCTAAACTCTACGCACCAGGCGGGGTCAAGTAGATCGGGCACTATGTCCAGGCGACTGCGGGTACATTGGTGCACTTCGGGAGCTACCCCAGCCAGGGCGAGTAGGTGGTACAGCCCATGGCATAGGGCAGCTAGCAGCGCTCCAGGAGGTGCCGTTTCGAGTCGCCCGAGGTGTTCTACAAGAACCTGAAAAAGCTCTGTCTGGGGGCTGTCGCTGAGGGCCATGAGCAGCACTACTTCGGCCAGATACTGACTGGCCGTCAGCCGCCCCAGATGCTGGCCCAGCCCCGGAAACCGGCGGACAGTCTCGGCCTGAACCAGCTTGTCGAGGCGCTTGCCTTTGACTACTAAGCAGTCGTTGATGACAAATAGATCGCTGCGCCCACCCAACCGTGACTGGTGCTTGCGCGACCCCGGTGCCACGGCCCGTACTAGACCCACATCGGGGGTGAGAATGGTCAGCAGGCGATCGGTCTCGCCCATGGGTATAGATTTGAGGTTGATGCCGATCGTTTTGTAGGTTTGGCTCATGGGCGCTCAAAAGGCTAGAGCCTTAGCATAGCGCTCTCACTTGCCTTACCCCCAGCCTACAAAATTTGGGAGAGGAATTTCTGGGTGCGATCTTCTTGAGGGTTGCTGAAAAACTCCTGAGGGGTGTTTTCTTCGATCAGGTAGCCGCCATCCATCAGCACCACGCGATCGGCCACCTCGCGGGCAAAGCCCACCTCGTGGGTGACGCACACCATGGTCATGCCCGAGTCAGCCAGACCGCGCATCACATCCAGCACCTCACGCACCATCTCGGGGTCAAGGGCCGAGGTGGGCTCATCAAACAGCATGACTTTGGGCTGCATGGCGAGGGAACGCGCGATCGCAACCCGCTGCTGCTGCCCCCCCGACAGCTGCCCCGGAAACTTGTGGGCCTGCTCTAAAATGCCCACCCGCTCCAGCAGCTGCATGGCCACTTCCTGGGCCTTGGCCTTGGGCCAGCGGCGCACCCAGATGGGGGCCAACGTCACATTTTGCAGCACCGTTAGGTGGGGAAACAGGTTGAACTGCTGAAACACCATACCCACCTCACGGCGGATGGCCTCAATATTTTTTAGGTCGTGGGAGATGGTGATGCCATCCACTTCAATAGAGCCCTTTTGGTAGGGTTCGAGGGCGTTAAAGGTGCGAATAAAGGTCGATTTGCCTGACCCAGACGGCCCCATCACCACCAGCACTTCACCCTTATAGACCGTCATGTTGACGCCCTTGAGCACGTGGAAACCGTTGTCGTACCACTTCTCCACGTCGCGGGCTACAATCACCGGCTCGGTGCTCATGTGGTGGGCAGAGGGTTGCTCCATCTGAAACTGTGTCATGAAAGGGTTCCTCTTAATCGCGCCCCAAGGGCGGCTAACAACTCATTGAATAGATAAAAACGGACAATTTCACCATAGCCAAGCCCGAAAGAGCGGGCCTGCTAGCGCACAGAATAGTGCTATTTTGCCTTAACCCTAGGAGGTTTCGAGATTCAAGACTGTTAACTGTTACACGTAGAGACACACCCCAGGCCATCCCTAATGGTCAGTATTGAGCTTTTCCTCAATTTTGCGGCTAGCCAACGACATGGCATAGCAAAAAAACCAAAAAATAACCGCTAAAAATAGATAGACTTCGGCATAGCGGCCTAGATAGGTCGGGTTGGCCAAAATCGATTTGCCAATTCCCAGCAGCTCCGCCAGACCCACAATTGACAGCAGCGTTGTGTCTTGAAACAGGCTAATAAACTGCCCCACGATCGCCGGAATAGCAATTTTGAGCGCCTGGGGCAGCACGATAAAGCCGAGAGTCATGGGGGTATTTAGCCCCAGGGAGGCAGCCGCCTCATTTTGGCCCCGAGGCACCGCCTGCAACCCTGCCCGCACGTTTTCGGCCAGATAGGCGGCGCTAAACAGAGCCAGGGCGATGATGGCCCGCAGGATGCGATCGGGCCGCGACCCCAGGGGCAAAAACAGCGGAATCATCACCTGGCCCATAAACAGCAGCGCCACCAGAGGCACTCCCCGCACCAGCTCAATATAGGCGGTAGACAGCCAGCGCACTATCGGCAGGGCACTACGACGCCCCAGAGCCAGCAGCAGCCCCAGGGGAAAGCACAGGGCAATACCGCTCACCGCCGTAAACAGGGTCAGCAGCAGACCACCCCATTCATTGGTGGAAACACGGGTCAGCCCTAAACCGCCGCCAATTAGCCACAGCGCCACAAAGTACGACAAAAACCACAGCAGCGACAATACTTTACCCGTGGCCGGAAATTTGCGCCCGATCTGTCGCCCAGCGGCCGCAGCGATCGCCACTAAGGCGACAATAGGCAGTAGCTTTAACGTGCTGGGTCGGGTCGGCGGAAACACCACGATGAAAGCACAAACCACCGCTAGCCCAATCAGCACGCTGCGGCTAAACAGGGTCGAGACATTGCGCCCCAGCACCCCCCACGACAGCCCAGCCAGGCCGCAAACAATCGCCAACAGCGCCCAAATACGCGAGTAGAGCGCTGAGGGAAAGGTGCCAGTCATAAACAGGCCAAAGTTGTTGGGAACCACCCCCCACTGAGCAGTGGTCAAGGCCCACGACATAAGGCGAAAGAGACCCCAGCCAAAGGTCGCCACAATCACTACGGTGAGCAAACTGTTGAACCAGTCGCTAAACAGGTTTTTTTTAGCCCAGGCCACGGGGCCAAGGGCGATCGCATCGGGGCGTGCAGAGGAAAAAGAATCAGGGGTTACCGAGGTCATGGCTTAGCGCTCCTTAAACTGCACAGTCTGGTTGAGCTGGTTCATCACCAGGGTGATAAGCAGACAGAGAATCAGGTAAGTGGCCATCAGCACCACAAACACCTCCACCGGGCGACCGGTCTGGTTGTAGGTGGTGGTTGCGACTGAATACATTTCGGGAAAGGCGATCGCAAAAGCCAGACTAGTATTCTTCGTCAGGTTCATGTACTCACTGTTCATCGGGGGAATGATCACCCGCATGGCCTGGGGAAACACCACCAGCCGCATCACCATGCCCGCATTGAGCCCCAGGGTACGGGCCGCTTCCCACTGCCCCTTAGATACCGACTGAATGCCCGCCCGCACAATCTCAGCCACAAAGGCTGAGGTGTAGAACACCAGAGCAGTCAGGGCCGCCACATACTCCCGTGACAGCCGCAGCCCCCCGGTGACGCCACCGCCCTCCATCCCCGCAGGCATGGTCCAGTTCATGCCGACGGTGATGATCGCCAGCCACACCAGCCCCAGCACCGCCAAAGCAATCGATTGGGCCTGACCACCGACGCCGGTTTCGATGCGAATTTTTGTGCGCCACTGCCAAAGCCAGAGAGCGGCAATCACCGCCCCCACCGTCGCCGCGATGCCCAGCACAGCCAGCACCGCACTGCCCGCCCAAGGAATGTAAACCCCTCGGTTATTTAAGAAAGCCAACCCCAGTACGCTGATCTGGCTTTCGGGGCGAGGCAGTGCACCGTAGATAGCGAAATACCAGAAAAAGAGCTGAAGCAGCAGGGGAATGTTGCGCACCAGCCCCACGTACAGCCGACTGAGCTTGTGCACTAGCCAATTCTTAGAAAAGCTAGCCACCCCGGCCACCACCCCCAGCACCGTAGTCAGGGCAATGCCGCCAGCTACCAGGGTCAGGGTATTGCCCAAGCCCACCATTAGCGCCCGCCAATAGGGATCATTGGGACGGTATTGAATGAGGCTCTCACCAATGCTAAACCCGGCTTGATTTCGCAAAAAATTAAAGCTAAAGGCCCGCCCCTGCTGAAGCAGATTGCGATTTAAGTTGCCGAGAAAAAAACTCAGCAGCGCCAGAACGACAATTAGCGTAATTACCTGAAAGGCAATCTTCCAGAAGCGTTCATCCCGCAGCATCGCCTTTAGCGCAAAGGATTTGCCGCCGCTGTCGTGGGCCATCTGTAGATACCTGGGTTAAGTCAGTGCAAAAGCTTTAAGCAAAATAATCTAAGAGGGATGTCAAGAAAAGTTCAATTTGTTACAAGGATTTATGAAAAAGGCGCAGCGTTGCTGCGCCTTTGCGATTTTAAAGAGCTGCCTAGAGCAGTTAGGTTAACCAACCCCAGTCAGCCACTCCCCTATCTAGCGGAAGGGGGGCGCATACATCAGGCCGCCCTCAGTCCACAGTGCGTTTTGGCCGCGCTCTAGAGCAAACTCAGAGTCAGCACCGACGTTGCGCTCGTAGACTTCGCCGTAGTTACCCACCTGGGTAATTACCTGCACCATAAAGTCATTGGGTAGCCCCATATCGGTACCCAGGGTGCCTTCTTGACCCAGAAAACGGGCAATGTCAGGGTTTTCAGTAGCCTCGAAGGTAGCAATATTCTCAGAGGTAATGCCAAACTCTTCGGCCTGAATCAACCCGTAGGTGACCCATTTGACAACGTCGTACCACGCCGAATCATTGTTGGTGGTTACAGGGCCCAGGGGCTCCTTCGACATCGTGACTTCGAGCAGGGTGTGCTCATCGGGGTTGGGCAGGGTGCTGCGGCGGGCCACGAGTTGCGACTTGTCAGAGGTCATGCCCTCGCAGCGGCCTTCATCGTAGGCGGCGTAGGCGGCATCAGCATCCTGAAACACTACCGGCTCAAAGTCGACGTTGAGCTGACGCATTTGGTCGGTCAGGTTGAGCTCAGTGGTGGTTCCGGTCTCTACACAGATGGCCTTACCGGCAAAATCTTCGAGGTCAACGATGCCGCTGTCTGCACGCACCAACATACCCTGACCGTCGAAGAATGTGGTAGGGGCAAACTCAAGGCCCACACTGGTGTCGCGGCTGATAGTCCAGGTGGTGTTGCGGGAGAGCATATCGACCTCACCCCCAGAAAGGGCGGTAAAGCGCTCGGTAGAGTCAAGACGGCGGTACTCTACAGCTTCAGCATCGCCCAGCACAGCGGCGGCTACAGCCTTGCACACATCTACATCCAGGCCAGAGTAGGTGCCACTCTCGTCTACAAAGCTAAAGCCCGGAATGCCACCATCGACACCACAGATTAGCTGACCACGACTTTTCACAACCTCAAGACGACTCCCGCTGGAGGGAGCAGCGCCGCCCTCCTCGGTAGTTGTGGTTGTGGTTCCGCCACCGCAGGCGGCTAGCGTCAGCCCCAGGGCAGCTGCGAGTAAACCCCACTTGCGCATAAATTAAATCCTCACTCACAAAAAAACATTGCGAAGCTTTGACACTCTAAACCAACCTAGAGTGTTGCACTTGCTTAACACTCCAATGGTTTGAGTTTTCATTTTGTATCACAAAGAACAATCTGTGAGGGGAACCCCTAAAGCCCAAAGGTAAAGACTTTTGTAAAATGGATCCGCTGTTTTTGTTTTTTGCAGGCTGGGCGATCGCAGGCATCTCAGTCATTGCCCGCCGCCGCCGGTTTACCCTCTTCCCCTAGAGCGGCATGGAGAAGAAAAAGCGTAGAGAGCAATCGCCTATTGTATCGATGGCCGAGTCGGCGGGATAGCCGGACTATCTCTCTTCAACCAGATCGCGAATGAGGGGAATCTTAGCGCGAATGTAGTGGTGCAGTTGATCGGTCTCGGCCTGGTTAATGATCTGCTGACCGGCAAATTGATCGAGCAGCCACGACACTAGGCTGTTGTCATCTAGGGTAAGGAGATGGCTGCTCTGGGAGCGTTCTACCAGAGTCCACAGATGCCGCAGAAGATTGGGATTCATAGCAACTGTTAACAATTTCTTTAGATTTATACTAATGCAATGCTTCCCTAGGGCAACTAGGCCGCAAGATTATTAACATTTTGATTGGTTTTAGGTCACTAGGTCACCTGTCTTCAGTGCACCAGAGCAATCTAGCCAGAGGCTGAGGTGCGAGCGGGGAGAATGGCCTCTTCGGAGTCTTTCCAGGCTACAGCCCGGGCTACAGTGCAGATGCCGCCAACGGCAACGCCGCTGCGTCGCAGGGTCTGGGCCGCTGAGTGGGCTGTTGCTCCGGTGGTGAAAATATCGTCAATGAGCCAGACGGTGGTACCTCGCAGGGGCGTGGCCTGGCTCGGATTTAGGGCAAAGGCCTGGGCCAGGTTGCGCTGGCGATCGGCTAGGCCGAGGCTGTGCTGGGCATGGGTGGCCTGCACTCGCTGCAAGCCATGGCTATAGAGCGGTAGCCCCGTGAGGCGGCAAAACCAGCGAGCGATCAGATCAGCCTGGTTAAAGCCTCGCTGTTGCAGTTTGCTCGGGTGCAGGGGAATGGGCACAACTGCCAACGGGCGCAGCGATCGCCTCAGATCTGGAGCCTGATCAAGCCAGATTTGCCCTAGATCAGAGCCCAGGATTTGGGCAATGTCGGTACGACCTTCATATTTGAGCTGGCCAATGAGCTGGCGCAGACTGCCCTCGTAGCGGCCCCAGCTGAGGATAGGTAGGCTCGGCTGACGGCGATCGCAGGGGTGAGTAGCCCGGCACTGACTTACCTGGCGGCGGCAGTTAGCGCAGGGTGCGGTGGGGCTAGATCGCTGGCAGAGGGGACAGCGATCTGCCAAAAACAGCTTGAGTAGCTGCTGCTGCCCCTGGTTGATCAGATGGGCCGGTGACCATTGATGCATGACTGATTGCCCAACTTGACTGCCCGACTCGACTGCCCGACTTGTGGATGACCCACTCGATCCTCCATGTTGCTCAGCTACCCCCTAGTCGCCCCTGTAGAAGGAGCTTGTGGGAGATTGGCCCTTTTGGCATCGGAATGCTGCGATGCAGATGTGGGATGCAACAGGCCCCTGCCCGCGCCACCGCTCGCCCAACTCAGGGGTAGCCTGACTGGGTCTATTGTTAGTCAGAAGACAGCGGTCAGGCGTGGGTAAATCTATCGAATCTAGAGGTTCTATATCGGGCAACCTCTACGGCTATCGTCGCGCAGAGGTTAGGGCCGGTGCCCGAACGGCTTATCGGTGGACGGATAGACGCCGTGGCCCACGAAGGCGAATTGCCACCGCTAAAATCCCCCATTGGATTAGAATTTGTAGGATTATTAAAATTGTGAATAAATTAAGGCCCGGCATTCGATCCGTCAGAGGCATAGCGCCTAGATGGCCAGAGAGAGTCGCTTGACACCAGTTCAGGGCCACAGAGCCGTGGGGCTCCGACATCTACCCCAGTTGGCTCCACCCGACTTTAGTAACAGCTATGTTAAACAACAGCGTAAAACAGCAGTTTAAGCAACGGTGATTTAGCCATCTCCTTCAGTCGTTTCCACCGGAGGGATCGTCCTCTCCTCGCTGCATGACCTGGCTTCAATCTCTGGATAGGCTGACCCTAGCGGATCTGCACACTGTTGGCCCAAAGGTCTATCACCTGGCCATGCTCAACCAGCGAGGGCTACCGGTGCCCCAGGGCTGGGTGCTAGGGGCGGCTGCTTGGCACCAATGTCTCGATCAGATGCCCTGGGCTGAACTGGGGGGCGATCGCCTAGCCGATCTCCAGCAGGGCGATTTTAGGCAATTGCAGCAGACCAGTCAGCAGTGGCAGCAGGCTCTGCAATCGCTGTCTGCCAAGGTGCCGATGGCAGCAGACTGGCAGGCTACCGTTGCCGACGTTGTGCCCACCGCCTGGATGCTGCGCGCCTCCCTGTGGGTCAAGCCATCGACAGCCCCTAGGGCTTGGGCCGGGGGCGGCGGGCTGCTGCCGGCTCTAGTAGAACCCGATCTCGATGCCCTGGCCGAGGTACTGCCGCAGTTTTGGAGCCAGGCGCTGACCGCCCGCTGTTTGAAGGTGTGGCTACCTCACTGCCAGCGCCTACAAGATCTGTGCCTAGCTACGCTGATCATGCCGGTCTACCCAGCGGTGTTGTCGGGCACCTTGACCTTGAGCAATGGCCACGGCACAGTCACCGCAGTGGCGGGCCTGGGTCAAGCCCTCACCCAGGGAGAAGCCATTCCGGCCCGCTGTCAGGTAGACCAGGGCCGGGTAGATGAAGCCGTCTGGCAAAGCGGGTTTCAGGAACGGCTGTACGAGCTGAGCCCTGCGGCCCAGTACCGCAGTCGACAGACCACTATGACGGCGGCGATTAAACTGGTGCAGCGCGATCGCCCAGAGCTGCATGCCCCCCTCGACAGCGCCCAGCTGACCCGATTGTTGACCCTGGGCGAAGCCGCCCGAAAAGCTTTGGCTGCCCCTGGGGTGCGCCTAGAGTGGTTGCTGTATCCGGGCACCAACCCTGCCCTGCCCACTCTGATCATCACCCAGGCTGAACCTTGGCAGCCCATCGCCCCAGATCTACCTGGGCCTGCCCCTGGCCGCAGTCAGCCCCCCCTAGTGCCGATGGTCAGCATCGTCGTCCAGGGCATAGGGGCCTCATCCGGGCGTACGCAAGGGCTGGCCGTAGTCGCGCGGCGGCCTCAAGACCTGCCCCTGCCTCTAGCGCCAGGCTGTATCGTGGTCTTACCCGATCTTCAGCCCGATACTTTTTTGCAGCTAGAGACAGTGGGGGGGCTGGTGATTGAGCAGGGTGGGGCCACCTGCCATGCCGCCATCTTGGCCAGAGAAATGGGCATTCCGGCGGTGGTGGGAGCACCCCAGGCCACTCAGCTCCTCGACAGCGGTATGGTGATCTGGCTCGACGGCGATCGCGGCTTGATCTACGGTCTGAGCCCAGAATCTGCCGCCCAGCCTCAAGTACAGAGGGCGATCGCCAGGCTACAGACCCCTTCAACGGTAGCTGAGCCCCCTTCACCTGAGCAGCGCGATCGCTATCAACGGCTGCGCACCAAGGTAATGGTCAACCTCAGCCAGACTCGACGCTTAGGGGCACTGCCGCTAGAGTCAGTCGCTGGAGTTGGGCTGCTGCGGTCGGAGTGGCTGCTGCTCGACGCCCTAGAGGGCCGCCACCCCTGGGACTGGGTCAACCGAGGCCAGGAGGCCGAACTCCAAGGACGCATTGTGCAACAGTTGGAGCCGATTTTGCAGGCGCTGGGGCCAAAGCCGCTGCGCTATCGAAGCCTAGATCTGCGATCGCACGAGTGGCAAGGGCTAGTCGGCAGCCCCCCGATAGAGCCCAACCCTATGCTGGGCCTGCGGGGCACCCTCAGCTACGACATCGACAGCCGCCTGTTTGAGGTTGAGCTGGCGGCCTTGGCCACCCTCCAGCGGTCGGGGTACACCAACCTACAGCTGATTTTGCCCTTTGTGCGCACCGTCGAAGAAGTGATTGCCTGCCAACCGCTGATTCAGCGGACGGGTCTCACCGACCATAGCGGCTTTGCCCTGTGGATTATGGCGGAGGTGCCCTCGGTGCTGTTTTTGCTGCCTGCCTACGCCCAGGCCGGGGTGCAGGGCATTGCGATCGGCTCTAACGACCTCACCCAGCTGCTGCTGGCGGTCGATCGCGACCAGTCGATCATCGCCAGTGCCTACGACGAGCGCCACCCGGTGGTGCACCTGGCCATGGGGCACCTGGTGCGGGAGGCTAGGCGCTGCGGCCTGCTGTGTTCGATCTGTGGTCAGGCTCCGGTGCGCCACCCGGAGCTGATTGCCGACCTGGTGGCCTGGGGCATCAACTCTATTTCTGTAGAGGCCGCTGCCCTTCCCTTTACCCTGGAGGCGGTGTGGCAGGCGGAGATGGAACAGGGAGGATAGGAAGGGCGCACGGCGGTGCACCCGTACGGGAAGAATTGGCCCCCAGGGGAAGCGGCGATGCCCGATAATAAAACCGTTGTGCAGACAGTTATTCAACCATGGCTCTTCCGACTAATCTCGCTACCCTCGACGGTGCTCCTCTAGAGGCTGAGGCGATCGCTGGCAAAGTTGTGCTCTTCGTCAATGTGGCCAGCAAGTGTGGCCTCACCCCCCAATACAGCGGGCTGGTGGAGCTAGACAAGGCCTACGGCGATCGCGGGCTGGTGATCGTAGGCGTGCCCTGCAACCAATTTGGCCAGCAAGAGCCCGGCAGCCCCGACGAGATCAAAGACTTCACCAAGACCAAGTACGACGTCGACTTTACTCTGCTTGAAAAGCAAGATGTCAACGGCCCCAACCGCAGCCCTCTTTACCAGTTTCTCGTCGGCAGCGGCCCCGACATTGCCTGGAACTTTGGCAAGTTTCTGGTTGGCCGTGATGGCGAAGTGATTGCTCGCTTTGAGCCCCAAACGGCTCCTGACGATGCAGCTCTCAAGGCCGCCATTGAGTCGGCCCTGGGCTAAACGGCCAACAGGTGCAATACGTCTCGCAGCAAGTCTCGATGCATAAGGGCACGGTCAACCCGCGAGGCGATCTGATCGGGGGATAGGGGGTCGCCGTTGGCATAGACTTCCAGCCAGGCTTTAGTGAGCAGCTCTGGGCTGTCTGGCCAACGCTGCCCCGCCCCCTGGGGGTTGAGATCGACCCAGGGCAGGTCGAGGTCGGTCATCAGGTAGCTGACTTTAGGATCGTAGCTCAGCCCAAAGCAGCGGCAGCCCTCGGCGGCGGCCATGATCAGCGCGTGCAGCCGCATACCAATGGTCATCTCCACCCCACGAAACAGCCCCTTGAGCTGACGCGGGTCGCTGAGGGTGTAGATGCGGCTTGGCCCCGGCAGGCGCGGCTGAATGTATTCGGCGATCGCCAGGTCTTTGACGGGCTGAAAGGGCACCAGCAAAAGACAGGTCTGCGTCGCTTTTTGAAAGTCAGCCAGCGCCTGGGTGCACTGGTCAAGGCGGGCTTCGCTGAGCCAGGCATGGGGCCGCAGCGCCACCGCCACCCGAGGCGCAGGCAGATCCCACAGTCCCTCTACGGGGGTGCTGTCTAGAGCCCATACGGGGTCAGGGGCCTGCATCCCCGGCACCTGCCAGCGGGCTAGCCAGGCGGCAGACCCATGATCGCGCACACTGACGCCGTCGCAGTGGCCCAAGGCGTAGCGTCCTAGCCCCTGGCTGAGAGGATGGCTGAGGGGGCCAATACCCTGGGCCCAGGCTATGGTCTTTAGGCCCAGCCACTGGGCGATCGCCAACAGCCCGCCATAGTAAAGCGGGTTTTGCAGGCTAGTGGCGTCTTGCAGCAGACTGCCCCCGCCTAAAATCAGCACATCGGCATTGCGGAGGGCGTTGATCACTGGCCCCAGCGCTTTGCGGGGCACGGCTTCGACGCCGTAGCGCTGGGTCGTTTCAGTCGGGTTGCCCGACAATACCACTGGCGTTACCGAGGCAGGCAGCATTTGCAACAGCGTGGCCAGCAGAGCCTCGTCACCGCCGTTGCCCATGCCGTAGTAGCCACATAAAACCGCCCGCATGCTTACCTACCTCAACCTTGATCACCGGTCTCACGGCTATCCGTATCTCACCGACCTCTCTACAATAGAGGCTGTTGCTCCCGGATGAACCCCATGCATGCCCTCTCCCTACCCACTTGGATGATTCATATCTCAAGCGTGCTGGAGTGGATGGTGGCGATGTGGTTTATCTGGCAGTTTGCGGCGGTTACCCAGCGCCCAGTTTGGCGGTGGCTGGCGATCGGCATGTTTCCTGCGCTGGTGAGCGCTATGGCCGCCTGCACCTGGCACCTGTTTGACAATGCTCCCGGTTTAGCCTGGCTGGTCACTCTGCAAGCCGCCATGACCGTAATTGGCAACGGCACGCTATGCCTAGCGGCCTGGTGGATCTGGCGACAGAGCAGCGCTTCGCCAGCAAACTCCAAATGAGTTTTGAATGTTGAGTCTTGAGTTTTTGCAGTACGCCAAGCATCTATAGCTGTAGCCAATCGGGTTGAGACATTTAGCCCACGCACGTTCACACGTGTGAACGTTCTGAGATCACCTGATGTCCTAACCCTTATGGCTCTGGCAATAACATTCAGAACTCAAAACTCAAAACTTCCTGCCGCCATCCGCCATCCCTTCCCATTCATCCCCCAACCCCATGCTCGATAAAAACACCCTCTTCGCGATGTCCTTGTTCCCCTACCTGGGGTTTTTGTGGTTTTTGACTCGCACCAAAGAGACCCCTCGGCTGGCGCTGATCGGCTTCTATGCGCTGCTGGTGTTTGTGGCGGTGACCATTCCAGCGGGCATCTACGCCAAGGTCGGTCTGCGCGAAGAACTGGCCAATGTGGACTGGCTCCATGGCAGTGCTGAGGCCTTTTTGACCCTGTCGAATATTTTGGTGGTGCTGGGGTTTCGTCAAGCGGTCGTGCAGCGGCAGGCCGGGGTGACCGCAGAGGACGCCGATTAGACAACCGGGTGGAAGGGTGTTTTGAATTCTAATTGTTTAGGTTTGAGGTTTGAATGGGGTCTGCAATTCAAACCTAAACAATCCCTCATGCCAGGGTTACAAACTCCTCAGCGATAGTGGGATGAATCGCGACGGTGGCGTTGAAGTCGGCTTTGGTTGCACCCATGGTGACGGCGATCGCCACTCCCTGCATGATCTCAGCGGCGTGGTCGCCCACCATGTGCGCGCCAAGCACGCGATCGCTCGATTTTTGCACCACCAGCTTGATCAGGGTGTGGGCCTCTCTCTCAGGCAGGCTGTAGTACAGGGGCCGAAAGCGGGTGCAGTAGGTTTGCACGTCATCGCCAAATTTGTTTCTGGCCTTGGCTTCGGTCAGACCCACGGTAGCCACTTCGGGGGTGGTAAACACGGCGGTGGGCACGGTGCTGTAGTCTATCGGGTTGGGGTCGCCACCAAATTCGGCATCGGCCACGGCCCGGCCTGCTCGAATGGCCACCGGAGTCAGACTGACGCGGTGAGTCACATCGCCTACGGCAAAAATATGGGGCACGGTGGTGCGGTAGTGGTTATCGACGGCGATCGCCCCCTGCTTGACCTCGACCCCAGTGTGCTCTAGCCCCAGCCCTTGTAGGTTGGGCGATCGCCCAGTAGCGGCCAGACTCACCCCGTCGCAGCCGATCTGCTCTGCCCCGGTTCGGGTGGTGACCGTAACTATTGGCCCAGCATCAGACTTGGCGATCGCCACCTGGTCAATGCTATCCACAATGCGAATACCCCGCCGCTGCATGGCTCCGTGCAATTCGGTGCGGAGGTCGTCATCAAACCCGTCCAATACTTTTTTGGAACGAATCAGCTGAATCACCTCGGTGCCCAACCCATTGAAGATGCAGGCAAACTCGCTGCCAATATAGCCACCGCCAATAATGACTAGGCGTTTGGGCTGTTGGGTAAGATGAAAAATATCGTCGGAGGTAATCGCCAGATCGATGCCGGAGATGTCGTCAGGCCGGACGGGTTTGCCGCCGACCGCAATGATAATTTTGGCGGCGGTGACGGTGCGATCGCCTACGGTGAGGGTGTGATCATCCACAAACTTGGCCCGGTGGCGAAACACCGCCACCCCCGATTGTTCGAGCATGGCAGCGTAGACGTCGTTGAGGCGACTGACCTCGGCATTGACGGCAGCCATTAGAGCAGACCAGGAAAACTGGCGATCGCCGCTGCCCCAGCCATAGCCCGCTGCGGCCTCAAACTGGTGAGAAAACTGAGCGGCGTAGACCATCAGCTTTTTGGGCACACAGCCCCGGTTGACGCAGGTGCCCCCCAGGCGGCTGGCTTCGGCTAGCCCCACCCGAGCCCCGTGCTCAGAGGCCCGCTTCGCTGCTGCGATTCCTCCAGAGCCACCACCAATTACAAACAGATCAAAGTCGTAGGCCATGCATTTATCCAGCGATTCACCCTCCTAGCATCAATTGGGGGCTACTCAACTGGCATCTTCAGATCGGTACAACCTCAAGGGGCAATCTCAAGGAACCACCGCAAAGGCCATTTGCCAAAACGCGACTTCTAGCTCGGCAACGCGCAGAAAGGCGGCTTCGGCCTGGCGATCAATAGAGGGGCTGGCCGTGGCAAGGGCCGCGTCAGCCTGGGCCGCCAGCAGGTGCACGTAGTCGGTAAAGCCGGGGTTGCCCCAGCGATCGGCAAATTCTGTGTAGGGCGGGGGCATAGGGCCGGGCCGCTGCCAGCCCTGGTTGTAGGCCAACTCGATCGCCCACAGAGCCGTAGCCTGCACCGCGTAGGGCTGTATGGCCAGGCTGGCCATAAACTCGCAGTAGCGCTGGCAGGTGGGCTGGGGCGGGGTAGAGAGCGAGAGCGATCGCTCAGTGGCCTTGACCTCAAACCACAGCAGCTCGTCTTTGAGCGCCCCCAGCCCGGCCAGCAGCCCGTCAATGTGCTCGTCGGGGGCAGCCCCCAGCACCCGCCCCACCATGCGGGTAAAGTCTTTGACAAAGAGATAGTCTTGCACGAGCCAGGTGTTGAACTGGGAGGGGTGCAGGCTACCGTCATGACACCCGGTCAAAAAGGGGTGGGTGGTAGCTTTTTCCCAGGCGATGGGGTGGGCTTGAAGGAGGGCTTGGCAGGTTAGAGACATGGCAGTCCTCTCAGAGGGAGCTAGGGCAGGGAGCGGGCGGTTGACAGTTCACGGCTGACGAATTGCGGTTTCGCCTGGTACCGAACCCCTAGTTGGGCACGATCTCGGTAACGACGCGGCCTCCATCGACCAGAATGGTTTGGTCATTGAGGCGGCCCACGGCGCGGTTGCCATTGAGGTTGACGCTGGGATTGACCTGGCGATAGTTGACTCGCCCTTCGGCGACTATGGTCTCGGTCTCAACGTTCCAGTTGAGGCGATCGCTGGTCAGGCGAGACTGATTAGTTTCCCCCGCCGCCACCACATCCTGGGAGAGAAACACCTCCTGCTGGGCCAGATCCATGCGGCCCTGACGAGCGGTAACGCGAATGTTGCGTTCGGGCTGCACCAGAGTGAGCGGCTGGTTGACGGTAACTTGGTCTTCGGCCACCTGCCAGTCTAGGGCCTCGCTGGTCATATTCAGCGGCAGTTCTAACATTTGCATGGCCACCTGGCCGCGCAGATTAACGATCTGGTCAGCCAGGTTGACGGTGCCCTGCTGGCCAGTGACCACATCGGTGATGGCGTTTTGCTTAAACTGCTCAACCCGCAGGGGCTGGGTGCTGTCGATACGCTCCTCCCGCCAAAACCAAACTAGTTCCTGGGCCTGAAGCTTGAGCCAGGGCTCGGTCTGGGAGTCGGCCACTACCGTATTGGCTACCACATCGCCCACCAGCTCCATGCGGTTTTCGCGGTTAAACACCCGCGCCTCTTGGGCGGCGGCGCGCAGCTGGGGATGGGTGCCGGTGATCTGGTCGCGCATGATCAGCACGTCCTCCTGGGGACGCCACTCCATTTCGTTGCCGCGTAAAATCGACCCATTTTCAACCCCCGTAGCGACGATATTGCCCCGCAGCAAAATCACGCTGCCGTTCTCGCGTACTTCTCCGGTGTCGGCAACGACTTCGTAGATAATCTCGCCATCTTGAAAGAGCTCGCCGTCGGGGCGGGTGATGTAGGCCACCTGCTGATTTGAGCTGTAGGTGACCGTAGCCCCTCGGACACGCCAGAGGGGCTGACCATCGTCGTCGGGCTGCTCTAGGGTGACATCGCGCAGGGTGAGGCCAGGTTCTGGCTCAGCACCCTCAGGAGTAGTGATCTCGCTGGGGCGAGGCCCCCACAGACTATAGCCCGCGATCGCCACCACTGCGATCGCCACACCGCCCACTACCAACCGCCGCCACTGCACCATCGTTACTAACCCCAAACAGCCCTGCGCCCAAACAGCCCTACTCGCTCAGGGCGATGCCTCCATCGGGGGCATCGTCGGCACTCAGGTTAGATAGGGGCCGGTAGGTATAGCTGTGGCTGGGGGTGCTGCTGACCGATCGCGGCAGTTTGCGAATGTCGTCTTTGACGCCTTCGAGATCAATGTAGCGATCGGCCACGTTGATCAGGCTGTCGCTGGTCATCGATCGCAGGCTGACCACCTCTACCCGCGCACCCCGGTAGCTGGCGGCATCGGCGGCATAGGCCAAGTCGCCGTCACCGCTGACGAGTACGGCAGTGTCGTAGTAGTCGACCAGGGCCACCAGATCCACAGCGATCTCCACATCCAGATTGGCCTTCTTCGAACCGTCGGGCAGCTGCACCAGGTCTTTGGCAATCACCCGGTAGCCATTGCGCCGCATCCACAGCAAAAAGCCCTGCTGTTTTTCGTTGGTGCGATCTACCCCAGTGTAGAAAAATGACCGAAACAGCCGCGAACCCGCCGTCAGCTTGACCAGCAGCTTGGTGTAATCGATCTCGATGCCCAGCTGTAGGGCCGCATAAAACAGGTTTGAACCATCGATAAAAATGGCCACCCGCCCGCGATTATCGAGCACCTGCTCGGGGGTAAAAATGGCATCGTCGCCGAGAAGAGAATGAGCGTGAATATCTAACATGGGTTTTTATCAGGGGTTTGAAAGAATTTAAGCTGAGTTTGAAACAGGTTTCAAAGGGGCAATTCAAGGGGACGATTGAAAGGGGCAATGCCGCAACGAAGCAGATCAGGGCGGCACGGCGGCGGTCTCGGGCAACTCCAGCCGCTGAAACACTGGAGCCGCTACCCCCAGAGCCTGACCAGGGGGGAGATAGCCCCAGGCAGACTGCTCGGGATAGCTGAGAACCAGGCCAATAGCCTTGTCGTTGAAATCGGCAGTGAAGCCTAGCTGGGTATAGATTTGGTTGCTAACGCCCGGAATAATCGGTGACAGTAGGTAGGCTGCCTGGCGCACCGACTCCAGCACGGCGTAGAGCACCGCCTCGGTCTCGGCCTGCTGACCCTGTTTATAGAGGCTCCAGGGCGCTTGGTCATCGATAAACTTATTGCTGGCCTGCACCAGGGCCAAAATAGCCTCGCAAGCTCGGCTAAAAGCCATCTGGGTATAGGCCTTGGCTACTGTCTCGGGCAGTGCAGCACCGATCGCCCGCAGAGGGTGGTCAGCCGCAATAGTCGCCGGATCAACCTCGGGCACGCGATCGCCGCAATAGCGCCCGGCCATCTTCAGGGTGCGGTTGAGCAGATTGCCCAGATCGTTGGCCAAATCGGCATTTAACCCATTGACAAAGCGGGTTTCATTAAAGTCGCCGTCTTTGCCAAACTCGATCTCGCGCATAAAGTAGTAGCGCACGGCATCGGAGCCGTACCGCTTGACCAGGGCCACCGGGTCGAGGGTGTTGCCCTGGCTCTTGCCCATTTTTTGCCCGTCTTTGGTCAAAAAGCCGTGGCCATAGACCCGCTCGGGCACCGGCAGCCCCGCCGACATCAGCATGGCCGGCCAGTACACCGCATGAAAGCGCAAAATGTCTTTGCCGATCAGATGGGTATTAACCGGCCACCACTGGGCCGTCGCCGCCTCTAGGCTCGGCGGTTCATCAGAGTCTTGCAGGGCGGTGATGTAGCCCAGCAGCGCGTCAAACCACACGTAGAGGGTATGGCTCGGGTCGGTGGGCACCGGAAAACCCCAGTCGAGGTTGATGCGCGAAATCGAAAAATCTTGCAGCCCCCGCCCTACAAAGCTCAGCACCTCATTGCGGCGCGACTCAGGCTGAATGAAATCGGGGCGATCGCTGTAGAGCTGCTCTAGCTTGCCTTGGTAATTCGACAACTTAAAAAAGTAGTTAGACTCGTCGCGCCACTCCACCGCTTTGTTGGTGTGAATGGGGCAGCGCTGGTCGGCCAGCAGATCGCGCTCTTCTTTAAACTCTTCGCAGGAGACACAGTACCAGCCCTGCTGCTGCCCCTGGTAGATATCGCCCTGATCCCACACCCGCTGAAAGAACTCATTGACGATCACCTGGTGGCGATCGCTGGTGGTGCGAATAAAGCGATCGCAGTCAATATTGAGCAGCTCCCACAAATGCACAAACCCAGCGGCAAACTCGTCGCAGTGGGCCTGGGGCGTTACGCCCCTCTCTTCGGCAGTACGCTGAATCTTTTGGCCATGCTCATCGGTGCCGGTAATCATCAGCACCGGATGGCCCATCAGCCGATAAAACCGGGCCACCACATCGGCGGCAATGGTCGTGTAGGCACTGCCAATGTGGGGCAAACCATTGACGTAGTAAAGGGGGGTCGTAATTGCAAAGCGCGGTTGATCCGCAGAATTTAAAACCATAGAATAAGCGAACTCGCACAGCCAATCTTAGCGGCTGGCCCATTACGTTGAATTACAGCAGACGGGTTGACCGGCCCTAAAGCTCGGCCCAAACTGCCCTTCGAGCACAGCAACGCTCAGAAATGGCCAGCCTAGCTCCACAGCATAGAGGTCTGATTAAACCCTAGGTGACTATATTAAGGTTCCCTGAATAAGCCCCAGAAGATTTAAGTATTCCTACCTTCCGCCTGTGTATAAGGCTTGGCTGTACGAGCTAGGTTTCTAACCTCCAGCCCCTGCAATTCTTGTTCGTACCGGAACTGATACGTCGTCCCCGGTCTCACTCGCTGATCAGTCCCAGCCGATCTGGGGGCCAAAACCGCACTACAGCGCGCCCAATGATATTTTCCTGGGGCACAAACCCCCAAGAATGGCTGTCATAGCTGCTGTTGCGATTGTCGCCCAGCACTAGATAAGACGCTGGAGGCACTTCTTCAGGCCCCCACTGGTAGTCGGGGGGAGCTTTGATATAGGGTTCGGTGAGCACTTCGCCGTTGCGAATGACCTCGCCATCGCGCACTTCGACCACATCGCCTGGCAGGCCGACGATGCGCTTGATAAAGGCATCGCGCCGCTGCCCCGGCGGGGTGAGGCTCTCAGGGGGCCAAAACACCACGATATCGCTGTGGTCAGGGGGGTTGAAGTTGTAGCTGATTTTTTCGATCACCAGGCGATCGTTAATTTGCAGAGTGGGCTCCATCGAGCCCGAGGGAATGTAGCGCGCCTCTGCCACAAAATGCCGAATGCCCAGGGCCAAAATCACGCTCAGCCCAATGGTTTGCAGACCTTCTACCCAGGGGTTAGGCTGGGGAGGTTGCTGTTTCGCTGCGCTCGACTGAAGCGCAGCATCGGCCGGTAGCGAAGACTTATCAGACTGGTCAGTCACAGGTGTATCCCCGGAAATAGAGATAAAAATGGGCTCAAAAGGCCCTGAGGGCGACGCCAAATCAGGATCATACCCGCTGGGTCTGTCCTAGTGTAATCGATCTGTTCTGCAACCATGCGCCTGGGGTAGACAGTTCCCTAGGCCTGGGAGAGAGCCTACCCTGGGCCAGATTTCTAAACTAGGGGGGCCAGTTCCTCAGACCAAAGATTCTTACTTTCGAGCCAGGATTGGCTATAAATGCGCGACTGGTAGCGCGAGCCACTGTCGCACAGCACCGTCGCAATGGTGTGGCCGGGGCCGAGCTGCTGGGCCAGCTTGACCGCCGCTGCCACGTTGATGCCCACCGACCCACCCATAAACAGACCATCTTTGTAGAGCATCTGGTAGATGGTGCGCAGGGCCTCGGGGTCGGCAATTTGAATGGCATCGTCAATGGGCACTCCTTCCATATTGGCGGTGATGCGGCTGTTGCCAATGCCCTCGGTGATGGAGTTGCCCTCAATGGTGACTTCACCAGTTTTGATGTAGCTGTAGAGGCCACTGCCCATGGGGTCGGCCACCACGCAGCGAATAGCAGGGTTTTTCTCTTTAAGAAACATCGCCACGCCAGCGTAGGTGCCGCCAGTGCCCGTTGCCGCCACCCAGCCGTCGACGGTGCCCTCGGTCTGAGCCCAGATCTCAGGGCCGGTGGTTTCGTAGTGGGCCAGACGGTTGGCCAGGTTGTCAAACTGGTTGGCCCAGATGGCGTTGTCGAGGTCAGCGGCAATGCGGCCCGAGAGCTTGACATAGTTGTTAGGGTCGCGGTAAGGCACGGCGGGTACGGTGCGCACCTCGGCCCCCAGGGTGCGCAGCAGGTCGATTTTCTCTTGGGACTGGGTGTCGGGAATGACGATCAGACAGCGGTAGCCCTTGGCATTGCAGATGTGGGCCAGGCCAATGCCGGTGTTGCCTGCGGTGCCCTCGACCACGGTGCCGCCGGGTTTGAGCAGCCCCCTGGCTTCGGCATCTTGAATGATGTAGAGGGCAGCACGGTCTTTGACGGAGCCGCCAGGGTTGAGAAACTCTGCCTTGCCGAGAATGTTGCAGCCGGTGGCCTCGCTCGCGCTGGGAATGCGAATCAGGGGCGTGTTGCCCACCGTGGCGACAAAACCGTTTTTGATATCCATGCCTTTCGTAACCGTTGACAACAGCCTGCTGCGCGGCACCCGGTTCCACTCGCCTAGCCCGCACAGAGCGCCTCTTCATCCTAAGGCGAAACGGCAGGCTTCTCGGCTAGAATCGTTGTGCTCTGGTTGTTTTTTGGTTGCCCTTGGGGAGGGTACTTGGCTGCGATCGCCCCCAATAGAGGATTCTACGCCCGCCCGAGGAAAACCCTTGAGGCGCTGATTTTTGATGTCGACGGCACTCTGGCTGAGACCGAGCGCGATGGCCACCGAGTCGCCTTTAACCAGGCCTTTACAGAATTTGGCCTGCCCTGGCACTGGCCGATAGGCCTCTACGGACAGCTGCTGCGGGTGGCCGGGGGAAAAGAGCGCATTCGCTACTATCTCAACCGCTATCAGGCCAAGTTTCAGGCCGAGGATGTGGATGGCTTGGTGGTCGCTCTACATCAGGCTAAGGCCAAGCACTTTCAAGCCTTGGTCGAGGGCAATGTGATTCCGCTGCGGCCTGGGGTGCGGCGGCTGATTGAGGCAGCTAGAAAAGAGGGCATTAGACTGGCGATCGCCACCACCAGCGCCAAAGACAGCGTCATCCCGCTCCTAGAGCAATTGCTGGGGCCAGGCTCGCCGGGCTGGTTTGAGGTGATCGCCGCTGGCGATATGGTGTCGGCCAAAAAGCCTGCCCCCGATATCTACGAACTGGTCATCCAGACCATGCAGCTCACCCCGGCCACCTGCCTAGTTCTCGAAGACAGTCAGCAGGGGCTAGAGGCCGCGATCGCCGCTGGGCTCCCCACCGTGGTCACCGTCAACGACTACACACGCGACCACAATTTCAAAGGTGCTTGCCTAGTGATCAATCACCTAGGCGAACCCAACCTGCCCTTCGAGGTCATTCAGGGCGATACGGCCCAGGCCTACTATTTCTCCCTCGATCTAGCCCAGGCGCTCCTGCCCTCTCGGCCATAACTTCCGTGGCCGCCCCGGTACGGGCGCACAGCAGTGCGCCCCTTCCCCAACCATTCCATTTACCCCCATTCCCCATGTCCCTCTCCCACCGTCTCTGGCAAGCTAACCAAGACCTCGCCAACGCCTGCCTCGATCATCCCTTTGTGCAGGGCATTGGCGACGGCACCCTACCCAGGGGCAAATTTGCCTACTACGTGGGCCAAGACGCCTTCTTTCTCGAAGCCTTTGCCCGCGCCTATAGCATCGCCGCCGCCAAAGCACCTACCTGGGAGGCATTTCAGGTGTTTCACCAGCTGGCTGACGGCGTGCTAGCCGAGCTCAACCTGCATGGCCGCTACGCTCAGGAGTGGGGGGTAGATTTGGCCCAGGTGGCCCCTGGTGCCGCCACCCGCCGCTACACCGACTTTTTACTCAGCACAGCCTGGAGCCAAACGCCAGGAGAAACGGCGGTAGCCATGGCCCCCTGCATGCGGCTCTACGCCTTTTTGGGCCAGGCCCTGGCCGCCAGCCCCACCCCACCCCATCCCTACAGCCCGTGGATTGAAACCTACAGCAGCGACCAGTTTGAGCCCCTGGCCGCCCAGCTAGAGGCTCTGCTCGATGCTCAGGCGACTGACGGCCCCCCTAGCCAGGCGGCCTACCGCTATGCCATGGACTGTGAGCTAGCTTTCTTTGAAGCGGCCTGGCAGGAGCCAGGAGACTGACCCAAAGGTTGGCGGCGTCGAGTTGAACCCAAAATGAGGATGCCGCTTTTAGACGCATCTTCCTTTAAACGCATCTTACTGGTGGGAGACTTGCTCTAGCGCTGCCCTTTTCTACAAAAGAGGTTGGTTTACGAATTCCTACCAGATCTATTCCTCAGGATAGTTGTGTAAGACAATCGTTCCTACTTTTGGATCGAGGCACCGGGGAATTTAACCTATGAAGCGTCGAGATTTAGTCAAAAACACTGCCTACGGTGCGGCTGGCACCGTTGCCGCCAGTTTAGCCGCCTGCGCCCAGGGGGGTGGCCCCACTGAGGATATCGCCAGCAGCGACGATCTACCCCGCATTGACTGGCAGATGGCCACCAGCTGGCCCGTTGCTCTCGACATCATTTTGGGCGGGGCCACCACCTTTGCCGATCGCATCCGCACCCTGAGCGGCGGCCGCTTCACCATTACCCCCCGCGCTGCTGGCGAGATCGCCCCCCCACTAGAGGTGCTCAACGTGGTCAGCCAGGGGGCGGTGCCCTGTGGCCACACGGCATCGTACTACTACGTGGGCCGCAGCCCGGTGATGGGCTTTGGCTGCGGTGTGCCCTTTGGCCTCACCCCCCAGCAGCAAAACGCCTGGCTCTACGAAGGGGGCGGCTTGGCCAAGCTGCAAGAGTTTTACGCCAGCAAATTTAACGTCATCCAGTTTCCGGCGGGCAATACTGGGGCGCAGATGGGGGGCTGGTTTCGCCGCGAGATCGCCAGCGTCAGCGACCTGGCCGGGCTGAAGATGCGCATACCGGGCCTGGGCGGCCAGGTGATGAGTAGACTCGGCGTCACGGTGCAGACGCTACCAGGGGGCGAAATCTTTCAGGCGCTGCAAACCGGGGCGATCGACGCCGCCGAGTGGGTCGGCCCCTACGACGACGAAAAGCTGGGGCTGAATAAAGTGGCCCAGTTCTACTACTACCCTGGCTGGTGGGAGCCCGGCAGCACCCTGGAGGTGCAGATCAACCTCGACGAGTGGAATAAGCTGCCGGAGGTGTATCAGCAGATGGTGCGCACCGCCGCCTTTGAGGCCAACCTGGAGATGCTGTCGCGCTACGAAACCCGCAACAATGAGGCGCTAGAGCGGCTGATTGCCAGTGGAGTGGAGCTGCGGGGCTTTAGCGATGAAATCATGACCGCTGCCCAGGAGGCCACCTTTGACCTCTACGACGAGTTTGCCGCCAGTGATGCCGACTTTAAGGCGATCTATGACGACTGGCGCGGCTTTCGCGATCGCGTCTACGCCTGGAACAATCTCAACCAAGGGGCCTTTGAGCGCTTCGTCTACAGCAACCTCAAGCCAGGTACCCCAACTGCCTAGGGTTCCCTGGCCCCTAGACTTCGCCCGCTGTGGCGTAGGCCGCTAGCTCCTGCTGGTAGATCTGCTTCTCGGTCTCGTTCAAAAACGAGGCCTTGAAGGAGTTTTCGGCCAGCTGCACCAGGTGGGCCGGGGTGAGCTCCAAGGCCGACTCTACTGCGGCAAAATTTTCGGCCAGGTAGCCGCCAAAATAGGCCGGGTCGTCGGAGTTGACGGTGACGCAGAGGCCCAGATCCATCAGCTGCTTGAGGTTGTGGTGGACCATGGTGTCAAACACGCAGAGCTTGACGTTAGACAGGGGGCACACCGTCAGCGGTATCTGGTGCTCCACCAGGTATTCCACCAGGGCTGGGTCTTCTACACAGCGCACGCCGTGGTCAATGCGCGCCACCTTGAGCAGGCGAATTGCCTCCCAGATGTATTCTGGTGGCCCCTCTTCGCCCGCGTGGGCCACGGTGAGCCAGCCCTCGGCCCGCGCCCGGTCAAACACCGCCTGAAACTTTGACGGCGGATGCCCCAGTTCAGACGAGTCTAGCCCTACGGCGAGAATACTGTCGCCGTAGGGCAGCGCCTGCTCTAGGGTGGCCATGGCGGCCTCGGCGCTGAGGTGGCGCAAAAAGCAGAGAATCAACCCCGCCGAAACCCCCAGCTGAGTCTTGGCATCCAGCAGCGCCTGGGTGATGCCGCTGTGCACGACCTCGAAGGCAATGCCTCGATCGGTGTGGGTCTGGGGGTCAAAGAAAATCTCGGTGTGGCACACCCCCTGGGCGGCGCACCGTTGCAGGTAGGCCCAGGTGAGGTCGTAGAAGTCTGGCTCGGTCTGCAAAACTTGAGCCCCAGCGTAGTAGAGATCTAGAAACGATTGCAGATCTTGGAACTGGTAGGCAGCCCGCACCGCCTCCACCGAGTCGTAGGGCAGGGCAATGCCGTTGCGCTGGGCCAGGGCAAACATCATCTCTGGCTCTAGGGATCCTTCGATGTGGATGTGGAGTTCGGCTTTGGGCAGGGTGACGAGGGGCGATCGCATAGGCTATCTGGGGCTTTAAGCGGTCATTATGGCCCAAGTGGCTGGGGAGGTCTACTGGGCCGATAGCTCTACCAGCCAGCTCACCGTTTCAGGGAACACAATCACCAGCACCAGCACCACCAGCTGAATGGCCATAAACGGCAGCGCCCCCCGGTGAATATCCTCTGTGCTCACCTCCTTAGGGGCCACGCTTTGCAGATAAAACAGTGAGAACCCCACGGGCGGTGAAATAAACGCCGTCTGCAAATTCAGCGCCATCACCACCCCAAACCACACCATGTCCAGCCCCAGGGCCTGGGCGGCGGGCACCAGCAGCGGCATAGCAATAAAGCAAATTTCAATAAATTCTAGAAACACCCCCAGCAAAAAGATAGTGATATTGGCCACCACGATAAAGGTGAGGTAGCCACCGGGCAGGCTCACTAGCAAGTTGGTGATTAGGGTTTTGCCCCCCAGGGCGTCGAACACCAGGCCAAAAAACGACGAGCAGATCAGAATGATCATCACCACCCCGGTGACGATCGCTGTCGAGTGGGCCGCATCCAGCAGCAGCCTGAGGGTGAGGCGACGGTTTAGGGCGGCCAGCCCGCAGGCCCCCACCGCCCCCACCGCCCCCGCCTCGGTGGGCGTAGCCAGACCAAAAAAAATGCTGCCCAGCACCAAGAAAATCAGCACCACGGGCGGCAAAATCGCCTTCACCGTGCGCCTGAGCAGCTCTAGCCCACTGAGCTGTCGCATTTCTAAGGGCAGGGCTGGAGCGGTGCTGGGCTTAACGAAGGCTACGACCAGAACGTACAGGGCATAGCCCCCCGCCAGCAGTAGCCCAGGAATTAACGCCCCCAGGAAGAGATCGCCCACCGATACCCCGATCTGATCGCTCAGCACCACCAGCACCAGACTGGGCGGTATCAGCTGAGCCAGGGTGCCCGAGGCCACGATCGCCCCTGCCGCCAGCTGTTTGTCGTAGCCGTAGCGCAGCATGATTGGCAGCGACAGCAGCCCCATCAAAATTACTGTTGCCGCCACCACCCCAGTGGCCGCAGCCAGCAGCGTGCCCACCAGCACCACCGCCAGAGCCATGCCCCCCCGCAGCGGGCCAAGAACAATGCCCACGGTTTCTAGCAGCTCCTCCGCCAGGCCCGATTTTTCGAGCACCGCCCCCAAAAACACAAAGAAGGGAATTGCCAGCAGGGTGAAGTTTGACATTGTGCCAAACCACAGATTGGGCAACAACAGCAGCCGGGCTGGCTCAAAGGCCCCCACCAGCCAGCCCAGCAGGCCAAACACCAGCCCCGTCCCGGCAAACGAAAAGGCCACCGGGTAGCCACTCAGCAGCAGCACCAAAAAGCCCGCAAACATTGCGATCGCCAACCACTCGTAGCCCATAGCGCTCCCTATTGCGAGACTTGCAGAATTTTGGGGCGAACTCACTCCACTGGCGGTAGCTCAACCTCGGCCACGGGCGACAGCGCCCCCAGGGAATACCCAAACCACACCGCCCAATACTTAATCGCCTGGGAAATGCCCTGCACCAGCAGCAGCCCAAAGGCCACCAGCACCATGCTCTTAATGGGGGCGCGGGGCAGCCCGTTGGCGTCGGGCGACACTTCCCAAGTGCCCCAGGTGCCGTCGGGCAGCAGCCCCCACGATTGCAGTACCGGGTTCACCGTCACCCACAGCCCCAGCACGCAGAAGGGAATCAGCAACAACACCGTGCCCCAGAAGCCAATCATGGCCTTGCGGCGATCGCTCCAGCGCACATCGAGAAAGTCAACCCGCACGTTGGCCCCCTGCTGAAGAATGTAGGGAAAGCTGAGCAAAAAGGTGATGGAAAACAGGTACCACTGCAGCTCGATCAGTCGGTTAGACGACAGCTGCATACCCACAAACCGGCCAATGTAGCGGGCGACAACGTTGTAAAAGCCAGTGGCAATGGTGGCCAGCACCAGCCAGTTCAAAACTGTGCCCAGGGGTCTGATAGCGGCATCAATGGCGATCGCCACCTTGAGTAATCGGCTGACAAAACCAGCATTGCGCACTGGGCAGGCTCCCTATTTAACTCATCAGTCAGGTTGAAATCATGGCTGCCTGATGATACCAAAACCCGTTTTGCTTCAAGGCTTTTATCACAATCTCTCCATTGACAAAATTCATGCCCAAATTCAGTGTGTTGAAATTTTGTGGATGAAGTAAGCTTATCGGCAGGCTACGGGTAACGGTGGCCACAAAACGCAGAATAGCTATACGGTAAGGCCCAATGCAGGCCAGCCCACCACACATGATTTGAAGGTTGAGGAGTAACTCCATGAAAAGCTTAGGGCGTTGGATGGGGAATTTGGCAGGGGCTTCGCTGTTGGCGCTGACGGCTACCGTCGCCGGGTCAGTCCTGGCTCCCGAAGCGGCTGAGGCCCAGGTAGCCTATGGTAGCTATGTGGGCATCGGAGCTGGTGTTGGCGTGACCAACGACGCGGCCACCGGTCAGGGCAGCGGCATGCAAGGGGTGATCGCTGGACGATACCGCCTGCTGCGCTATCCAGTGTCGCTACGGGCTCAGGGCTTTATTTTTGGTGGCGAGTTTGCCTTTGTCCCCACCATCTCCTACGACGTGCCCTTAAGCTGGAACACCGACGTCTATGTAGGGGCGGGTGCTTCCTTTGTGGGTGGCGGCGACAACCCCTCCATTGTGGGTGACAAAACGGCCTTTGTCATTCAGCCCGGTATTGACTATCTGTTCCCCAACAGCAATTTGGTGGCCTTTGGCAACGCTATTTTTGCCTTCGATGCCTACAGCCAGGGCGGCAACATGGCGATCTCCGTTCAGGGTGGCGTCGGCATTCAGTTCTAGAAACTGCGTCACGCTTCCAATCAAGCTCAAAAGCGCCCGTGCAACCCCTAGGTTCACGGGCGCTTTTGTGTAGGGAGGTGTCGAGGCAAAGCGGCAAACCGCAAACCATGAATCCAATACCCTGTTTTCAACCAGGACATATGTATTAAAATCAACTGAACTCACGCAGAGAATTGCCCCATGGAGATGAGTCAGCCGCTGGGATCGGTCATCCAGGGTTCGCTAAGCCAAGGATTGGAGGTGCGACTGCACCCCGATATCTCAGTGGAAGATATGCGGGTGGGCAAGTTTTTGGTGGTGCAGGGGCGGCGATCGCAGTTTTTTTGCATGCTCACCGATGTCACCCTGGGCACCGGCAGCCAGCGCATTTTGGCCAACCCGCCAGAGCCGTCAAACCTGTTTTTGCAGGAAGTTTTGGCCGGGAGCGGCACCTACGGCACGATCAACCTGACGCCAATGCTGATGTTTACGCAGCAGGAGGGGGTGGGGAGTGAGGGGGCAGGAGGGAGGGGAAAGGCCAAGAAGAAAGGGGCCGATAGCAGTTATGGATCGCTGGAGGTGCAGAGCAGTGTCGATGCAGAACTGCTGCCGGTGAAGACGATACCGGCCCACTTTAGCCAGGTGTACGACGCCAGCGATCGCGACTTTCGCATTATTTTCGGCTGGGAAGATGACCCCCATCGGCGCAACTTTGCGATCGGTCAGCCCATCGACATGGAGGTGCCGGTGTGCCTCGATCTCGATCGCTTTGTGGAGCGCAGCAACGGCATCTTTGGCAAGTCAGGCACCGGCAAGTCATTTCTCACCCGGCTGCTGCTAGCAGGGGTGATTCAGCGCCAGGCAGCGGTAAATTTGATTTTTGATATGCACTCCGAGTACGGCTGGGAGGCGGTCAGCGAGGGCAAGCAGTTCAGCACCGTCAAGGGGCTCAGGCAGCTGTTTCCGGGCCAGGTGCAGATGTTTACCCTCGACCCCGAGGCCACCCAGCGGCGGGGCGTGCGCGATGCCCAAGAGCTATTCATCAGCTTTGACCAGATCGATGTCGAAGACCTCAACCTGGTGCGGGGCGAGCTAAATCTATCGGAGGCCAGCCTAGAGAACGCGATCATTCTCCGCAACGAGTTTGGCAAGAGCTGGATCAACCGCCTGTTGACCATGACCAACGAGGAAATTCAAGAATTCTGCGAGACCAAGATGGGTAGCAAGTCTTCCATCATGGCCCTCCAGCGCAAGCTGACGCGGCTGGCCGACATTAAATATATGAAGGCCGCCAGCGGTACCAACTACATCACTCAGATTCTCGCCGCCATTGACGAGGGCAAGCATGTGGTGGTGGAGTTTGGCTCGCAGTCAAACATGCTGGCCTACATGCTGGCCACCAACGTGATCGCCCGGCGCATCCACGCCAGCTACGTCAAAAAAGCCGATCGCTACCTCCAGACCAAAAATGTAGTAGATAGACCTCGCCAGCTGATGATCACCATCGAAGAGGCCCACCGCTTTCTCGACCCAGCCACGGCCCGGCAGACCATCTTTGGCACCATCGCCCGCGAAATGCGGAAGTACTTTGTCACCCTGCTGGTGGTGGATCAGCGGCCCTCGGGCATCGACAACGAGGTGATGTCGCAGATTGGCACCCGCATCACCGCTCTACTTAACGACGAGAAGGACATTGACGCGATTTTCACTGGGGTGTCGGGGGGGCAGAGCCTGCGATCGGTGCTCGCCAAGCTCGACTCTAAGCAGCAGGCGCTGGTGCTGGGCCACGCGGTGCCCATGCCCGTGGTGGTGCGCACCCGTCCCTACGACAGCACCTTCTACGCCCAGGTGGGGGCCACCCCCTGGGAAGAACTCCCCGACGAAGCGGTGTTTAAAGCCTCAGAAATGGCTCGGGCCGATCTGGGCTTTTAGTGCGGGGCTAGCCCCCCTAGGAGCAGTAGAACAGCCCCCGCTATACTTTGGGAACGGCTGAAGTGGCGGACTACACAGTTTCCTCGCCAGAGTCTAGATAGGCTCGGTTATTAGGCAAGCTGGGCCAACCCTTGGGCTGGTGGCACCACTATTTTTTGGGGCGATCCCTATCCTGAGATAGACGTTAGCTTGATCGCCGAGGTGTATTTTTTGACCCTGATGGGCTGCCACCCGATAGGCTAGCGATTAAACTGGGGATAAGCATCTTCCCCTCTTTTGAGGTTAGGACAGATAGACACTATGGCCAATCCACCAGAGCAACCCCTCGATCGCGCGGCTAATTCAGAAATTATCAAGTATTACCAGTCGCACCAGTTGTTTCGCGATCGCTACCGGGTGATCAAAAAAATTGGTCAGGGGGGCTTTGGGGTTACCTACTTGGCCCAAAATGCAACTTTGCCCGGTGAGCCCTACTGCGTCATCAAGCAGCTTTGCCCCAAGTCCACCAACGACCTTTCCCTAGAGCGGGCTAAGGTGCGGTTTCGTCGAGAAGCTCGGGTGCTGGCTAATCTGGGCAGCCATTCCCAGATTCCTCAACTGCTCGACTACTTCACCTCCGGTGACGAGTTTTACCTGGTGCAAGACTACATCCACGGTGAAACCCTGGCCCAGGAGGTGCGGCGGGTGGGGCGTCTCACCGACGCCCAGGTCAGATATTTTCTCAAAGAAATTATTCCTGTAGTGCGGTTTATCCACCGTAACCGGGTGGTTCACCGCGATATCAAGCCGCCAAATATCATTCGCAGTGAGCGCGATCGCCGCCTAGTGCTGATCGACTTTGGGGCTGTACGCGAGTTTTTGTCCGATATTGACGACGAAGCTGGGGGGCAGTCGCCCGCCACTCAGTTTGTGGGCACTCCTGGCTTTGCTCCGCCAGAGCAGCTGGCCCTGCGCCCTTGCTACGCCAGCGACATCTACGCCCTGGGCATGACCTGTCTATACCTGCTCACGGGCCGTACCCCCATCGAGTTTGAGCAAGACCCCCAAACTGGTGTGATTCGCTGGCATCACACCGTCACCGTCAGCCCCCACCTCATGAAGGTGATCGACAAAATGCTGATGCCCGATGCCCAAGATCGCTACCTCTCAATCGACGAACTCGAGCGGGCGCTCGACCTAGAGGCCCACTTCGATACGCTCTCAGACTGCATGAATACTCAATATGCCTCGCCTCAGTCGGTCGAGGCCGAAGCACCACTGCCTCCAGATGGCTATCTGACCCCCATCCAACGAGAGGCCCGAGCGATTCGCAACTGGCGGCTAAAGCGATCGTTTCATCGTGGCCAGCCGGGCCACCGCCCCGCCGGGCCAGTGTCTCTACCCTAATATCCGCCGTATCTGCCTTGCTAGAGCATGATTCACCGGAGTTGCCCAGCCAAGGTATCTGGTTGGGATGATGGCGGGCTGACCTAGACAGGCGTCCTCGGCATTGGCCTGGGCAATAGAGTGAGATAATAGGCCTAGGTCAGGCCTGGAGGGCCATGGTGCCTGAAAGCCCAGCCCCTCGCCTGCCCCTAAACCTGATTGAGAAAGCCCCTATGACCCTAGCTGAGCAGCTCATTCGCATGGCAGAAGACGAGCTGACGGAGTACAGCACCGACGCCCGCAAAATAGAGAAGCTGCGCCGCAAGTTTAGCTTCGCTGTGCCCTATCCCAAGCAGGGGGCAGTGCGGGCAGAGGTGGCGGCCAGCATTCCCAACAATTTTCTCGCCAAGCTGATCGAAGAAAATCGCCAGACCGTGGCGCTCCCCTTTTGGGGCATTGGGGGGCTAGGGCTGCTGTTGGGTATTGCCGGACGGCAGCCGCTTGACTTGATTGCTACCGGTATCGGGTTTTACGTGGCCTTTCAAGTGCAAAAGTGGGGTTGGGAGCTTCAGGCCAAGCGCCTAGTGCTGCAAACCCTGGATGAAATTGACGCCAGCGTAAAAAATCCAGAGCCTGAGATCACGCCCTAGGCCAGCCCTTCGCAGCTATTCTGTCAGGGGCATCTGAAGATTGTCCCGGCAGAATAGCTGCGATCGCCTAGCGCTGCTGTCACCCAATCTGGTGCCCCTGACCAAACTCTGCCCTCCTACTCTTCACAGTTCTGACCGCCATGACCGTCTCGATCGCCAACCAAACCGTTCTCATCACCGGGGCTAGCAGCGGCATTGGTGCCGCCTGCGCACGCTACTTAGCCCCCACCGGAGCCAGGCTGATCTTAGCCGCCCGGCGGTCTGAGCCGCTCCAAGTCCTGGCCGAAACCCTCCAGCAACAGCACCCGGTGGAGGTGCTGCCCCTGGTGCTCGATGTGCGGCACCGAGAGGCGGTTGAGGCGGCGATCGCAGGTTTGCCCGACCCCTGGCAGGCGATCGACATTTTGATCAACAATGCCGGGCTGAGCCGAGGGCTAGACAAGCAGTACGAAGCGCCCATCGAAGACTGGGAAGCCATGATCGACACCAACATCAAGGGGCTGCTCTACGTCACCCGCGCCGTGGTGCCGGGCATGGTGCAGCGGCAGCACGGCCACGTGGTGAATATCGGGTCGATCGCCGGACGGCAGACCTACCCCGGCGGCAGCGTCTACTGCGCCACCAAGGCTGCGGTAAGGTCGCTCTCAGAAGGGCTCAAGCTCGACCTGGTAGGCACCCCAGTCCGCGTTACCAATATCGACCCTGGCCTGGTAGAGACCGAATTTAGCCTGGTGCGCTTTGGCGGCGATGGCGATCGCGCTAAGGGCGTCTACCAAGGCATGACACCACTTACCGGTGACGACATCGCCGACGTAATTTTATTTGCTCTCACCCGCCCGGCCCACGTCAACATCAGCGATCTGCTGCTCATGCCGACCGACCAGTCGTCGGTGTTTCACGTTCACCGCCGCCCCGAGGGCTAGGGGGGCGAGAACGCCCTATATAGCTAGCCTCAAGTAGGGGCATTACAGTGCAATGCCCCTACCAGGTATCGGTTTCAAACCGGGGTTGTGTCAGTCGGGTTGGGTATCAGTGCCAATCTCAGGCAAGCGAACTCTACAGAAAATGGTCGATGGCTACGGCTGAAACTGCTGCGAAGGCCGTGATGGCCAGCCCCGTCAGCGGATTTTGCCCCTGGGCAACAGCAAAGGATGTAATCACGCCAGCCCCAAGGGCCGCGATCGCCACGGAGCCAATCCAGTCTTTTTGTAGGTTATGCATTGGGTGTAAAGGCAGGATATGTAGAGCAATCAGGTCGCAGGGGCCGCAGTAACTGCGTACCCAACCCTAGGGACGGGTTACTTTTCAGACCTAACGCTATCACCCAGACCAAAGCCAAATGAGCAGGCCCCGAGGAACTGATACTAAGCTTAAGGGTCAGTTAAATTTGTTAACATTCGCCCGATCACTCGGTGCGGCGGGTGTTGCCTGCCTTTACCCAGCCCTCTTGGCCGTTAGACACTACCCGCACCTTGACCCAGGCCTGATCGGCGGGTTCTTCGAGCACTACAACAGCTTCATTGACATCCACCCCGCCCACCTGGGGAAACTCAACCCCTGGGCCTTCACGCATGACCAGGCCGATGGGTTGTGCCACCACAGCACTGTAGCTGCCGGGTTCTAGGGCAACGTCAGGGGGAGGCGGCTCAACGGTTGGTGCTGCCTCTGGGGGTGGAGCAACCTGGGCCGCTGGATCGGTCGCTGGCGAAGCCTCAGGCGGTGGGGCCGAAGGCATCTCGTCGCCGTAGAGCGGTATGGGCGGCAGCACCGAGAGGCGGCCCATGAAGTAGCGGGCCGTAGCCACCCCCGCCATCGAGAGCAGCACCAGGGCGATCGCAATGCCCAAAATCAACTTTGACAGGCCGATAAAAAATCCCTTCATGGACGGTAGCGGGCCGGATGATAGGTTTACAGCTTGCTAATGGTACAGCACCCCTGCCCGATCGGCATCGGGCCAGCTAATCGGTCTCGGGGAGCGAGGGGCGCAGCCGCCCGTCGAGGTCGCTGCGGGATGCCATGCGGGCTTTGCCCGCCGCCGCCCAGGCCTGGAGAGCCTCGATTTGATCCTGGGCGGTACGGGCCAGGGGCACCATTTCGCTGGCGGCGGCAAGAATGTCGTCGGTGGTAAAGTCACGGTTTTGGCTAAAGCCCAGGTGCATGGCTTCAACGATCGCCTGCTCGATCTCCGCCCCCGAAAACTCTGGGGTTTCGTAGGCCAGCCGGACAGTGTCAAAACTCTTGAGGGTGTGGGGCCGCAGCCGCGACAGGTGCACCTCAAAGATGGCCTGGCGATCGCCCTGGTTGGGCAAGCCCACAAAAAAGATCTCGTCAAAGCGGCCCCGGCGCAGCATCTCCGGTGGCAGAGTCTGAATGTTGTTGGCAGTAGCCACCACAAACACTGGCGAGGTCTTCTCCGCCATCCAGGTGATGAAGGTGCCAAAGACACGGCTGGCGGTGCCCGCGTCGCCCCGGCCATCGAGCCCACCAAAGGCTTTGTCGATTTCGTCAATCCACAGCACGCAGGGAGCCAGCGCCTCTGCCAGCTGAATCATCTGCCGGGTGCGGGCCTCAGACTCACCCACCAGGCCACCAAACAGCCGCCCCACGTCGAGGCGCAGCAGGGGCAGATGCCAGTGGTGGGCGATCGCCTTGGCGGTCAGCGATTTGCCAGTGCCCTGAATGCCGATCAGCAACAGCCCGCGAGGATGCGGTAGCCCGTACTGGCGAGCTTTTTCTGAAAATGCGGCCCCGCGCTTGAGCAGCCAGTCTTTGAGGTTGTCGAGGCCGCCGATATCGGCAATCTGCTCTCGGGCGGGGCAGTAGTCTAGAATCTGCGTTTGGCGAATACTCTGGCGCTTTTCGTCGAGAATCAGGTCTAGATCGGCGGGGGTAAAGCTGCCGTGATCGGCGATCGCCCGCGCCAGCACCCGTCTGATGCGCTCTAGGGAAAGCCCCTGGCAGGTGCGCACCACCTCATCGAGCATGGCCCCCGGCAGGTCAGCATTGGTGGCCGCCAGCAGTTGCCCCACCGCCTGGCGAATGGCAGCAGCGTTGGGCAGCGTAAACTCTAGCACCGTCACCGTTTCGCCCAGCTCGTCAGGAATCGTGATCTGGGGCGAAAGAATGATCAGGGTCTTGGGCTGGGCGCTGAGGCGACGGGCCAGGTTGCGCAGCTTGCGAGAGATGGCAATGTCGTCGAGAAACCGATGAAAGTCGCGCAGCACAAACACCGCCGGGGCCGTAGCGGGCAGTTTTTCCACTAGCTCTAGGGCCTGTA
The DNA here is from genome assembly GCF_055795045.1 of Pseudanabaena sp. PCC 9330. NCBI lineage: Bacteria > Bacillati > Cyanobacteriota > Cyanophyceae > Pseudanabaenales > Pseudanabaenaceae > Pseudanabaena > Pseudanabaena sp. PCC 9330. The sequence continues at coordinate 181,658 of NZ_JAYFES010000120.1, read as the reverse complement.
GGGGGTTGCGCTTGCCAAAGCCCGCGTCATTGAGGTTGCCCTGGTAGCCATCGACAAAATCCCAGGTGTAGAGGGCCCGGTTGCCCTGGGCGGCGGCACAGGCGGCAATGTCAGACTCGGCCCGGTCTTCTTCAGCCGTAGCGATGTAGATAATCGGGTAGCGGGCGCGAATCAGCAGGCCCAAGTCTTCGATAAAGCTCATATCAGCGCAACTCAGTAAGTCCCAAAGACAATTCTGGCAACAAAAATACCGAAGAATTTGGCTTTCTCCCCAGGACGCAGGCCCTGTGCCCTTACATGGGATGATCTTCTTGCCCAGAAATCTCCCAAAATCTCTCTGGCTCCAGCCTATCGGATCTTCTCCCCCTCTACTCTCTGAGCCGGCACCAAAACTGGCCTGCTCGCCCCCGGCTCGGTAGAGTTCTGTAGAATGACAAAGGTAGACACCAATACAGTTGGGGATCCTCTACAGATGGGCGCAGCGGTATCGATTCAAAACCTAAAAAAGTCCTACGGATCGGTGGCGGCGGTGCGCGATGTGTCGCTCACCATTGAGCCCGGCGAAATTTTTGGTCTGCTGGGGCCAAACGGGGCGGGCAAAACCACTACCATTCGCTGTCTCTGCACCCTGGCCACCCCCGACAGCGGCACCCTAGAGGTGATGGGCATCTCGGCGCTCGACCAGCCCCGGCTGGTGCGCCAGTATCTCGGCTATATCGCCCAGGAGGTAGCCCTAGACAAGGTGCTCACCGGGCGCGAACTGCTCCAGCTCCAGGCTGCTATTTACCACATGCCCAGGGCGGTCTCGGGTCGCCGCATTGACCAGATGATCGACCTGCTCGAGCTGGGCGACTGGGCCGACAAAAAGACGGGCACCTACTCGGGAGGCCTGAAAAAACGGCTGGATCTGGCCCTGGGGCTGCTGCACCAGCCCGACCTACTGGTGCTCGACGAGCCCACCGTGGGCCTCGATATTGAGACGCGATCGGCGGTGTGGACGTTTTTGCGGCAGCTGAAGGCGGCGGGCACCACCATTTTGATCACCAGCCACTACCTCGAAGAAGTCGACGCCCTGGCCGATCGCGTGGCCATCATCGACCAGGGCAGGGTCATCGCCTCGGGCACCCCGAGCGATCTAAAAGACAAAATTGGGGGCGATCGCATCACCCTGCGCCTCCGCGAATTTACCCCCGACGACGAAGCTGCCGCAGCTCAGCGCATGCTGGCAGAGCTGCCCTTTGTGCGCGAGGTGATCGTCAACGAGGCCCAGGGCAACTCGCTAAACCTGGTGGTCGATCGTCAGCCCGACGTGCTGCTGACCGTGCAGCAGGCCCTCAAGACTGCCGATCTGCCCGTGTTTGGCATTGCCCAGTCGCGCCCCAGCCTCGACGACGTGTACCTAGCCGCCACGGGCCGCACCCTGATGGATGCCGAACTGGCCGCCGTAGGCCAACGCGATTTAAAGCAAGAGAAAAAGCAAGCGATGAAGGGAGCCTAGACCACCATGAGTACTACCATTCCCACTGCACCCGCTAACGGGGCTGCCCCCAGCCTGCACAATGCCGATCTCAAAGCCTGGAAGGCCGACCTGGTGAAAACCCAGGGGCTGGTCTCGGGAGCCTTTTTGCAAGAGACCCTGGCCATGACCCGGCGGCTGTTTATTCAGCTTCAGCGCCGCCCCACAACGCTGGTGGCGGGGGTGATCCAGCCATTAATCTGGCTAGTGCTGTTTGGGGCGCTGTTTCAGAATGTGCCCGAGGGGTTGTTTGGCGAGAGCCGCAACTACGGCCAGTTTCTAGGGGCGGGCATCATTGTCTTTACGGCCTTTGGCGGGGCGCTGAATGCGGGTCTGCCGGTGATGTTCGATCGCGAGTTTGGCTTTTTGAACCGGTTTTTGGTGGCACCTCTGGCCTCGCGCTACTCGATTGTGGTGGCGTCGGCGCTGTTTATCGCGGCGCTGAGCCTGGTGCAGACGGCAGCGATTCTAGCGCTGAGTGCGGTGCTGGGGGCGGGTCTGCCCAGCCTGCCGGGGCTGCTGCTGGTGCTGTTTATTGTCATGACCCTGGTGCTGGGGGTGACGGCGCTGAGTTTGGGCCTCACCTTTGCTCTGCCGGGCCATATCGAGCTAATCGGCGTGATTTTTGTCACCAACCTGCCGCTGCTGTTCTCTAGCACCGCCCTGGTGCCGCTGGAGTTTATGCCCGGCTGGCTCCAGGTGGTGGCGAGTCTCAACCCGCTGACCTATGCGATCGAGCCCATTCGCTACGTCTATCTGCACCCAATTTGGAGCCTGGGCAGCACCGTGTTACAAACTCCCTTTGCGGCAGTGTCTCTCGGGGCTTGTCTCGGGGTGCTGGTAGTCTTTTGTGGGCTGGCCCTGGCGCTCATTCAGCCGCTGCTGCGTCGCCGGATTGCCTAGGCGTCTCTGATGTTCCACCTAGACAGCTGGCTGGGGCAACATCAGCGATCTCAAGGTTAGCCACTACAATGGATGTATAGAAAGTCTTCTAGGCTGGCTTTTTTGTTTTGTTTATGCCTTTGTTCTTTTGGTGTCAAGGAGTGCTCCGATGAGTTCCCCCCTTCAAATGGTTCGAACCGCAGCTGCTTTGGCTACCCTTGGGTTTCTAGCTCTTGCTCCAAGTGCCCAGGCCCAAACGGCAAGTACTGACCCCACTCAGGCTCCCCGCGTCAATGCCGCCGAGGGGTTTGGCAGTGCTGATACCAATCCCAACAGTTTTGGCGGCGGCATCAACCCCTTCGACTTGATTCACCGGGCCACTCTGCTCAACGGCACCAGCATGGAAGATTTTAACCGCCTACAGCGGGGGCATATCAACACTGAAGCCGCCAACTTTCGCCAGCTTCAGCAGGAGGCTCTACAGCGGCAGCAAGCCCAGCCCCTAGAGCCTGCCGGAGAAGCTGAATAGTTCGGCTAGATTTGCTTAGGTAGAGAGGGTTTCTAGTGCCGAGTATCAGCCTGATGCTCGGCACTAAAGCTTATTTTCTAAAACACATGGCAGCATAGATACTCTCGCCGTTTGGTGTCTGCCCGACGGAACCAATGCTAGGTGCTCAACTGGCTCAAGGCCGTGAGCTAGAATAGGAAGCGGCCTAATTTTCACTGGACATTTCTCATCTGGGGCTGTGGGTTGTGCGATCGCACGGCCTTTTATCTATTTATTTCTTTAGCAGTTCATTTTCTACAGGCGTAGGCACAGCAGTTTGGCCATGGCAAAAATTGTAGTCGGGCTCTCCGGCGGCGTAGACAGTTCAGTAGCGGCGGCCACCCTGCATCAGCAGGGCTATGATGTTGTGGGCCTCACCCTGTGGCTAATGAAAGGCAAGGGTCAGTGCTGTTCTGAGGGCATGGTCGATGCCGCCAAGCTCTGTGATGAGCTGGGCATTCCTTACCACGTGGTTGACAGCCGCGAGGTGTTTGAGCGCGAGATTATCAACTACCTGGTAGAGGGCTACGGCACTGGCATCACACCTTTGCCCTGCTCCCAGTGCAACCGGGCGGTCAAGTTTGGGCCGATGTTGCAGTATGCCAAGGCAGAATTGGGGTGCGATCGCATCGCCACTGGCCACTACGCCCGCATCACCCACAACGATGAAACAGGTCGGTACGAGCTGCGCCGCGCCGTTGACCCCAGCAAAGACCAGTCCTACTTTCTCTACGACCTCACCCAAGAGATTTTGGCCCACTGCGACTTTCCCCTAGGTCATCAGACCAAGGTCGAGACCCGCCGCATTGCCGCCGAGCTGGGTCTGCACACCGCTGCCAAACCCGATAGCCAAGACCTGTGCTTAATCGAGCATCACGGCTCGATGCAGACCTTTTTGGATAAATACCTAGCCCCCAAGCCCGGCGACATTGTCGATACGGCAGGCCGCATTCTCGGCCAGCATACCGGCATTCACCACTACACCATTGGCCAGCGCAAAGGCCTGGGCATTGCTGCCGCCAACCCCCTCTACGTGGTGGGCTTTGACCAGGGCAAAAACCACGTAATTGTGGCCGATCGCAGCGACGCCCATTGGCCCGACTGCACCGTACAGCGGGTCAATTGGGTCTCTATGGTCGCCCCAGCAGAGCCACTGCCCGTGTCAGTACAGATCCGCTACCGCAGCGAGGCGGTAGGCGCGACGCTGATCCCTCTGGAGCCGGAGAACCCGACGGGGCGGGTGAGGCTGGTGTTTGACGAGCCGCAGTTTGGTGTCACCCCCGGCCAGGCTGCCGTGTGGTACGACGGTGACCGAGTGCTGGGCGGCGGGCTGATCGAGACGGCAGTAGAACCCGAGCGGCCTGCTCCCATCCCGGCTATGGTTCATCTGAGCTAAGGAAATCTCTGGAAAAGAAGATACCCCCATGTAGGGGCGCAGGGCCTGCGCCCTTTAAAGGCAGCGAAATCCTTGGAGCTTTTCTTTGTCAGAATTGTCCTTATACGAAGTCCTATCTGTATACGCACAATTTGTAGGTGCATTGCAGTGCAATACGCCCTACCAGGCGATTTTGAATCGTAGGTATGTGATTTGGAATTAATACATCATCGGCAGATCGCCGACTACGTCTAGGCGAGTGAATTTGCCAAGTTCCATGTAGGTTTCGGCCAGGGTGTCAGCAACGGTGGGTGAGATCCAGCCGAGCTGGCGGAGGGTAAAGATGGCGGTGGCATACTTGGCCCGCCGCGCGCCGTCGACCACCTTAATCGAGACGCCCAGCCCCTCACCCACCCGGCCAATGCACTGAATGCCCTCGGCTCCCGACTTACTTACCAGGGCACCGTTGGTCAGCTCCATCAGGGTGGTGTCAAAGCTGTCGGGGCCACCCACCAGGTTGGGGTGGCTGGTCATGGCTCGCACAATGCGCTCCATATCGAGGTTGCTACCCGACGACAGCATGGCAAACAGCACCGCCATCTGGCTGAGTTGCATAAAGTAGGTGGGAGCACCGCAGTCGTCGTGGGCGCAGATAAACTCGTCGGGGGGCATGCCCAGCAGCTCTGAGACGCGGCCCAAAATCAGCTTTTGTACCGGGTGGTTGCGATCGAGATAGCTCTCTAGGGGCCAGTTGCGCTGCTGACAGATCGCCAGCATACCGGCATGTTTGCCCGAGCAGTTGTGCTCTAGAGGGCTTTTTTTGCCCGGTGGGATGGGGCAGCGCAGGGCCGTGGGGTCGAGGTCGGCCTGCCAGAGAATGTGAAACGCCTGACGGGTTTGCTCGATGGTTCCCTGGTGGGAGCCGCACATGATGGCCAGATCGCGATCGTCGAGCCGGTAGCGCTCTAGCGCCCCTGCCGCCGTCACCGCCAGCGCCTGAAAGGGCTTGAGGGCAGAGCGAATAAAGGTGCCCAACTCGCTATTGCCCGCCACCGATAGGGTGCGCCCCCGGTTGTCGCACACGGCCACGTGAGCCAGATGGTTAGACTCTACAATGCCTTCTCGCAGCAGCTGAATCTCTAGCTCTTTAGTTTGGTGCCGACTAACCCGACTGCTGGTCATAGGGAATGCTCTGGAAGGTGAATAGAGTGAGTGAGGCTGGTGAGCCCTCAGGCCCGAGGCCAGGCGATCAGGCCTAGGGCTAATAGCAGCGCAATCACCCCCAGGGTGCGGCGAATGCGGCGCAGCACCGGCTGCACCTGGTAGTCTACGATGAGGCGATCGCGGTTGGATACCTCTTCGGGCTTAACCCAGAGCTGGCCATCGTACCAGCCAGATTCTTCGTAGGGCACCGTGGTTTGTCGCAGCCGTCCACCCACGTGGGCCCAGCCTACATAGAGCTGTAGCAGGGTCAGCATGGGCAGCACGAGCGCCCCCATAGCAGCACTCAGGCCAAAGGTGACTGGATGTTTAGCAGGAACGAAGCTGGCTGCCGCCATTGGCCCTGCCACAGCCCAACCAACCAACCACAAAATGACGACTGGCTTGAGGTAACCGGTCAGATCACGACTGCCCCAGCCATAAAACCAGGACTCTCGCACATCTTGATATTCGTTGATAGGCTGTTGTTCAGCCGGTACCGGACATCGCTGAGGCATTGCCACCGACACTGCGAAAATCTAGCTCTAGCCTAAACGAATTGCCCACCAATAGGAATCATTTAGCAATTTTTGTGGGGCAATTGGGGGGCGATTGACGAGTCTGGAATGGGCTTTGACCTAGAACTGGGAGGGGCTAAAGTGCTGGCCTGAAGGCTGGTAGACAATCTGGTTAGCATGGCCCCAAAAGGCCTCTAGGTCGTAGAAATCTCGGGCTTCGGGCATAAAAATATGGGCAATCACCTCGCCGTAGTCCATGACGATCCAGGTGCCTTCACCCTGCCCCTCGACCCGCAGCGGACGGCGGTGCCAATCGGCTTCAAGGGTGGCTTCGATAGAGCGAGTGATGGCCCGTACCTGCACCGCCGAAAATCCTGTGGCCACTACGAAATAGTCAGCCAGATACGACACATCCCCCACCTGCAAAATTGTGATGTTGCCAGCTTTGCGTTCGTCGGCAGCGGCAGCAATGGCGTAGGCCAGATTGAGAGCGTCTTGGTCTACTGAGGCAGCAGGCGCGGCATCAATGGCATTGGTAACAGCAGCAGGCTGGAGGGGGAAGGACTGGGTCATAAGCAAGGCAGTAGGGGATAGCGGCAAAGTACGCCAGCGATCTCAAGTGAAGGTAGACTCCCTTCTTCGCTGTACATCTATTGTAGGGGATGACCCCGAGGGCATGCAGAGTCGAGATTGGCTCTGGTCATAAACTGTTTCATAGGCAACTCAGTTCATAGGCAGTCCAGTCAGGGCAAAGTTGCAGATCATAAACTGGGAGCAGCGTATATCATTAATCGTCGATTGCACTGTAAGGACTGCTGAGGCGAGGTAGCAGATGGGTTTCTGCCCCTCGGGCACAGATGCCGTATAGCTCGTCTTTTAGTTAGTTCTACCGGGGAATAAGTAACCATGCCTCAACTTACGCAAGGTCTGATTGTTGCTCTCTTAATTGGGCTGCTGCTAGCGGTGATCGTGGGTTATTACCTGCGCCAGGGACAGGTCAATGAGCTAACCGAGGCTCTGCAGCAAAGTCAGCGCCATCAAGACGATTTAGAAGACCAGCATGAGCAGCGGTTGCGCGAGGCCACCGAGCAGCTGCAACGGGACTACGAAGTCCTTCTGGCCGAAAAAATGGAGCAGTATCAGGCTCAGATGGATGCTCAGAGGAGCCAGCTTGAGGCCGAGTATCGATCTCGCCAGGGCCTTGTGGAGGAAGCTTCTCCGGCGGTGGTAGACGGCACGGTCGAGCAACGCATTCGCAAGCAGTACGAAGCCCGGCTCAAAGAGGTGGCGGCTAAGGTACAGCAGGCCTATGAGCAGCACTTGCAGGCCAAGCTGGTAGAGGTGCGATCGCAGATCCAACAAGAGTACGACCAACGTCTGGCCGAGGCACTTCGCGCAGCGATCCCTTCAGAAACCGCCTATTACCAAGACCAGGCCCAACTGACCCAAACGACCAGCAGCGTTGGCCTGGGAGCACTGATGCCCGAATTGTCCACCACCGATGAAAGCGTTGATCTAGCAGCATTAGAAGCTCGTCTTCAAGCGGAGTATGACCAGCGCCTAGCCGAACGCATTGCCGAGTATCAAGACGACATGGCCCAGCGCCTGGCTCAGATGGAGCAAGACTATGAAGCGCGGGTACAGCTCACCGCTACGGCGACCCCGTCCTCAGAGGCGGCATCGATCTCGGTCGAAGAGCTAGAGCTAAACCTGCGACGAGAGCTAGAGGAAGCTCTGCGAGCAGAGTATGAGCAAAAGCTAGCCGAGAAGATCGAGCACTACCAGGATGAGCTGACCCAGCGTACCCAGGAGCTAGCCCAGAGCTACGAAGCCCGTCTGGAGCTCATGCAGGCTAGCGCCCCCAGTGAGAGCCCTCTAGGGGTTGAACCTGAGGAGCTAGATTTAGATCAGGCGATCGCCGCCGCCAACGAGATCGCCCAAGCAGCTGGGGCCACCACGGGTTTGAGCAGCGATCTAGAGATCGACCAGCCCCTAGCACCCGCCCCGACAGACCCTGGCGATCTGGAGTTGGCCGCACTGCTAAATGACGAGCTAGCCAGTGACCCAGGTGATCTAGCCCTAGATGCGAGTTTTGATGCGAGTGCCCTAGACCCGAGTTTTGATGCGAGTGCCCTAGACCCGAGTTTTGATGCCGACCCCCTAGACTCAAGTTTTGGGGCTGGTGCCCTAGATTCGACTTTTGATGCTGACACCATCGATCTAGACGCCCTGCTCAATGCCACACCCCCTGAAGCCACCTCAGACGACCTGCTAGATAGCCTGGACGATATCAGCGACCTCAGCTAACTGCCAAGCCTAGGTGACTTGCCTGCGACGAGGTTTATTGTTTGCACCATAGAACGCAACTCCAGGGTCTTGTACCCAGTCCTGCTTAGAAACTCCCGATTCGGCAGAGTGCATGTCATGCGCCCCTAGAATTTGGCCTTTGGGGAACCAGGATTATGGGATTCAGCTAGCGGGGCAGTTGGATGACACGATAGGACTCTCGCAGGCCATAATGGGTTGAGTTTTGACGGGTTTCTAGCCAGCGACTATGCCCCCCATTGATGACATTCCTCAAGCTGCTCGCGATGTGCCTCTGTACGATGCAGCACCACCATTGTGGCTCCGTCGTACGCAGCGGCTGCGCCGCATTGTTGGATTAGCCCTGTTGGCTCTGGCGGCGGGGGGCATCGTGGCCTGGTACCAAACTGCCCAGTTTTCTTCGACAGAGTTTACTCGGCCCTTTGAGGCCATGGTCAATCGACCGTCTGAGGCAGTCGACGGCACTGGTACTACCCCCACAGATCTCGATCGCGCCGTGCAGCTAGCCCCCTCCAGCCGGGGTCTACTGCTGGGCCATCGCGCCTTTGCTGAGGCTCCAGAAGATGACCTAGTCGCCCTCAGCGCCAATAGCAGCATTCGCCTGCGTAGTGCCGCCGCCGCCGAGTATGAGGCTATGGCCCAAGCCGCTGCCCAGGAAGGCATTCGCCTAGCGCCGCTCTCAGGTTTTCGCTCCCAGGCCGAACAGGAGACGATTTTCTTCAATCTCAAAGCCCAGCGGGGCCAAGACGCCCAAACCCGCGCAGAGGTCAGTGCCCCCCCAGGCTACAGCGAGCACCATACGGGCTACGCCGTTGACGTGGGAGACGGCGACCAGTCGGGCACCCACCTCGATGAAGGCTTTGCTGATACCCGCGCCTACCAGTGGCTAGATGCCAACGCCGTGCGCTACGGCTATGAGCTGTCGTTTCCGCCCGACAACTTTCAGGGGGTGGCGTTTGAGCCCTGGCACTGGCGCTTTGTAGGCGATCGCACCAGCCTAGAGACCTTTTACAGCGAGTAGTCCTTTAGTGGTGGCCTTATCGCAGTGCCACAACTAAAGATTAGGGCTTACGTCGATTGGGTGGAACGAGGCAAAACCCAGCAGTAGTGAGTCTTGCTGGGTTATGCTGTCGCGCCACTCAGCCTATACATTTAGTCTTGGCAGACCACTCGAACAACGGGCGTGTCTCAGAGAAAATGGCCGGTGCTACTGCTGATTACAGGGCCACGACGTAATTTTGCTGGCATCGACCCAGCCAACGAGGCGATTAGTCGTAAAGCTGCTGCCAGGCAAGAAGACCTGAGCGACAGTAGGAATGGTGTCATCACCGTCCCCCCGAAGTACTCCAGTCAAACGCATGGTCGTGCCTGCGCGAATGGTGCCGATGCGGGTGGATGGGTTTTTGTCGAGGTCAGTGTTGTCATACACGGCGACTGAGCCGTTGGCAGGTATAACTCGTCGGCATTCACCAATATAGGCTTGTACCTCAGAGAGATCGTCGTGGGATGTCAACGGGTTTCTAGCGGCTAGAACCGCAAAGAGCGGAGAAAATCCTGTAGCGGCCAGAAAACCGGCAAGACAGCCTGCCGCCAAGTAGCTCGATTGCCTGGTGAAAGAAAGTTTCATGATTTACCTCAGTGTCAACCCTTGGCAGATGGAAAAAGTTCTCCAAATACCTGAAATGTCTAGAGAATTTCTTTGCTTTTAGGGAACAAACACTATGTTAATAATACATATTTTCTCTCTAGACAAAACCGTATTAGGCTCAGGAAGCGTTAATTTTTGAATCTTATGCCGGTGCGATCGCTTTTTAAGCTCTCAATACTTAAGAGTCGTCTTTGGCATCAAAATTCAAGGGACTACTTCTAGCTGCCACTGTCGTTACTGAATAAGGGCAGCAGAAGTTTGCTGTATTGATGTAACTTCAATCTTTAAGGCAAGGCTTCCCGCTTCATGCTTCAAGATTGGCGCTAACGGCCATAATCCAGTCTGGGCAAGAGTATAGCGACTTGAGCATGTCTCCTTAGAGCAAGCTATTCAGCATGGCTGAGGCTAAGCTCGCACCATACTTTCCTTAGCAAAACCAGGCTGCCGATGTAGACAGGTCATAACAAATAGGACTGCTATTTAGATTTACCTAGCAACAGTTCAAATAACTTTACGGAATTTCAAAGAGGTTATTGATACCCTTGTCGGCTGATCTTCCTGTGTCAGTTCTATGTCCCTTGCCTACCGTAATATTCCTCGCCGGCGATCGCTTAGACCGATCAAACTAATAAAGCAGGTTGCTATACCGGGAGCATTGGCTGGATTTGTACTAGGCAGCGTACTGGTTTTTCAATATGTTCACGGTAGGGTAGAACAGGCGATCGCAACAACTTTGAATCGATCGCTTCATCTGGGGCATTGGCGCGGCCTTTCGCATCGGGGGTTATGGTTGGGGCGCACCCACCTGCCCATGGCCGACGGTGAGAGCCTGGCAGGGCAGGTCGAGGCCGTGGTGGTGGGGTTAGACTGGTCGGCTCTGCGGCAGCGGCAGGGCCTGCGGGCGACGGTAACGCTGGTGCAGCCCGATTTTTGGGTAGCCCTTCCCAGCCCAGAGGATAGCCTGCTGACCGGAGACGATGGGCTGAGGGATGGACTGGCCTTCCCCCCCGCCCTCACCGCCCTCTCGACTCTTCAGATCGAAGACGGCAGCTTGACCCTGCGGCCCCGTCTCGCTGAGGACGGCACGATTCGCCCTGGCATTGTCCTAGCTGGGCTCCAGGCCCAGCTGCATCGCCCGACAGGCCAGGCTCCTCTCGCCCTAGATCTGACCGGGCAGATCCAGCAGGGGCGTTTTCAACTCAGCGGCGTGGTGGACTGGGAGGGGCGATCGCTACAGGTCAAGACCCACACCCAGCGCCTTCCCCTAGCCGCATTTAACCCGGTGTTGCCCACCACGATGGCGATCGCGGCGGGCAGTCTTGACAGCGCCCTGACCCTGAGTGCCCCGTTGACCAGCTTGCTGTCGCCCACTGACTGGCAGCTAACGGGGACGGCCATGGTGCGCGACGGCCAGGGGCAGATCAACCAGCTGTCAAAGCCCATTGACCACCTCCAGGGCACTCTCACCTTTGGCGGGCAGCGGGTGAGCCTGACCGACAGTCAGCTGCGCGTTGGCCCCCTGGCGATCGCGGCGACTGGCCGCTTCGATCGCCAAACCGGCTACGACTTTACCGCCCAGGTGGCCCCTATAGCCGGGGCCGATCTAAAGGCGCTGCTGGGCGATCGCATTCCCGTAGACCCGGCTCAGCCGTGGCAGGGTATGGCCCGCATCACCGGCTCAAACCGCGAGGCAATGGTAGATCTACAGCCCAACCCAGCCCTGGCCCCGCCGGGGCACCTGGTGGTGGATCTGGGTCTGCTGGCCTTGACCCTGGGACTGCAAGCTCAGGGGTTGCCCCCCCGCGACTGGGTTGGCCCGATCGAGGGGGCCACCTACCGGTTTGGCGGCGACGGGGCTTGGATCACCCTCACCGACGGCACCGTGGTGCCCCCCCTGTCGGAGGGGGCTTACTACAGCGCTCGCGCCCATCTGGGCACAGCCCTAGACCGCAAGTTTTTCTGGTTTTTGCAGACTAACCCTTACGTCACTGCGATCGCTGCCGATTTGGCCCAGGGCAAGCTCGCCTCCTACCGCCAGGGCGATCGCTTCAACACCGATCGCTTTTTTCGAGACTACTTTGCCCCGGTCTATGCCGAGTCGAGTCGGGTGGCGGGGCTAGACCCAGCAGAGTCGCTGTGGATGCTCGACCATTCCCTGCGCACCCTGCACGATCCGCTGCTGCGCCACCCCGACGCTCGCCCGATTACCAGCGGGGCGGGCCGAGTGGGGTCGTTTTGGGCTGACGAACAGCTGCTGTCGATGGTGCAGCTGCTGGCCCGCCCCCTGCTGGCCCAGCCAGGACTGGTGGGGCAGTGGGCGAGATGGGCAGTGCTGAGGCAGCTCGATGCCTCGACCTCGTTAGCCAGTCGGCAGCTGTCGAGCACGCCGGAGCTGATGTCAAAAATTCCCAATGTCACCGTGGGGGCTGAGGAGGGGGCGATCGCCCTGGCTCTGGGTATGGTGCAGATTCAGGGAGAGGGCATCTACCCCGAGCGGCTGCGATCGCTGGCGGTGGCCATTGAGCAAAACGAGCGCGAAAAACAGGCCCTGAGAGCCACAATTACCGAGCGCATGCAGACCCTGTCGGTGGAACATAAATCGGCCCTGGGCTTTGCCCTAATTGGCTTTAGCGATCGCGACTGGGCTGCCGTGGGCATGGGCCAGCGCCTGTTTCCGGGCGGGGCGGCTCACCTGACCGGCGGCAACAGCTTGTCAGTGATGGTCTCGCGTCAGGAGAAGGCGGGCTACAGTCTGGAGCAGGCCTACCAAAACAGCCGCCTGCTGCTGCTGGAGCTGCTGCACGGGTTTGAGGATGCTGAGGGCGATCGCATTGTGTTTGCCCTGCTCAAAGACCATGCCTTTAGCCCCCGCTTTTGGTCGCTGTTGGCGAAAAAAGAGCCCCGGCTCGCGGGGCAGATGGGGGCGATCGCCGCCGACATGACCGTCTACCGCCAGCTGGCCCAACAGGGGGCCGGTCTGCACGAAGCGTTCTACGCCGCCCTGATCACCGCTGGAGAAGATATCGGCGTCAGCGCCGCCATCAAGCAGGCAGTAGGGTTTCAGGCCCATCTGGCCGGGTTGATCGATCAGGCCTTTTCCCCAACCAACCCCGGCGACCCTCGGTACCAAACCTTTCGGCGCAGCCTGGCCATCTACCTGCGCGAAGCGCCCGATATCTCGGTCTACGGCGGCACCGAGGCATCGCTGCGGGCCTACGCTCAGGAGACCCTCAACGTGCAGGAGCTGATCGCCGTGGATGTCGCCGATGCGCCCCGCCTGCGCGCCCTCGAACGGCTCTACCGATCGGCCCTGACCCACGGGCTGATCACCGAGTGGGATGTGCCCGGCTTTCAGCGCATTTTGCTGACTGGGGCACTGCTGGCGGCGGGGGTAGAGCGGGCTCAGCTGCCTAGTTCGCTTCAGGGGGTAGGCTTTCCCAGCGATCAGTTCCGCCGCGACCTGCTGTTTGCGGTCGGGGTTGAGGGCGTACACCTCGAAGCAACGCGGCTGGGGGTGCAGGCCCACGACTATCGGGTTGGCTTTCAGCCGGTGGCGCTGCCGAGTCGGCGATCGCCTGCGCTCAATGGGGCCGACCCGGCTAGCTGCCCCAACCAAAACTACTTTCGAGCGATCGCCCTGGGGGCCGCCACCGCCTTTGTTTGGGACGATGCCACCCAGCGAGTGGTGCTGCGCCGGGGCAGCACCCGCTGCCCCCTGCCCGACAGCTGGGGCGAGCTATTTTTCCCAGCCCTGTTAGAAACCGTGCCGATTGTGCACTCTGAGGCGGGTCGCGACTACCTACAAACCAAGCTCCAGGAAGCAAAACGGCTAGAGGCAGGCATTTTCTAGCCGGGTACCAGGGCTAAACCCTGCCCTTGCATAAAACAGGACAAAAACCGGCCCTAGCGCACAGGGCCAAAGCGATCGAGGGGCCAAAACCGCCAGCGGGCGCGACCGATGATATTGCCCTGGGGCAGCCCACCCCACACATGGGAGTCGTTGCTGTCGTTGCGGTTGTCGCCCATGACAAACACCTGGCCCTCGGGCACCAGCACCGGGTTCATGGCGTAGGCGGGTGGCTCTAAAATATAGGGCTCTTCCAGGGGCGCGCCGTCGACCACTACCTGGCCCTGGCGCACCTGCACCACCTGGCCGGGCACGCCAATTACCCGCTTAATGAAAGCCTGGCCCGATTCGTAGCCCAGCTGGGTGAGCTGGGGCGGCGGCGCGAAGACGATGACATCGCCCCGCTGGGGCGACTGCCAACGGTAGCTGACCTTTTCTACCAGCAGGCGATCGCCAATATACAGGGTCGGATCCATCGAATTGGAGGGAATGTAGCGGGGCTCAGCGATGAAGACCCGCACGGTGAGGGCGACGATCAGGGCGATCGCCAGCACCCGCAGATTGCCCTGCTGATCAGCCCACAGCGATCGCCACCCCGCCTTAGTCCCCGCCGAGGCCGGGGACTCCCCAACCTCAGCAGGAGCGGGGGATGGAGACTGGGAAGGCTGAGATAACTTTGGATCCATAGAATTAGGCAGTTGGGTATCTGGTAGGAGTCAGGGCTGAGAAATCACTGCCTTTAACCTTACCCGATCGAGGCAGACGCCCCCAGTCCTGGCGATGCCGCCGCAATTCCCCAGACACAACACCCTAGAAGCCAAATTCCAAAACGGCCCCGGTGTTTTCGTTGAACTGCTCATAGCTGGTGACCGCCCGCAGGGTGAACTGGTCGTTGATGCGGTAGCGCACGCTAAACAACGCCGGGGTGACGTTGGTAAACACTTTCTGCACCGACACCGAGATATTGGGCGACAGATTGAACCCCACCTCACCGCCAATGTCAATGGCATTGCCCTGCTGCCCCCCTGGTGGCGAAGCCGAAAACAGCCTCAACTCGGTGCGATCGAGGCCGTTGCCCAGCAGGTTTTGCAGGTTGTTAATCAGGGCTGACCCGGCAAAGGCCAGCAGCCCCTGAAAACCATCGCCGCCGCCAGATACGCTGCCCACAGTAGACTCTAGAGCAGCGAGAAAGCCACCGCTGACTAGGGCAATAATTTCGCTATCCGATCGCGGCGGCGTGCTCGACAGCTCCACATCCTGGAGATTCACCACGCGGCTAGCCCGACCATTGACGCTGGCTCGAATACGCACGGTTTGCACCCCGCCCTGGGTCAGCCCCAGTTGGTCAATCACGGAAGCACTGATCTCATTGCGCGGAAAGGGCGTCGCCACCGCCAGGGTATTGCCCGCCGCCGCGCTGTCGGGCACGATCGCCGACAGGGTGGCCACCAGCAAGGGGTCGATTACCTCATCGAGATCGCTGAACTCAGCGTAGTTTTCGTTACCCGTGAGCCGAAACTCGGTGGTCAGCAAATTAATGCGCCCCGAGGGCAGATTGATACGACCATCGGGCTTGACCGCTGGCACCGTCCCCCGCAGATTGAGGCTGCCCTCAGCCCGCACATCGACGATGCCAGGAATGGCCAGACGAACGTTGTCTGCCAGCACCAGCTTAAAGTCGTTGAGGTCGAGGGGGTTGGGGCTATAGTCGCCCGTCTCTGGGGTAGGGGTAAAGGCAGCCGTGGTCGTGCCGTCTCTTTCGGGGGTTTCTGGCAGCGTCAGCAATCCATCCGACAGCTGAATAGCCCCATCGATGGTCAGGGGCGGCTCAAAAAAGACGCTGCCATCGGCCACCAAATTGCCGTTGACCTGGCCCCGGTAGGTACCCGCAGGGCTGCGCAAGTCGAGGGCAATGTTGTCAAGGCTAAGCCTAAAGCGATCGTCTTGGGGAGGAGAAGTGCCCTCCCCAAGCTCACCGTCAGCGTCGTCATTGGGCTCACCGTTGAGCCAGGGGGTGCTGCTGGGCAAAAACGGCGCGAGCAGCCGCAGTTTGCCCTCAGCCACGACCTCACCGTCGCTAAAGTCGCCACGCAGATCTTGAAAATCAAGCACCAGACCACTGTTGACCACCGTGCGATCGCCCACGGCAAAGTCTAGGTCTGCCACCTCGACCACGCCCCGCAGGTTGGTCAGCGGCTCGGGCAGGCTGCGAGCGCTGATAGTTACCCCCTCTAGGTTGGCAGCCCCGGTCACCGCCAGGGTAGAAACCGCTACCAGGGGCGAGGTATTTTGGGGCCACCGCCCCCGAACCGCCAGATCGAGGCTAGCCGGGCCAGACTCCCAGGCAATGCTCTGGGTAAATAGGTTGACCAAAGCAAAGCCCTCATCCCGCAGGCGCAGGTCGACATTGACCGTGTCGGTAGCTGGGGTTTGGGCGACGCCGGGCAAGATCAGGGGCACGCTGGCCACCAGCACCAGGGGATCGATCTGCTCCTGAATGGCCATGCGGCCCAGCAAATTGAGCCGGGCCTCTTGATAGCCAAAGCTGGCCGCCGCCAGGTCGATAGGGCGACGGTTGATGGTGGCCTCATTCACCGCCAGCTGACCGCGCACCTGAGGCTCGGCCCGGTTGCCGGTGAGGGTGGCCCCAATGTTGATGAGACCGTCGAGGTTGTCGGGCAGCCGCAGGGGCTGGCGGATCGCATTCATCGGCACATCGCTGACCTCAAGGCGCAGGGTGCGCGCTACAGAGTCATCGGGGTTGAGGCTAAACTCGCCGTTGAGGGTGGCCAGGGCCACACCGGCTTCAGTAGTGGACGAAAATTGAGAGAAGTCCGATCGCAGGCTGACCGGGTTGAGCTGGAGCACCGCATCTTGGTAGCTGCCCTGGGCAATGACCTCGTCGATGCGATAGCTATAGCTGTTAGCCTGGCGGGTCGGGTCGCCCCAGCGCCAGTTGTCTCCGGCCAGGTCAAAGGCAATGGCCAGCTCGCTAGAAAGGGGGCCGTTGGCGGTTACCCGACCCGAAAAACTGCCTTCAAACTCCTCCAGGGGTGGGAAGGCGGCGGTATCGGCTTGGGCCGCCAGCAAATCTTGCAGTTCGAGGACTTCGGCCAGGCGGCGCAGCTGGTCGAGCAGACTAGCATTGCGATCGCCCACCTGACTCACCTGCTCTAGAGAGGTCAGGTCTACTTCCCCACTGGGGAACCACGGCGGCGGCTGAAGTAAGTTGGCGCGAAAATCGGCCCGTTCAAAAATCAGCAGGGTTTTGAGAATGTCTTGAATCTGGCCATTTTCGACGGCCAGTTCGCCATTGAGCTGGGGCTCAGCGCCCAGGGTATAGGTACCACTGGCCAGGTAGCGACTCAGCCCCGAGGCCGACTCTAGGGCGACGCCCACCAGCCCCACCACTCCGTCGGCGTAGGTCACCGTGCCCTGCAGCTGGCCGTAGCGAGTTTCCATGGCAATGGGGCGATCGGGAGGCACCGCACCATCCAGCGGGGGAGTCAGGGTCGTGGTGTCAGCGGCGGCGGGTAGAGTAGCCGTCGGCAAACTCAGATACCCCAGGCCCGGATCTTCAATATCAAAGGTAGCTCTCAGGGTCGGCTGGCGCAGGTTGGCGACGACGGTGGCCGAGGTGACGGTGCCGCTGACGGTGCCGAGACCCTGCAAGCCGCTCTGGGGCAGGGTGAGACCTTGCAGCGGTAGGTTGCGGATGGTGGCCGTCAGATCGTCTCCCCGCAGGGAACCGGTGGCCAAAGCACTGGGCCGCCGGACATCGCCAAAATCGCTGACTACCTCGAAATCGAGATCGCGGCTGCCCCCGGCGGTCTCCACGTAGATGCGGTTGTCGCCACTGCCGGTGAGATCGACCGCTAGCGCCCCACCCTGGGCAAAGGTGACCGGGCCGCTGAGGGGCGAGGCAAAGGCCAAACCGCCCGCATTAAATTCCACTAGGGAGGCGTTGCCGTTGAGAGCGAGGGCACCGGGCTGCCCCCGCAGGCGACCATTAAAGAAAGCTAGCCCTGTCAAGGGGATGATCTCTGGCACCGGTAGCGCCGCCAGACTAAACCCATCCACGTTGAGGTTGAGGTCGAGATTGGCGATCGCCAGCCCCCCTGGGCCACCGAAGCTGGGCGTGACAAAGCCGTCGGCCTGCACACCGGCAGTGGTGGCACGCCGCACCAGCACCGACTGGCCATTCCAGGCTAGATCGGCGGTCAAGGGCGATCGCACCTGAGCCAGTTGCGGAGCGCGCCCAGCAGCGGTAGCTAATCCGTCAGACAGCACGGCCTGCCCTTCTCCTCGAATGCCCGCCAGGGTGAGATCGTCGGTGGTGCCTGTGAAGCGAAACTGGCCGCCAGCACTGCCCTGGAGATCGGGGGCAAAGGCCCGCAGTTGCAGGTCTTGCCCCCGCACATCAGCGTTCCACTGTCCCCCGTTAAGGGTGCCCCGGCCAGTGACCAGCCCCCCCGCCACCTGGGCCTGGGCCACGCCGCGCCCCTCGACCCCGCCTAGACCAGTGCCATCGAGTTGACCGGCAAACTGGGCCTCACCGTTGACCACCCCGCCTGCGGTAGCACCCAGCCGATCGAGCTGTAGCCCCACGGCTCGGGCGGTACCTTGCCAGCGGCGATCGCCCAGGGTCAGGGTACCGTCGCCGACCACAGTGCCCCCGGCCACCTGCACAAACGTATCGGTAAAGCGCAGGGCGTTGTCGGCCAGGGCAATGGTGCCCTGGGCCGGATAGGTGCCCATGGGGGCGCGCCAGCGGGCACTGCCGGTCAGCTGCCCCAGCGGGCCGTCGATAGCAACCTCGGTAGATACTGGCCCCAGTGCCAGGGTCTCGGGCAGGCCGTAGGGACGACCCAGAGCATCGGCAGGCAGTTGGTCACCGCGCAGCGACAGCGACAGCTGCCCCGGTTGGCCCAAGCTCAGCAGACCACTGCCGGCGATCGCTCCTCCGGCCTGGGGCAGCACCTGCACCCGGTCAATGGCTAGGTTGCGCCCGCGCAGCGTCGTGTTGGCTTCAACAGTGGCAAAGGCTACTCGATCGACCGTCACCGGCCCCTGGGAAATCAGGTCGGTAGCGATGATGGGCCGATTCAACGGCCCAGTCATGGTGACATTGGCTAAAAAGCTACCCGCCGTGGCTACCGGCAGCGCCACATCAAACAGCTCAGTCACCTGGGCAATGGTAAACGGCTTGACCTGGCCGCTGAAGTCATAGCCGGTGTCAAGGTCTAGGGTGCCGCCCGCCTCGGCGGTCAGCGCCCCAAGGCGAGCCGTAACCGCCTCAAACTCAATTGCCCGGCCCTGAAACCGCACGTCACCCTGAAGGTCTTCGAGGGGTTCGGGAAGCCCCTGGGTAATCAGCGAGGCCTCGTCAACGCGGGCGGTGCCCACAATGCGGGTGGGCACCCCACGGCCACTTTCAATATCAACCTGGCCGCTCACCACGCCCGTAGGAAACTGCACCGGCAGCGGACTGGGCAAGAAGGAGTCGACTAGGGGCAGGATGTCAGTGGCTCTGGCCGCCTCGGTGCGCAGATTAATGTTAGCTCTCAAGCCAGGCCCAGGCACCTCAGTGGCATCGGCACTGGCGCTGGGGGCATCTTGAGGCGGCGGCAACAGCACCGCCCCTTTGAGCTTGAGGCTGCCCCCCTGAATGGAGCTGCCGCTCAGGCTGAGGTCAAGCTGCTGGGCTTCTAGGGGTGCCTCTGGGGCCTCTGATACCTCAACCAGGGCATCGCTGAACTGGAGCTGCCCCTGAAGATCGGCGATCGCCACCTGCACTGGCTCTAGAGCCCCTTCCACGTAGGGCACCATGGTGAGCTGCCCATCGGTAACATAGATGGCGGCAATCCTAGCATCCACAAACGGGTCGCGATCCCGATCGCGATCGGGCAGGTCAATGTCTAGATCAAACCACTGCCGGTCGGCGTTTTGCTCTACGTAGAGGTTGCCCTGTTCGAGGGTGAGGCTGATCGGCAGTTCTCGTCGCCACAGATCTAGCAGACTAAAACGCACCTCGATCGCCTCTAGCGATAGCGTGTCTGGGTCTGTCGGCGTGGGCGGAATTGTCGACGGCCCCAGGCGTACCCCAGACAGACCGACTCGCTCCACCGGCCCTAGCTCTACCGGGCGGCTTAAGGTTTCAGACAGCTGTGCCGACAGCCAAGGGGCAAGGTGATTGCGGCTCCAAACCCAGCCGCCGAGAGCCACCGCTCCGCCCAGCACCAGCCCAGTACCCACCACCAGGCCAGCCGCCAGCCAGCGACGACTGCTGCCACTCCCCGGCTCTAGCTCTTCAGAAGGCTCTGGCTCTTGAGAAGGGGTCATACCCGTTTACCCACCGCTGAACACCAAACAATAGTAATGAACTCCCCCGTTTCTGCATACCACCTGCAAAGAAGCGATTTATTTTTTGCCGGTGGCGGATGGCTGCTCTGAGAGTATCGGTTACTTGACGATGACTGGCTGTAGTTTGTTCGCCCCAGGGTGGAAGTTGCCCGGTAGAGTAGACAGGTAGCGCTATTTACTGAGAATTGGCCATGGTGGTGTACGTGCTGCTATTTAATGCCCGCACCGAAAACGAAGGCATTCACACCCTGCACCTAGAGGGGCAAGACATCGTGCTGATGTTTGAGCACGAAGACGACGCGGTTCGCTACGCCCTGATGCTCGAAGCCCAAGACTTTCCTGAGGCCACGGCAGAGGGCATGGATCAGACCGAGATCGAAGAATTTTGCGAGTCTGCGGGCTACGGCTACCGGCTCGTCCCCGAGGGAGCGCTGGCGGTGCCCCCGGAGCAAAGCCTGGAACAAACTACCTGGGATCCTGACCAGCCTGCTCCAGAGGGTAGAGACGCCTCAGTGGCCAACAATGGGTTTTCCCAGGCGGAGCTCGATCGCATGCGCCAGCAGTTTGAGAAATTGCTCTAGATCACTATGCCTACCCCCCTTGACCCCGCCGATCGCGGCCACCTGCTGACCGAGCAGGCCAACCCCCGCAGCGCCCAGCTCGATCAGCTCAGCGCCCTTGAGCTAGTCGATCTGTTTAACCAAGAAGACCAGCGCACCCTGGCAGCGATCGCCGCTGCCCGAGCCCCCCTCGCCGCCGCCATTGAGGCCACCGCTACTGCCCTGCGCCAGGGCGGGCGGCTGTTTTATATCGGGGCTGGCACCAGCGGTCGCCTGGGGGTGCTCGACGCGGCAGAGTGCCCACCGACCTTTTGCACCCCCCCCGATCTGGTGCAGGGCATTCTCGCTGGGGGGGCGAGCGCCCTGGTCAAAAGCTCTGAGGGTTTAGAGGATATTGCTGAAGATGGGGCGGCGGCGATCGCCGATCGCGACCTGCAACCCCAAGATGTGGTGGTGGGCATTACCGCCGGAGGCACGACGCCCTACGTGCGGGGGGCGATCGCCGCCGCCCGCCAGCGCGGCGCCACCACCGTGTTTATCGCCTGTGTCCCCGCCGACCAGGCCCCCATTGAGGTCGACATCGACATTCGCCTGCCCGTGGGGCCAGAGCTGCTAGCGGGTTCCACCCGACTCAAGGCCGGCACCGTCACCAAAATGGCCCTGAATATTCTCTCAACTGGGGTGATGGTGCGCCTGGGCAAGGTCTACGGCAACCGCATGGTCGATGTGGCCGTAACCAATACCAAACTGCGCGATCGCGCCCTGCGCATGCTCGGCGACCTGACCGGCCTCGACCGCGAAGCCGCCGCTACACTGCTCGATCGCAGCCGTCAGCAGGTCAAAGTCGCTCTGATGATGCACCTGGGCCACCTCGACGTGGCAGCTGCCGAGGCGCGTCTAGCCGATCACCAGGGCCACCTGCGCAATGCCCTCGCCGCCGAAGCTCTACCTCTAGCAAGTCAGACCAAATCCGAGTCACAGGACCCCGATTCCCAAAAGGCCGAGCCGTAGGGGCAAACGGTTGTTTGCCCGGCTGAATCGAGGGTAGCCAAGGAGGATTGGTATCAGAATGTCGTAGACGACAGCTCTGGGTAGGGCGGCTCGCTCCCATCCAACCAGGCGCGATCGAGGCAGGCCCCAAACATCTGAGTGAGAGCAAGATTGGCACCGCACAAGTTGGCCCCCGTCAGGTCGGCACCGCGCAAGTCTGCGCCGCGCAAGTCTGCATGGCGCAGATCGGTATAGCTGAGGTTGGCATTCCTCAGGTTGACTTCGTTCAACAAGCCGCCCTGCAGGTTGGCCAACCGCAGATCGCTACAGCGCAGATCGGCCCCGGTCAGAGTCACCCGACTCAGATCGGCGCGAATGAGCACCGTGCGCGCCAGATCGGCCCCGGCCAAATTGGCCCCAGCCAAATTGGCTCGCCACAGGTTGCAGCCGCCCAGCCGTGCCGATGCCAGGTTGGCCCTGGCCAAATGGGCCGATGCCAGATTTGCCTGACTGAGGTCGATGCCGGGCAGCACCAGGTCGGGCATCCAAGCCTCGTGAAAGTCTAGATGGCGAAAGTCGCGCCGACCGCCGGAGTAGAGACCCAACACCTGGGCGATAGTTGTGATTGCAGCCTGAGTATCCATCAGCCCTATTTCACCCACCTATTACCACCCAACTCATACCTAGTCACCACACCCAAGTCAGCGCAACAGCTAAATTCAAAAACCTGTCGCTCACCGCAAAATTATTGCTTTATGTTGCGAACTTGTAAACAAATGTAACAACTTCTCATGCCGGTGACAACGTCGTGAAGCCATCGGAGCCATCTTGACCGCTAGAATTTTTGAAGTTTCCCGCCCGATTGGGATACAGTTCAGAGGCAGCTCGGCCATAGAACAGCTCGGCCATAGCGCAGTTCGACCATAGAGGGGTCGCCATGTTTTTTCGCCGTCGGTCTAGGGCATCGGGTTCGCGATCGCGCCAGGGGGGCACCCCCTCCAGCCTGCGGCCTCTCCTGCATGTGCTGGGGCCAGAGCAGCATGCCAAAGACTTTAAAGACCCCATTGAGTACAGCTTTCGCGATGCCGATGTGGTGATCTCGCGGGCCGAGCTCGATCTACGCCGGGCTGTCCAGGGGCTGATGGTGCACACCGGCTCGATGGTCAACTCCCTAGAGCTGCTGGCGGCCCTCCAGTTGCCCAGCCATACCGCCGCGCTGATTTGGGCGTCCCGGCTGCTGCTCAAAGAAGCTCTGATAGGCGATCTCTACGCCGACAATGCCGTACGCCGCACCAACCACGATGCCCGCCTGCTCTACCAGGCCATTGCCCAAATCGACCTCGACCCCTGGTACCGCACCATCGTCGAAACGGCCTCGATCACAGCTCTGCCGCCGGGGCGGCAATTTTTGCCGGGCCATCCGGTGGCAGGGCGCTACTATCGCCAGCACCCCCTGCCGGAGCGATCGCAGGTCTACCTGCCCGTAGCCACCTACTTTGCCGATCTCTTCTACGAACGCCGACAGGATCTGATTCGCCTGTTGGTCAACTTGGGAGCCACTCGCATTCAGTTTGAGTCTCTGGCCCAGCCCGGTGCCTGCGAGGTGCTCACCTACCCGCCCAGCCCGGCGATCGGGGGCATCAACCCCGCCGACTACCCCTGGCTGAGCTACGAACCCCAATGGCAGCGGCTAGCCAGCGATCGCCTCAACCATCGCCCCCCCACCCTCAGTTTTGACCTCACCATTGACGTCAACAACCTGATTGCGGCCCAGGTCGCCGCCCTAAAAAACCTGATGGCCCAGCTCGACTCGGTCAAAGTGGTGCACAACGACCAGGTCGATCGCGATTTTTTGCAGCCCCAGCGAGTAACGGCGGTGTTTGGGGAGTGAGGAAAGTGTTGAGCTTTAAGGTTTGAATCAAACGGGAAATTCAAAACTAAGCCATCACAACGCTCCTACTCTATCCCTGCACTCTCGGCGGCAATCTCTGTGTCTGACTGGCTAAACAGCCCAAACATCGGCCCTACCAGGGCCCCAATGGCAAACCCCCCGGCGTGGGCCCAATAGGCAATGCCGCCGCTCTCCATGCCGATCATGGCCGGGGCACCGAGGCTGGCGAAACCGTAAAACGCCTGCTGCACAAACCAAATACCCAGATAAAACAGCGCCGGAATTCTCAGCGGAAGGGGAATCGGCCCTAGGGGCACCAGGGTGAGAATGCGCACCTCAGGGAAGCGAAAAATATAGGCCCCCATCACCCCAGCGATCGCCCCACTGGCTCCCAGGGAAGGAATCTCAGACCCCATGGCAAAAAACCACTGGGCCAGGTTGGCCAGCACCCCGCACAGCAGATAAAACACCAAAAACCGCCCGTGGCCCATCTGATCTTCGACATTGTTGCCAAAGATCCAGAGGTAGAGCATGTTGCCCGCCACGTGCAAAAAGCCGCCGTGGAGAAACTGTCCCGTCACCAGAGTGAGCCATTCCTCGGCGTTGGGCACCGACACCCCCGTCGTCAGGCTGGTAGAAAACTCTTCGGGCACCACCGCCCAGGCGTGAAAAAAGGGGGTCAGCTCAGAGGCGGGCAGGCTAAGCTCATAAATAAACAGAGCGATATTCAGCACAATCAGCCCGTAGGTGACATAAGGGGTGCGCTGACCCGGATTGTAGTCTTTTAGGGGTACCACCGATGACCTCTCTAGCACTCAGGCTCAATCAAACAATGCAAAGCACAGACCTACTATCGCAGAGAGCCTCACAATTGCAAATCTTCCCTTTGATCGACCTTGCCACCGCAAAATAAACGGCCTCGGCCCAGGGCTCAATTTCTTAAACTGTAAGCAGGGTTGATGCTCAGGCAACTAGGGTTGCCCCCTGAGTACCCGCTGACCCGCCGCTGCGCTCTGCCATCACCATGTCTCAATGCTTCACCTCCCGCGCGGGGTTGACAACGTTCCTGGGGTTGGGCCTGGTGCTGACCTGCTGCGTCAACCGCCCGACCTCGACCACGGCTACGCCTTCCTATGGCGGTGTCGCCGATGCTGTGCCCCCGGCTGACCCCTGGTATCTAGCCATAGATGAAGCCAGCCAGGCCGCCCAGATGGCTGCCACCGCTACCACCGCCGCTCAGTGGCACCAGGTGGTCGGTGCCTGGGGGCGATCGGTAGCCCTGCTGCAAGATATTGCCCCCGATGACCCCCGTCAGGGGTTTAGCCAGCGCAAGGCGCGGGAGTACCAGCAAAATCTAGCCCAGGCCCAGCAAAGAGCTGAGCAACAGGGTTTGGCCAGGGTGTTTCCAGCCTTGGGCAGCGATGTGTTAGACGAGCAGGTCAGCTTATATCATGCCTACGTGGCCACCCTGGGGCCGCCGGATGTGTTGATTTTAGGCAGCTCCCGCGCCCTCCAGGGGATAGACCCCCAGGTGTTGCAGCAGGCGCTGGCGGTGCAGGGGTTCCCAGGCCTGCGGGTCTACAATTTCAGCGTCAACGGCGCTACGGCCCAGGTGGTGGGCTTTATCACCCGGCAGCTCTTGGCCCCTGACCTGCACCCCCGCCTGATCATCTGGGCCGAAGGCTCACGCGGCTTCAACAGCGGTCGATTTGACCGCACCTTTGCGGAGATTCTTGCTTCGCCTGGCTATGCGATCGTGCAGGAGGGGGCTAGACTCACCTTACCCCCCCCAGAGGCCGATGGGGCTGCCGAAACCCCTGCCGATGGCGAAACCCCTGCCGATGGCGAAACCCCTGCCGATGGCGAAAAAGCTGACTTTGGCACCGTTGCCCTCACCGCAATCAACTCCCAGGGATTTTTGGCCGTCAACGACCAGTTCAACCCCACCGTTTACTACCGCAGCTTTCCTCGGGTGCGCGGACAGTACGACAACGCCTACCGCCCCTTTCGTCTAGAGGGGGTGCAGACCGTCTCCTTCGAGGCCACCACTCAGTTTCTGCAAACCCAAGATATTCCTCTGGTGTTCGTCAATCTGCCCCTCAGCAACGACTACCTAGACAGCGTGCGCCTGGGCTATGAGCGGCAGTTTCAGCAGTTTTTGCAAACCTGGGCCAGCCAAGACCGGCTGATTCTGATCGATCTGCTCGAAGATTGGCGCTGGCGATCGCACCTGTTTGCCGACCCCAGCCACGTCAACCGCTATGGGGCCCGAGAAATTGCCAGTCAGATCGCCGCCGACCGCCGCATTCCTTGGCCCCAAGCTCCAGCCACCGAGTAGGAACCGTCTACACCGCCAGATGCTGGGTGACGGCCTGCACGATGTGCTGAGTCCAGCGATCGACTAAGCCCCCGTCGATCGCCTCTACCATGACGCGAATCACCGGCTCAGTGCCGGAGGGGCGCACCAGCACTCGGCCCTCGCTGCCCATGGCCCGTTCGGCGGCGTCGATGGCGCTGCGAACAGGGGCGCAGTCTTGCCAGTTGAGACGGCGATCGCGATCGACCACCCGCACATTCTGCAATTTCTGGGGATAGGTTGTGAAGCTGTCATCGACCAGGGCAGCCAGGGATCCACCCAGGCTCTGTACCAGGGTGGCCAGGTGCAGGGCGGTGAGAATGCCGTCACCCGTGAGGCTGTAGTGGTGGCAGAGAATGTGGCCCGACTGCTCGCCGCCGAGCTTTGCGCCCCGGCTCACCATTTCGCTGTAGACATGCTGATCGCCCACCTGGGTGCGTACCAGGGTGCCGCCCAGTTTTTCCCAGGCGCGCTCAAAGCCCAGGTTGGCCATCACCGTCGAGATCAGCGTGTGGTTAGGCAGACGGCCCTGTTCTTGCAGACGCTTGCCCCAGAGGTAGAGAATGTAGTCGCCATCGACCACGCGACCCTGAGCATCGACCGCCATGACGCGATCGGCATCGCCGTCGAAGGCAAAGCCCAAGTCGGCATTGTGAGCCTGGATTGCCGCTTTGATCGGCTCCAAATGAGTCGAGCCGCAGTCTACGTTGATGCGATCGCCATCCGGTGCGCTATGCAGGGCAATCACCTCAGCTCCGGCCTCCAAAAATACCTGTTCGGCCAGGCGCGTGGCCGAGCCCCAGGCCAGATCGAGCACAACTTTCATCCCGGCTAGATCGAGGCCGGGCATGAGGGGCTCATGCAAAAAGCTAGCGTAGCGGTTGACCAGCTCAGGCCGGTAGTAGCACTGGCCCCAGCTCCCCGCAGGGCTGCCGGGTAGATGGCCGCGCAGAGCTGCCTCTATATTCGTTTGCACAGCGCTGCTGAGCTTGGTGCCATCGCCGCCAAAAAACTTGATGCCGTTGTCGGCGGGGGGGTTGTGGCTGGCGGAGATCATAATGCCGCCGAGGGCATGGCATGACTCGGCCAGGTAGGCTACGGCGGGGGTGGGGCAGAGACCAATGTGCCAGACATCGATGCCGGCGGCGGTCAGCCCTGCCGACAGAGCGGTGGCCAGCATCGGCCCTGAGGTGCGCGAGTCTTGACCGAGAATCACCGGCCCATCGCTCAGCCCATCGGCCTGCATGACCTGCCCAGCCCAGTAGCCAATTTCCATTGCCAAGGGGGCAGTCAGCAGATCGCCCGCTTTGCCGCGAATACCGTCGGTGCCAAATAGAGGGCCAGCGGGCAGCGACCACCCGCCGAAGCCCGACGACGCCCGCTGGTGGTTAACGATAATACTCTGATGGCCTGCGGGGACAGTGCCCGGCGGCCTCACTGGAGAACTCACCATGTTAATTTTCCTCACACCTCACACTCACAGTGGAGGATAGCACCTCTGCCTTAGGATGGATCTATCCCTTTGGGCCAGTTCTGTCTACACCATGGCCATCAATCTCCCTAACGAAAGTGCTGATCCCCGCCTCGGGGAAGGCATTGATCTCTTTAACCGGGGCGACTACTACGCCTGCCACGACCAGCTCGAAGCGATCTGGATGGAGGCCAACACCTATGACAAGCCTTTCTACCAGGGGATCTTGCAGATTGCGGTGGGGCTCTATCACCTGGGCAACCACAACTGGCAGGGGGCCAGCATTCTTCTGGGCGAGGGGGTCAACCGGCTGCGCCCCTTTGAGCCCGCCTACGAAAATGTGGATGTAGAGCGGCTGGTGGACTGCGGCTGGGCCTGGCTGACGGCCCTGCACCAAACCGGTCGCGATCGCGTGGCTGAGGTGGCGGCGGCCATTCCCCAAGCCCAGGGCGCACCGACCCGTAAATCTGGCCAGGCAGCCGTGGCGATAGCCGGAGTAGATGGCCCCCTGGCGCTACCGACCCTCTATATATATGCACCAGAACTATATTCGCCAGACACGCATCCGCCGGACAAGCCATTGAGCGATCAGGGCTGAGCGCGATCGCTTAGGTGATCTACGTTAGGCGGGCTAGGTGGTAGGTGCTCTAGGTGGATGTTATGTACTGTCCAGCGTGACAGCCATAGCCACGGCAGAACTGTTGAGACATCCTAAATATCCGTCCCTCCGCTGTACTCTTCTCCCCCTGTATTGGTTACCCCTCAGGGTACCGCTCTAGGCGCGGGGGCTACATGCCATTTTGCCCTGCCAGTTCGCCGCCGGGCAGGGGCAAGTTTTCAGGCGCGATAGCGATCGCCCAGCGGTTTTCTTCGGGCAAAACTCTGCCTTGGGTCTTAGATCAGGTTTGACCGACGCCCAGGCCATCCCTGGTAGGATTGGGTTTGGGCTGCTGGAGTTTGCTTCTGGGAGCGCACTGTGTTTTGGTCTTTTTTTGTCAGTGCAAGCTATGCAAATCTATCTAGACTACAGCGCGACTACCCCACCCCGTCCCGAGGCGATCGCCGCCATGCAGGCCGCTATGGGCGAGCAGTGGGGCAACCCCTCTAGTCTGCACCAGTGGGGCAACCGGGCCGCGACGGTGCTAGAGCGGGCGCGATCGCAGGTAGCCAGCCTGATCAACGCCCCCCTCGATGCCCTGGTGTTTACCGCTGGGGGCACCGAGGCCGACAACCTGGCCCTGCTGGGGGTAGCCCAGCGCTACCGACTACCCCAGCACCTGATTATTTCGTCAGTCGAGCACTCGGCGGTAGAAAAACCCGCCCAACAGCTTGAGGCCCAGGGCTGGCAGGTGACCCGGCTGCCGGTCAATGCCCAAGGCCGGGTAAGCCCGAGCGATCTGCGCCTGGCCCTGCGGGACAATACCGTGCTGGTGTCGATTATCTATGGCCAGAGCGAGGTGGGCACCCTGCAACCGGTGGCAGCCCTGGGGCAGATCGCCCGCGACCACGGGGCGCTGTTTCACACCGACGCGGTGCAGGTGGCGGGGCGGCTGCCCCTCGATGTACAGGCTCTGCCGATAGATCTGCTGTCGATGTCGAGCCACAAGATCTATGGCCCCCAGGGGGCAGGGGCGCTGTACCTGCGCCCTGGTGTCGAGCTGCTGCCCCTGCTGGGGGGAGGCGGGCAAGAGTTTGGCCTGCGATCGGGCACCCAGGCGCTGCCCGCCCTGGCCGGGTTTGGCGTCGCTGCGGCCCTAGCCGCAGATGAAATGCCCGCTGAGACCCTGCGGCTGATCGCCCTGCGCGATCGCCTGTTTGACCAGCTCGCCGATGTACCTGGGCTAGAGCCCACGGGCGATCGCCGCCACCGATTGCCCCACCATGTCAGCTTTTGCGTCACCGCTGCCGACGGCGATCGGGTCAGCGGTCGCACCCTGGTACGCGAGATGAACCTGGCAGGCATTGGCATCAGCGCGGGCTCCGCCTGCCACAGCGGTCAGCTCAGCCCCAGCCCGGTGCTCAAGGCGATGGGCTACAGCGATCGCGCCGCCACCTGCGGCATTCGCCTCACCCTGGGCCACCACACCACCGCCGCCGACATCGACTGGACAGCCATGGTGCTGCGCCAAGTGCTCCACCGCACCCTAGCTCCCCTTGCCCTCACCCCCGTCTAGCCTGTCCCCTATTCCCTCCTCCTTTCCCCCTATGGATTCTGCTGTGACCACTGTTCCAGATAGTCTCGAAGCGGCGATCGCCCAAGCCCGCACCGCCACCCAGGCCGCCATCCAAGCCGGGGTGCCGCGCATGGTGGTAGAGCTGGTCTACTCAGAGCTCAAGGGCATGCCCGTAGCCGAGCAGTTTTACCCCGCCCTGCAAGAGCTGGGCCTCACCTTCAAAATCTACTTTCCCGATGCTGGGGCTGCCGCCCTGGCCCGCCGCGACTGGGGCAACCCCGACTTTGTGGTGCGCGGCATTGGCGAACTCCAGGCCGCCATGGCCCCCGAAGACCAGGCCTACCTGTTTGTCGAGCCTTCTTCTGTGGAGGTCAACCAGGTAGAAGAGATGTGCGCTGAGGCGGGCGATCGCTTTGTGATCATGCTCAACCCCAAGCTAGAAGACGTAGCCACCATTGGCATTGGCTATGCCGGGCGACAGCTGCGCGATCGCTTTCTCAGCACCCTAGAGCCAGTGTATTACCTGCGGCCCCGCGATGGAGCTGTGGTACTGCGCTGCTACCCCCACCCCTGGCAGGTGTGGCAGGAGGGCGAAACCGGCTACCAGCTATTAGCCGAAATGCCCGAAAAACCCTCCGGCGAAACCCTCGATCGCCTCTTGATGGGCGAAGCCGCCAGTGCCGACGGTGCCGCCCCCACCCAAGGTAAACGGGGCGGCTTTCTCAGTGAGCTCCAGAGCTTTTTGCGCGCCCTTACCCAGTAGAGACAACTCTTTCTACCGGTGGCCCAGGTTCATCCCTGGAGATACTGTCCTCGACCCTGGGCTAGGGTTATACTGCCTGCATTACTGAATCCTTCCAGGTTAATGTTGGGGCTACGCCTAGAGCTTTATGGATGAATTGTTGGGGTTTCATCACAAACCCAGGGCTTGGGCTTAAATGGTTCAGGCAGCCTCGTAAACTGGGGGACTAAGCCTTTGGGTCAGACCTCTAATTTTTTAGGTCAGCGACCTGCGGACTGTTTTGACGGAGACGGTAAAGTACAGCAAATCGGTATACAGTCTGAACCGTGAGCGATCGCCACTGACCTAGCCCCAAGCTGACATTGTTCCACGACCGGTGAGTCACCTAGCCCATGCGAATTCTTAAGACCCAGACTCTACGAGGGCCAAACTACTGGAGTATTCGATACCCCAACTTAATTTTGATGCGGCTCGATCTTGAAGATCTCGCCGATCGCCCCTCCGACCAAATTCCTGGGTTCTACGAAGCGCTGGCCGAAACTCTGCCCAGCTTAATCGAGCACTTTTGCTCGCCGGGGCACCGGGGCGGATTTCTCAGCCGCGTGCGCCAGGGCACCTACATGGGCCACATCGTTGAGCACGTGGCCCTAGAGTTGCAGACCATGGCGGGCATGCCCGTAGGCTTTGGCCGCACCCGGGGCGCAGCTGAGTCTGGTGTCTACCAGGTGGTGTTTGAGTACCAAAACGAGCAGGCCGGTCGCTACGCGGCCCGCGCAGCGGTGCGTCTGTGCAACAGCCTGGTCGAAACCGGCCACTATTCTAAAGAAGAGCTAGATCAAGACCTGGCCGACCTCACCGAGTTTCGCCTTGACGCCGCCCTCGGCCCCAGCACCGAGGCCATTGTGCGCGGTGCCGAAACCCAAGACATTCCCTGGATGCAGCTCTCTAGCCGAGCGATGATTCAGCTGGGCTATGGCCGCTACCAGCAGCGGGTACAGGCCACCCTGAGCAGCAAGACCAACATTCTCGCCGTAGAGCTGGCCTGCGACAAAGAGGGCACCAAGCAGATTTTGCGCAACGCTGGGGTGCCGGTGCCTCGGGGTACCGTGATCAACTACCTCGACGAGCTGGAGAATGCGATCGAAGATGTGGGCGGCTACCCCATTGTGATCAAGCCCCTAGATGGCAACCACGGGCGCGGCATCACCATCGACATCAACAACTATCAGACCGCCGAAGAGGCCTACGAGGCCGCTAGAGAGGTCTCTAAAGGCGTCATTGTCGAGCGCTTTTATCGCGGCTGTGACCACCGAGTGCTGGTGATCAACGGGCGGGTGATTGCGGTGGCCGAGCGGGTACCCGCCCACGTGGTCGGCGACGGCAAGTCAACCATCGAGCAGCTGATCGAGATCACCAACCAAGACCCCCGCCGGGGCGTGGGCCACGACAACCTGCTCACCCGCATTGAGGTCGATCGCACCACCTGGCAACTGCTCGACCGCAAGGGCTACACCCTTGAGACAGTGCTGCCTGAAGGCGAGATGTGCTACCTGCGGGCCACCGCCAACCTGAGCACGGGCGGCATCGCCATCGATCGCACCGACGACATTCACCCCGACAATATTTGGGTGGCCCAGCGCATTGCCAAAACCATCGGCCTCGACATCGCTGGCATCGACATCGTCACCACCGATATCTCTAAACCCCTGCGCGAGGTGGATGGCGTAGTGGTCGAGGTCAACGCCGCCCCAGGGCTGCGCATGCACGTGTGCCCCAGCGTGGGCATTGCCCGCAACGTGGCCGAGCCAATTCTCTCGATGCTGTTTCCCCCCGGTTCCCCAACCCGCATTCCGGTGCTGGCGATTACCGGCACCAACGGCAAAACCACCACATCTCGCCTAATTGCCCACATCTTTAAG
Organism: Pseudanabaena sp. PCC 9330; assembly: GCF_055795045.1. Lineage (NCBI taxonomy): Bacteria > Bacillati > Cyanobacteriota > Cyanophyceae > Pseudanabaenales > Pseudanabaenaceae > Pseudanabaena > Pseudanabaena sp. PCC 9330. Next base: position 149,334 of record NZ_JAYFES010000120.1, on the reverse strand, counting down.
CAGACCGGGCAGATCGTCGGCTTTACCACCACCGACGGCATCTACATCGGCGACAACATGGTCGAGCCTGGCGACACCACCGGCCCCCAGAGCGCCCAGGTAATTTTGCAAGACCCCACAGTGGAAGTGGCGGTGCTAGAGACGGCTCGGGGCGGCATTTTGCGATCGGGCCTGGCCTTTAAAGACTGTGACATCGGCGTGGTGCTAAATGTCGCCGCCGACCACATGGGCCTGGGCGACATCAACACCCTCGAAGACATGGCCCACCTCAAGAGCGTGGTGGCCGAGACCGTGCGACCCAGCGGCTACGCGGTGCTCAATGCCGACGACCCTCTGGTGGCAGCCATGGCCCAAAAGGTCAAGAGCCAGGTGGCCTACTTCTCGATGGATCCCCATAACGAGCTGGTGCGCAAGCATTCCCAGCAGGGGGGGCTGGCGGCGATCTACGAACAGGGCTACCTGTCGATTCTTAAGGGCGACTGGCTGCTGCGCATTGAGCAGGCCGAAAAGGTGCCCCTGACTATGGGCGGCAAGGCTCCTTTCCAGATTGCCAACTGTCTAGCCGCTAGCCTAGCGGCCTTTGCCCAAGGGGTTGACATGGGCTACATTCGCCAGGGGCTGCACACCTTTGAGGCTTCCAGCGACCAGACCCCTGGGCGCATGAACCTGTTTAACCTGGGCCGCTTTAGTGCCCTGGTAGACTATGCCCACAACCCCGCCAGCTACGAGGCCCTGGGTGGCTTTGTGAAAAACTGGCCAGGCCAGCGCATTGGTGTGGTGGGTGGCCCCGGCGATCGCCGCGACGAAGACTTCATCACCCTGGGCAAGCTGGCCGCCCAGATGTTTGACCAGATTGTAGTTAAAGAAGACGACGACACCCGGGGTCGGCAGCGGGGCGACGCCGCCAAGTGGATCGTCCACGGTCTTGAGGAGGTGCCCGGTGCCCCCAGCTACCAAACCATTCTCGATGAGACCGAGGCGATCAACACGGCCCTAGACAATGCCCCCGACGACAGCCTGGTGGTGATTTTGCCAGAGAGCGTGACCAGGGCGATCGCCCTGATCAAGGCCCGCAACCCCATACCCCAGAGCAAGCCGTCGCTCAACGGTGCCGCCTCTGTGCCCCAGCCCACCGATCAGCTGGCTGAGGTGCGCCCCTAGGGGCGAGGCTTTAGCAAGCTGCACTGGCCCCAGGTCAACCGGGCTCAAAGCGCCAGCGCTGGATAGTCTGTCACATCAAACTCAAAGCAGTGCCGCCCTTCAAGGTGCTGCCACCGGGCGGCGTCGGGGTTCGACGGTTGGTTGCCGAGCCGGTGGGTGCTGCTGTCGGTGTCAAAGGTGGCGCACAGCTCAAAGGTGCGATCGCCCAACCGCTCGTACTCGTAGGGCTGGTTGGTTAGCGGGTCGTTGCGCAGTTCGATCGCATCCAGGGTGGTGGGCAGATCAAAGCTGTCGGTGTCGGTCAGGTAGCGCTCGTGGAGCCGCTGGGCAATGCTGGCCACATCCTGCAATCGCTGGCGATCGGCGGCAATCTCTCGCTGCCGCCCCGGCGTGCCCAGCACCCAGAAGCCAGCGGCAATTGCCAACCCTACCGCCGCAGTGGCCACCGCCGCAAAGGCCCGATCAAAGGACTTGCTGCTAAAACGTTTGCTACTCATGGGCCAAATTTAGAACCTTAGGGGCAGGTTTGCGTCGAATCCAGTCGAAGTAGTACCACAGCACCCCACCGTCGAGTACCAGCACCACCAACACCTTGAGTAAAAAGCGTGGCGTCAGCTCGCCGCGCAAAAAGGAGGTCAAAAAGGCAATCACGGCACCGATGGCGATCAGGGCCGCCAGCAGCAAGGTCAGGTAGGTGAGCCACTTGCGTACCCCTGAAAAGTTTTTTTCTCGGTGAGTGGACAGGTCGCGGTTAATCTGCCGCATCAGCCCCAGGTAGACCGGGTAGGCCACCAGCAGCCGGGCGAGGGAAAAGGCCACCTGCCAGGAGGGATCGCCGTAGGAGTTGTAGTCTCGGCTGAGGCTGTCGGGAATCAGGTGGTCGATGAAGATAAAGGCCATTTCCCCCAGGGCTTGAATCCAAATGCCCAGGGTGACAAAGGCCAGCAGATAAAAGAAGGCATCGCGCGCTAGCTCGCTCGAGGCTCCTCGGGGGGTGGGCAGGGGGCGGCCCAGCAGCCCTTCGTAGACTTCAAAAAAGGCCCGCTCGACTTCCCGCGAGGGCCAGCCGTAGTCGCGCAGCAGTTTGCTGATGAATTCGTCTGATGTGCCGCGATCGCGGGCTAGCAGAATAAATTGCACTAGCTCGCTACGGCTGTCGGGGGGTGGGGGGCTGTCTGTACTCATGGCCCTACGGTAATGCGCTAGGAATAAACTGACTATACCTAGACATCCACCTGTTTAACTGGTCGGCAAAGCCAAAACCGGAGGGCGGTTCAACGGCGTATCCATTTGGTGAGGATGCGGATGGGCTGGTGATGGGGATGCAGCCTTCTGCATCATCATGGGTAACCATCATTGTAACAACAGGGTATTACGGCAATCGCCAGGGGTCCCCTCACCTGTATCCAGGAGTACAATTTAAGTAGATTCCCAGGCAAGCTTGATACATCTCGCTACAACCGTTGTCATGCCCTGCGGCAGGAGGTCGTTATGGCCAAGGCCCATTCCGCTATTCATCACCCGTCCGCTCCCGGCGATGCCGATCGCCCGATCGAGCCCACCGCTCCCCAGACCTTTCCAGCCAGGGTAGAGCACCTAGAGCGCTTTTACGCCGAGCAGCGCCACCGCATGGTCGCCGAGCAGATCAAACCCAGGGGCATTACCAGCCCCTGCGTACTCAACGCCCTGTTGACCGTGCCTCGCCATCGGTTTGTACCCAGCCAGGAGGTGTACCTGGCCTACGAGGACGAACCCCTCCCCCTCAGCCACGACCAGACGATTTCCCAACCCTACATTGTGGCGTTTATGGTCGATGCGGCCACCATCCCAAGCAATGGCAAGGTGCTAGAAATTGGCACAGGTTCTGGCTACCAGGCCGCTGTGTTGGCCCAGCTGGCCGACCAGGTTTACACCGTTGAAATTGTTGACTCTCTGGCCCACCAGGCCCACCAAACCCTGGGTGACCTGGGCTATAGCAATGTGCACGTTCGTCACGGCAATGGCTACTTTGGCTGGGCCGAGCATGCCCCCTACGATGCGATCGTGGTCAGCGCTGCCCCCACCCATGTGCCCTCTGCCCTGATCGATCAGCTGGCCCTGGGGGGCAAGCTGGTGATTCCGGTGGGGCGCTTTAGCCAAACAGTGCTGGTCATCACCAAGCACCTGACGGGCATCACGACGGAATACACCATTCCGGTGCAGTTTGTGCCGATGACCGGCGAAGAGCAGGAGAGGAAGACCTGACTAAGACACCTGAAAAAGCTTGAGGGTTCCCTCTGGCGTGGATTGCTCGCCTGGGCGTTACCGCCGACACGGATCTGCGCCTGGCCCGCTACTTTGATATGCCCCCCGGTTTTGGCTCAGTTTTCGGAGAGACTACAACCTGGATGTCGCCGAGGACGAGAGGGGCGATCACCACAATGTCCCTATACTCCGGTCTTTGGCAAGATGTCCTCGGGTTCAATTCCAACGGTTGTTCGTTCCTATAAATCAGCCACTACCAAACGTATCAACGCCCGGCGCGAGGCAGCGGGCATACCGGTTTGGCAGCGCAACTACTACGACCACATCATTCAAAACGAGCGATCGCTCCAGCACATTCGCCACTACACCACAAACAATCCTCTAACCTGGGCTGACGACCAGCTGCATCCATGCAACCCATCAAAATGGTGATGGGTACCTTAGCTATGGCAACAAACTGGGCCTTGATCGGGGTGATCGCGCACAGGGCAGGCTTTTGGCCCAACAGCACCCTATAGCTAGAGAAGCTTTAACCATCAGCCGATCAAGGCTTATGCTGACGCTGCTTCAAAAATTTGCGAAATCTAGCACCTCCGCGACCAGGTCATCTTCTACCAAACCTCAGTTCGGGATAACGCCGTCCCCTCCCTTGGAGGGGTGCCCGTAGGGCGGGGTGGGTCAAAACTGCTATACCGAGTCATTACCTGCATACGTTGATGTTCCGCCGCTACCCCCGACTGACCCACCCCCACCCCTCCCAGGAGGGGACAGCCTGCCTGCTTTTGCAGAGATTTTTTTATCCCGAACTCAAGTTACCAAATACACCGACGCCACAGGCTGCACACTGTAGGGCCGATCAACTTTTAGATGCAGACAGCTAGCGCTCCTGCTACATAGATCGCTAAGGCGATAAAATCGATCTCGCAGTCTACTCGTCTGTGAGGCATGGCAGGGCATAGTAAATGGGCTAACATCAAGCGCCAAAAAGCGCGAGTCGACGCCGTCAAGGGCAAAATCTTTGCCAAGATGTCGCGAGAAATCATTGTGTCAGCGCGTCTAGGTGGTGACCCGGCGGGCAACTTTCAACTGCGCACGGCGATCGACAAGGCCAAAGCTGCCGGGGTGCCCAACGACAATATCGATCGCGCGATCGCCAAAGGGTCTGGCAATCTCGGTGCCGACGACAACTACGAGGCCATTCGCTACGAGGGCTACGGCCCCGGCGGCATCGCCATCTTGATCGAAGCGCTCACCGACAACCGCAACCGCACCGCCGCCGACCTGCGTGCCGCCTTCAGCAAAAGCAACGGCAACCTGGGCGAAACCGGCTGCGTCGGCTGGATGTTTGACCAAAAAGGCGTGGTCACCATCGCCCACCCCGGCGACGAAGAAGCCCTGCTCGAAGCCGCCATGGAAGTCGGTGCCGAAACCTACGAACTCACCACAGTGCTGGGCCGCCGCGACGAAGAAATGCCCGCCGCCGAGCTATTTTGCGATCCCGCCGATCTAGAAACCCTCGACACTAGCCTCAAGGCCCAGGGGCTAACCGTCCACCAGGCCGAGCTGCGCTGGCTCCCTAGCAATACCGTCACCGTTGACGACCCCGACCAAGCCCGCCTGCTGGTCAAGCTGATGGATGCCCTAGAAGACTTAGACGATGTGCAGTCGGTGACGGCCAACTTTGACATGGCAGAAGAGCTGATGGATGCGATCGCCGCCTAGCCTAGATTATTCACCAACCTGTCAATCAGCCACTGTCACTCCCGTGAAAAATGGCGGGGTGGGTCTCTTATAGTTGTATGGTGTCTCGCAGGTAGCTGCTATGGTTCAAGTCGCACCCCTCACCATGGCCTTTGACGACTTTCTGGCCTGGAAGCCAGGCACGGGTCGTTATGAACTGCACAATGGAGTGGTCGTTGAGATGCAACCTACAGGGCCGCATGAACAGGTGGTAGGTTTGCTAAACCGTAAGCTCAACGCCCTGATCGATCGCGAAGATTTGGCTTACTTCATTCCTAATACTGCCCTGGTACGGCCCCTGGGCTACGATACGGGCTACAAGCCTGACGTGCTGATGTTAGACACAGCGGCTCTAGCCCAAGAGCCGCTTTGGGAGCGTGAGTCTGTGATTACCCTCGCTGACTCGGTCAAGCTCCTAGCTGAAGTGGTCTCGACCAACTGGCCCGACGACTATGCCCGCAAGTTTGAAGACTACGAGGCTATGGGCATCGCCGAATACTGGATCGTTGACTATAAGGGGCTGGGAGGTCGGCGTTACATTGGTACGCCCAAACAGCCCACCATTACCATTTGTACTTGGGTCAATGGTCTTTACGAAACCCGCTTGTTTCGCCGGGGCGAGGCTCTGGTATCTGCCAGTCTGCCTCATCTGGTACTCACGGCAGATGAGGTCTTTCAGGCGGGAGCGTAATACCAAATATTATCTGTATACCCCCGGTTTTTAGGGGCACTGCGCTGCTCCCTACGAGGTCGGTTTCGCATCGGGGTTGTGTAATTTAGGTCTGGTATAAGAGCTGGCTGAGCAAGAAGACACCACCTTTGATCGAGCGCCCATAGCCAATCTAGGGTGAGCACCGCCCACTATAAGAGCAACTATTTTGCAAAAATCGCGATGCGCTGGAGTAGAGCCGATCGCGCCACTCTCGGATCCGGCCCTGGCAGCCTTTGCGTGTGCCGACAGCTTGCTGACGTAAAAAATCACCTAAATTCGATTAAGTATCGAAAAAATACTCAGTACACACTATGAAGTTCTCACTAAGATAGAAGCCTAAGGAGCATATGACCAAAGGCTAGTCGGCTGTCTCTAGCAAGACTCACACTTGGCAAACAATTGTTTCGCAACCCACTGTTTCGCTAGCCAGAGCAGGGGTTAAGCCCCCAGGCTGTGGCTCTCGGCCAGCGATCTTTTGCAGTGTGATCGTTTGATCACATCAGTTGGGTAGCTTAAACATAAACCCTGCTGGCTACGTAGAAACACTCTTGCCTGTCCCAGCTTCTAAAATTGCTTCATAAATTGGCCCATGGAGCACCCCCGTATACCTGTGAGCAGGTCGGCCCTTAGGGGCCAACTGCCCCAGGTTGATTAAAATAGTTGTCGTTGTAAGGCTACTGCCCCCTTATCGAGCCCTACCCCACGCGAGTTTCCAGGTTTTGTAGTTTGGCAAATCGGTCTTAGAACTATGCATCGTCACCCACTGCGACAAGCTTTGCGGCTTCCTAAAGCAGCACTCAAGCGATTGATTACCGGGCTGCTACAGCTGGTGCTGTTGGCCAATCGACCGGCCCGGTTGGCTCGGTCGGGTTTTGTGCTGCCTACCACGGTGCTCATGGTGCTCATGGTGGTGCTCACCGCTACGGCGCTGACCTATCGCTCGTTTACCCGCAGCGATATGGCGATCTCGCAACGAGAGCAGCAGGTGATTTCTAATGCCACCACCCCGGCGATCGACCGCGCCAAAGCCAAACTCGAGTTCATGTTTCAGAACGATCGACGCTTTCCTAGCGGGGTGCCCGCCAGCGACATTCTGTCTGATCTCATGCTGGTGCGCAGAGGCCCCAACGCGTCTAATGGGGTCACCAACCGCGTTCCGCCCCTAGACGGAGCCAACGACCCCTACACGCTGCCTGGCGAAACTCGGGTTGACATCAACCGTGACGGTGTCTTAGACAATGCCTGGCAGTTTACGACCGATATCAACGGCGACGGCGTTGTCGCCCCAACCGAAATCATTGTCTATTCTATTTTGGTTGACGACGCTGGCCCCGGCACGGGCAACGCAGTTCGCGTTGAAGGCCCCGTCAGCCAGGCCAAGGCCAACGCCCTGGTTACCCGTACCGGCCCCTTGGCTACCACTGAGGCCAGCCCAGCCTGTGCTGGTGCCATCGCCGAAGGAGGCTGGCAGGTTGTGCAGCAGGGTACCAACTCCACCCTCCAAAAGAATTTTCAGGTCAATGCCTTTGTTGCGAATGCTAACAACGCCAATCGCACCTTTGAGACCTTAGAGTTTCAACAGTCTCGTACAGCGGCACGGGCCAACAAATGGGGTGCATGGTTTCGCTATGACCTCGATGTATCTCCCGGCCCAGAGTTTAACTGGAACGGTGCTATGCACACCGATGGCAGTCTATTTTCCTTTGCTGCTGGTGATGGCCTCAGATCGCACATGGTCAGCTCCCACAACTCCTGTCTTTACAGCGAAGAAGCCTCCGAAATTTCCGTTGGTGATGGTGTACCAGGGTTTCAGGGCCAGGCTGTCAGAGGCAGCATGCGCGATGACAACACTACCGGTGGTGGTGATACCACCTTCCACGTGTGGAATGGTCGCAACCAAGCCCCTATTATTAACCGCAATCTCACCAACACCACCGACTCGGTCAGAACCACTAACAGCAATAATGCTCGTCCCTCAGACATCGCCATCAACCCCCTGGTGCTGTTTACCCAAGACACCACTCAACACATCAACCCCGCAGCCTGGCAGCGCGACCCCGCTTGGGATAACCCAAATAACGACAACTTTAGACGCCGTGCCCGCATCATCAACGATGCCGTAGCCCGTCCCTTTGTTGACGACTTCTTTCGTGCTGACAACCGCTGGGGGCCAAAACCGCGCTACGACAGCCGCGACACCTCTCTAGACTTGGTGACCCAGCCCGCTGCGATTACCTCGGGTAGCCCCATTGTCGATATCGGCAAGCTAACCGACGAACAAAATGGCTTTGATGGCTATTGGGAGCGGCAGGCCATCAGGTCTGGGCTGCGCCTCATTATGGGTCAGCGCCTAGAACTCGGCAACGTCAACGGCTGGAACTCTAGCCCCGTTGGTGCCGCATTGACCGCCAACAACGGTGGCGACCCCCTTTACCCCGCCAAGGTCACACCCGCTACAGGACGCTACGGAGAATCTCACGAGTACTTACAGCGCAAAGCTCTGCGCGACAATCTAGCCGCCGTTCAGGGGCTCACTGTATATCACTACAGCCGAGATAATGGTCAGTTTCCCGCTGCCTGCATGGCGATGACGGCCCACCCCGGCACCACTCAAACCATTGTTAACAGCCGTACCTTTGGTACTTATGACACAATAGGGTCTCGCAGAGTTAGCTTTCTCACGGGTGAAGGTACCAACGGTTGGGAATTCCAGTTTCCGGCAGCGTTTGATACTGAAATCAAGTTTGCGACTGAAATTGGCAATAACCAACCCCTCGGTATTGCCCTTCGAAACTTGGCCCGTTTTGCTGGCGACCCTCTGGGTGGTTCACCTTCCTTCCAGCCGCCCCTAGATAACAACGTACACCCGGCCCCTTACCTCAACATGTGGGGCGATTTTTCACCCCTGCGGCGCATCTTTGTAGACTATCTTGATGCCTCTCCGGCTGTCACCTACGATGACCTTAGCCCAGCTGACAAAGCCACACTGCATAGTGCGGCCTGCACCGTCAGCCTATTAGCCTACAACATCGATCGCGAAATCGCCGAATACGAAGCCCTCTATGGCTCAAACTTCAGCTCAACCCTGACGAGCATTACTACCCGTACTGGTAACCTCATTCAGACTGTTATTGACTACATGAGTAGTCCTTCAGCTAGCTTGACCGGCCAAGACAGTGCAGCCATTTTGGCTACCCTTACCAGCCGCAACCTTCACCAAGCTGGATGGCTAGCTAAATGTCCTACTTACACTCCGGCTACTTTCACGTCAGCTAACGGTACATCCGCTTGTGGTGTGGCAGCATACTTTGCTTCCTATAGACGTGCAGACTGGGTAGCCATGCTGCCCTACGGCCCTGGAAATATTGACGTTGCCACAGCCACAACGGTGCTAGATGACGTCGCTACCCGAGTAAACCGGCTCAGCCGTCTCATCCGCGATCGCGACTTGGGCTTTAGAAGAGGCCTTGCCGTTAACGATGTCACCTTTACCGCTGCTAAGCGTGTTGATTGGTCGCCAGCGACAGGTTTAACTGAGCTGGTTGGGCCTCAAAGTAATGCCAACCAGTATCAATTTAAGATCGCATGCGACCCCAACATATTTCGCCAGGTTGGCCCTGCTGGTGCTGGGGGCGATCGCAACGTTGCTATTGCTGGTCTAATTGCTTGCAGCGACAGAGTGGACGAGTCTGTTCGCTACCCATCCCTATACTATCTTTTCCCCACGGTTGCCCACGACCACGACGGCACTGACTACCACCAGCAGCCCGATGGGGTGACGTTGCCAGCGGCTACTCAAGAGCCTGAAGAATACATTACCAACCCCTACGTGACGACTGTTAACCCCACAGCGGGCAACCCACCGACGTACCGGATTGTTGGTGCCAATGCTGTCACTGGTATCAGTGCTATTGCTGCTGTCCCACGACCAGCTACTCCTGCTGATTGGACAGTGCCAGCCTCAACCGGCACAGCGCTAACCACAGCCAATATTAACGCCCGTCGCTTTGACATCAATATTCCGGGCGGTGCCATTCAAGTGCCCTTCCTCGACAAGGGTGTCTACAACGGGCGCGAACAGCTCAATGCCCGCGTGCTAGATATCGATCTCGATGCCCTCAGTCAGCGCACTGTGCCTAGCCCTGGCAGCGATCGATGGCTTGCATTCAACCCAGACCGACAGGGCGAGGGCGTCGTCTACGCCTTTAGAGAAGACGCCGTGCGCGAAGACGAAATCGTTCGCCCCAAAAATGCCCTCGGCACTGTCACATCCGACTTCTGTGCCACCCTCAACACAGCAACCCCTAGACGATTTAATATCGAAACCGATGCCAACTGCCGCATGCAGGTAGCGCCAGGAACCACTCCTGTGTTCCAAGACCCACCTCTGACGGCCAAGCGCATCAGCCTCAAGCCCGTAGACTTTGTGGCTGACCCCCAGCGCCGGGTGCATGGCTTTAGGCTCCGTACCGCCAGCGGCAACCCCGCCGACTTGAGCGGCCCCGCCACCCCCAACGGTGCCCCAGGACCTCGCCTCACCGGCATGACCTTTATCAGCGACAACAGCGTCTACATACAGGGCGACTTCAATCTCCATAGCACCACTAACACCAGAGCCAATATTGTCGAAGAGTTCACCACGACTCTCTACAACCAAACCCTTGCCGCCGCCTTTGGCCTACCCTTCTACAACAACCGCACCGCAGCTCAGCTCAACCTCGACACCTTCGCTACCTTTACCCGAGACCACTGGCGACCGGCAGAGATTTTGGCCGATGCCATTACCATTCTCTCGGGCGACTTTAGAGACGGTGCCGTAGAAGATGGGTTTGTGCTAGCTACTCCTGGCGGCAACGGCGGTGGTACCTCTTCCTACATGAACCAAAACCGCCCTACCCTGGCGGCCAACCAGACTAACTGGGTGCGAGAGAGTAGTGGCACTGGTGCCCCTGTGTGGGTCGACCGCAATGGCACCTACTACCGTAGCGCTGCTGGCACTCCCGCCATTCAGCCCTTCTACAGCGTCTACAACACAGACGCCCTCTGGACCAGTTTTACAAGTAATGCATCGCGCGATCGCAATAAGCAAAGTGCGGCTCAAACCTTTGTCAATGCCACCTTCATTAGTGGTTTAGTGCCCCAACGACCCCAGCAAGGTTATGGCGGCCTGCACAACTTTGTCCGTTTCTTAGAAGACTGGGATGGCACACAGCTTCATATAGCCGGGTCGTTTATTCAGCTCAATTTCTCTACCAATGCCACCGGCCCCTTTGAGCACGACGCCTGGCACCCCACCCAAGATCCTGATGGCAACGAGCGGCTGGGCTACTATACCCCCCCGCTGCGCCGCTGGGGCTACGATGTAGCGCTGCTCTACGTGCCACCGGCCCCCGCTGCTCGCCGCTTCGTCAACATCGGTGCCCCCCGCAGCGAGTACTACCGCGAGCTGCCCGCCGATGACCCCTACATCGTCAACCTCCGCTGTGCTAACAGAGGAACTGCTACGGACTTCGTCTTTGACGCCAGTATCCGAGGCACCTGCCCTGCCTAGCAGCTAAGCGTCATGCACCCTCTACCTAGGGGTTGCATGACGCCCTCTCTGGCCCCACACTCCGGCACCTTAAGCTCACCAAGGCCTAGTTTTGACCAAGTATCGGCAACCTGGAGATCTCTAAACTGTGATTACCCATCGGCTCAAACAGTATCTACACACTTCCCCCAACAGCCATGGCCTCACCCTGATTGAGTGTCTGGTTGCCATCATCATGGTCGGGCTGGTGGGCAGCGCCATTGCCCCAGCCCTAGTGATCTCGGTTGCTACTCGGGTACAAAGCCAAAAAGCTGAGCAAGCCCTAGAGCTAGCTCAAACTGAAATCGATAGGGTGCGACTGCTGGTCGAGCGGGGCGAGGCCAACATCAATACCCTACCGGCATCTGTGCCCTTTACCGGTGCCTACAATGCCGACAACAGAGTAGCCCTGGCCCCTGGCCCCGTCTATGGTGCCCCCGTCGCCAGCCCCACCGCCACCCAGACCCGCCTTGCCTCGCTAAATGGCCACGATTTTGCCGTACAGGTTTACCGCACTCCAGGCAGTTTTGTGGGCAGTGTTCCGGTGAGCTTTCAAATGGGCGTGCGCGTGTACGATCGCAACGCGGTAACAACAGGTACCGGCAACCTGTCAGCTCAACCTGCTTCCCTAGGCATGTCGGGCGGCTTAGGAGAGCGCGCTAGTCGCCCTCTGGTGGCTCTCTACACCACCATTACACCTGGCGAAAGCGGTGACTCTTTATGTAGGTACATTCGATACCTCGACAACGCTGCTTCGGTGCCTATAGGCTGTGCCAATTAACTAACAGATTTTAAGTTACTCACCCCTTTGGGAAACCCCAATGTTTAAGAAAACTGTTCAAAACTTAGTCTCAAGGCGATCGCGACCAGCTACGGCAGCACGGCAGAGCGGGTTTACCCTGACTGAGTTACTGATCGCCATTGTGGTGGGGTCGTTGGTCATTGGTAGCCTGCTCTACATTGTTATAGAGCTACTCCAGATCAACCGGCGAGAAGAGGTGCTCACCCAAACCCAGCAAGACATGCGCCGAGCCATTGACTACATCACCCGCGATGCCAGCGAGGCCGTCTATATTTACTCCACCCCCAATGCTGTAGTCGACCAACTCGACAATTTTCCTCGCGACAACACCGAAGTGCCAGTCTTGGCTTTTTGGCGACTTGACCCCCTCGAACCCAATAGCGCCAGCGCCCAAGGATTCTTTCAAAATAACCCGGTTTGTTCTACTGCATTTGCTGGCAATGTGGCCAGAATTAGCGAGTGCAACACCCTAAAAGTGCGCCAGGGCTTCTACACTTTGGTGGTCTATGCTCAGCAGCCCAATGGTGCCAACGATTTTTGGCGCGGCCCCGCCAGAATTGTGCGCTACGAGCTACCAAAATACACTGCGGGCGGGCTGCCTACCATGACTGTCACCCAAGGATATAGAGACCCTACCAGCGCCACCAGCAGCTTTGAAAACTGGACAAAAATTGCTGGACAAACCACACCCCGCAACAGCAACGGTGTCAGTAATCTAGTCGTACTCACCGACTTTATTGATGCTACAGACGCTAGCTTGGGCGCTGAGTCTTGCCCAGCAGGCTACCTCAAAAGCCCTGCCGATGCCAATAACTTTTTTGCTTGCGTACTCACCAATACAACCGGCAGCAATCCTGCCGACCCTGGCTTGGTCTCTGGGCGCAATCAGACGTTAATTTTGTTTTTACGGGGCAATGCGAGCACCCGGGGCTCTGGCATTACTGCTTTATCAGATGCTGGACGCCTGCCGACGCTAAGGTCTGAGGTATTGATTCGAGGCGTCCTAGACAAACAGCCTGGTCTATAGTCTTAGGGGTGATGTTCTACAGGGTTAGCTTGGGTTGATTGTTTATTTTGGGCCACATCATGAAGCACCGACTTACACCAGTCAAAAGCACTGAAGCAGGATTCACCGCTATAGAACTCCTGGTCGTTATCATTATTATCGGTGTGCTGGCTGCGATCGCCGCCCCTAGCTGGCTGGGGTTTCTCAACCGGCAACGGGCCAGCGCCGTGCGCAGCGACCTGGTGGCAACCCTAAGAAACACCCAGCAAGACGCTATTCAGCGGCGACAGTCGCGGCAGGTAAGAGTTCTTACCAACACGGCGACTACCCCACCAACTGTAGAAACTGGCCCTGTAGGTTCTGCTGGTCTACCGCAAATCTTGGCTAATGATGTCAGTAACAGAGGTAGAGTCATTCTCGGGGCCTACAGGTTTCGACCCCAGGCAAACGGCACTCTGATTAGAGACACTACCCCTGTTGATACCATCGCCTTTGACTACCGGGGGCTACCCACTGACAGAGCGAATTTGCCCTTTGTCATCACTATTACCAGTGAGTCTGGTGCTACGCAGTGCGTCATCGTCGCCAGCCTGCTGGGTAGTATAAAAACTGCTGACGGTGCAACTTGCGACAACCCTGCTGTGACTCTCAACTAACAGCCTAAACCCTCAGAGTTGCACTGTCGGCCTATTAAGGTACCCATGATTGACCATTTCAGAGTGCGCGGTAGTCTTGGCTTTGCCCTGATTGCTGCGCACCTTTTTCTTCCTGCCTGTGGAGTTTTAGATCTATCTGGAGGGAGTTTTAACAACCGTGTTGCTGTCGAACCTACTAACGCTGTTGCACTTACTGATGATGGCGCTTGGTGCTGGTTTCAAGATCCTCGTGCTGTTTACATATCAGGAAATAAAAACAGAACCTACTCTGGCTGGATGACCAAAAACGGTCAGCTACAGGTCGGCGCTTACGATCACGATACTGGTCTCACAGAGATTGTCACCATCAAAGAAGACTGGGGCATCAATGACCACAACAACAACTCCTTTCTAGTACTGCCCGACAACCGCGTTATGATATTTTATACTCGCCATAACGAGAGGGGTTTGTTTAGCAAGACAACGCTAAAACCAGAAGATATTACTCAATGGTCTGACGAGGTCACCATTTCAAACGCCGACAGAATTACCTATAGCAATCCGGTCTATCTACGCCAAGAGCAGCGATTTTATGTTTTCTGGCGAGGCGAAAGCTGGAAACCAACATTCTCTACGTCTACCGATGGAGTCACCTGGAGTCCCCCGCAGATACTTGTGCAAGATGAAGGACGTGATGGCTTAGATATACGCCCATACTTAAAAGTAGTTTCCGATGGAGAGTCAGAGATTCATTTTACGTTTACTGATGGTCATCCTAGAGATGAACCAGAAAACTCTGTCTACTATGTCAAATATAGAGATGGAAATTTTCTGAGGGCAGACAACACGCTTGTTAGTACCATTGAAAACTTGCCAATTCGTCATAGTCAGAGTGACGTTGTGTTCGATGGCAATGCTCATGGAGTAAGAGGGTGGGTATGGGATATCGCATTAGATTCTAAGGGCAATCCTGTGATTGCTTATACGCGCCTACCCAAAACGACTGATCATCGCTATCACTATGCCTACTGGAACGGCAGTGCATGGCTCGACCACGAGATTACTCCAGGAGGGGGGTGGTTTCCTCAAACCCAGCTTTTCTCAACAGAAAAAGAACCCCATTATTCCGGGGGCATTGCAATTGACCATGCCAATCCTACCGAAATCTATCTATCAAGAGAAATTGACAAGGTTTTTGAAATTGAAAAATGGGTAACTGATGACTATGGTAAAACCTGGTCCTCGATAGCTGTAACCCAGCAATCTAGCCATAATAATGTGCGTCCAGTCGTACCCAGAGGTCAGACCGCAGACACTGACTATGTTCTCTGGATGAGTGGCAATTACATCCATTACACAGATTATTCCACCGGGATCTTTGTCAACACCTCAGAAAATAAGTAAGCAGACCAAAAACATATATTTTCTAGTGATCGTTGTCTTACTCCAGCATCACATCGAAGAGCAGTTATGAGTTCTCTGACTCTTTTGGGGGAGAAGTTTTAAGCATTATCTGCACTATCTCAATAATTTTATCAAATAGCTCAGGAGCCAGCAGGCGGATCGCAAGGCCATAGGTAATGGCACCTACTAGGGTACCTGCGACAATCAGCCCCAGTGGATGGAGGTAACTGCTTAAACCTTGCCTGACCAAGAAAACAGCGGCGGCCATAATCAGAGAACATACACCTGGGACAATAAAGACTCGAAAATACTTACCCAACTGATCGGGCATAAGTTTGCAAATGGCCCATTGGCCAATAGGAAAAAACAGATAAGCACGAATTACCGTCGCTAGGGCAACAGCAAAAATGCCCCACCGATAGGAAATGGCAAACGCTAAAAAACTCAGCAAAACCTCCAGACTGGTTAGCCAAAACAGCCAGTTAGCCTTGCCCATGGCAATTAAAACCGAGCCCTTAAAGAACGTAATCGAACGCAAAATACCCAGCAGCGCCAGCACCTGCATGAGCGGCACAACCGGGAGCCACTGCTCGCCAAATAAGACCTTCACCAGCTCTGGTGCCAGTACCGCCATGCCCAAAAACGTAGGGGTAGCCAAGGTAATGGTCAACTGAGTTGCCGAGTAAAAAGCGCGCCGAAAGCGCGCCGGGTCTTCTTGCAGACGAGAGAAAGTAGGCAAAGCAACATCCTGACTAGTCCTAATCAAAATTTGGGTCATGGCATTGAGCACCCCATAGGCCACCGTGAAATAGCCCAACTCTGTCGGACCAAAGACATACCCCACCAAAAAATCGTTGGCACGGGTGCTGAAAAAATTCAGGTAATTAACCCCCATGATGTGCATGCCAACCCCAAACAGATCGCGAAAATGCCGCATTGACACCCTCAAGGTCGGTCGCCAATCGCTGTAAAACCACAGCGTCAACATGCCGATAACTTCAGAGACCATCTGCTGACCGACCAAACTCCAGACGCCCCACCCCTGTAAGGCCATGGCAATGCCTACACCACCACCAGCAACGGTGGCAAACAACCATCGCGCCGCGATCAACTTGTACTCAAATCGACGCTCTAAGATCGATTGCTGCAGCTGCCCCAGAGCCGACACCACAAACAAAAGCGAGAAACACCGCAAAATCGGTGTCAACGCTGGCTCCCCAAACAGCTGAGCCACCGGCCCAGCGATACCGATGCCCACCAGAGTCAGACCCAGGCCAATAGCGAGGTTGAACCAAAAAGCAGTATCGAGGTGCTCAGGCTCCAACTCTTGCCGTTGGATGATCGCCTGACCAAACCCCTGGTCTAAAAACAGCCGCATAAAGACTAGAAAAACATTGGCCAGGGCCACTAACCCAAAAGCCTCTGGCGATAACAGCCGCGCCAGCATAAAAAAGATGAGCAATGACCCAATCTGGCTGCCCCAGTTTTGAATGGCAGACCAAACTATGCTGTTAATCGCCTTATGTTTAATGCTCATTAAATATCAAAGCAGTTGCCAGGTCGATAAAAAAGTGTGGCGCTACAGCTTTTCTTATCGATAACTTTTGCCCCTTCAAAGGTGAGCGCTTTAAAGCCATGGCTCTTGGCAAACGCGATCGCCTCTTGGTAGTAGTCTCTTTGTGAGTCATCGAGCAAAATGACGCCCCTAGCCGATAGGGCTGCGATGCTTTGCTTGACACAATTTACCCTATCTCTGCCATCCACTATAACCACATCGTATAAATTGCCAGTAGAGGCGATCGATCGACAGTATTTCCCGTCAACATCGTTTTCTTGAAAGATGAGCGTCACATTTTCGGGAAGCTGTGGCTTGAGAGTATCAAACCAATCTTTGTCAAACTCTACCGAGGCGATCGACTTGACTCGGGAAGCAAAAAATAGGGTGGAGTAACCGCTGCCAAACTCAAACAGCGTCAGGTCTGGGGTGAGGCGTTCTTCAAGCAACCTGGTAGTCGGCACATTCATCCAGGGCACCAAATTACCATCGGCGTCTAAAGGCTTATTTTCCCAAGTACTCCGCATCCAGCCCATGGAGTAAAGAAAAGAGTTTTTATTAGCGATCAATCGTGCGTAGGCCATGTAATACAGAAAAGGCCTTGGAAATAATCGCTTAATTAAATTCTCCATATCCACACTCTTATAATGCTTTTGTGATACTCCAGTCATGGTTGCACTCACCCGTGTATAAGGGTAACCTGACACCACCCGTTCTTACTCAATGCGGACTCTGGGCTCCTGACGATTTTGCGGTTAACTTCAGAGGTGTACAGCGACCCGTGCTACATCCATCTTCTAACAGCCCAGTGTGGGACGGTTTACCACACACTTATAAAGATACAGGGGTGAGCCACTCCCTAGCAGCACTATGCCTTTGTGGCAGAATGGAAATATGTGGGGGAAGGGTAAGTTCCTCAATCCCACTGCGAAAACCTCAACCTTGAAAGTGTACAGATCACTCAGCGTAGCTGACACTGGCTTCTAAAGCAGTAATCAACGGCTAAAACACTTATTAGGCAAAGATCTCAGTTGGCTTGAGCCAATAGGTCTAACGTACTTATCTAGCTTGGCATTCAGACTTTCATCTCCGGTTAACAATCCAGCAGTCTAGTCCATCATTTTTGATATGATACATAAGAATTTTCGGTAATTCATAAATCGGTAGTGAATAGCCAAAGGTGAGATGCCTGCACAATCGCCCAAACAACTCCACTTAAAATACCAAACCAGCCAATGTATTTGGGTTGGTATTGGTCATCACTATGCAAACTTAGTGACTTTGTTGGCAGAAGCAAATTTTTTAGGCAGAACTGCTATTATCCCAAAGTTCACACTGACTGGAATCCACAACAATGGGAAAAGCATAGTTGTTTGTCCTTCTAAATACTTCTCCTTTGCGTCACTGGAGTCAGAAATTCAATTTCTATTTGAAGAGGAATGGAATCAAAAGCTTAAGGATTTTACTCCGACGACAAACAAAGTAGATGAATTCTTTCCAACGCAAGCACTAATGAAGTTGAGCCATGATCTGATCATTCGGGAATCTAGAAATGATGGAGGAATTTTCTCCAGCACCAGAAAATTAAATCCAGAAATTTCGGACAATCTTGACAAAATTCATCTTCTATTGAAGCCTAGTGATGAGGTTTTATCTCTAGCACACCCTATTATTAATGAGTTAAAAAACTTTGATGCAATTCATATTAGAAGAGGTGATATGCTTAAATTCGCCCAAAAAAGATGGTGGATTTATCCGGACTTTGACTATAGAACTCGGCCAGAAGGAATACGGGGTCGAGTTGCCACTTGGATTAAAGATGGCAGGACTGTTTATATCATGACAGATGAGAAAGAGGTTGGTTTTTTCTCACCTCTTGAAGAGTTCTACAAAATTGTTTTTTTCAGTGACTTCCCATCTTTAAAAGCCTTGAAAGACCAAGATAACTATCTGTTATTTTCAGTGGAGAAACTTATCTTCTCTCATGCCAACGTGCAGGTTTCGATGTACAACAGTTTGGTGTCAGGATCAGTGACTTTGAAACACTCACTACTTGACTATGGTAGACATGGTTCAACTTTTTTCTTGTCTCGATTTCCGGACATTATTTGTGAAAACTTTAGAGCTTTAAAATCATGGATAAGGACACTGGTTTCTTAGACAGTGATGAGTGACTAAAGGTTTCTCCTGCGAGGATCTCAGCCGATTTGAACTGAGAAGTCTAGAACACTTATTTAGATTGTCTTTCAGACCTTCATCCTCGGTTACCAGTCCAGCATCCAGCCTCCAAAAAACTGTCTGGGGTATTGATCTGATGTTCTTATCCTTAAATCTTGCCTCCTCTAAAGAAATTAGATAGGCACTGACTCTGAGTATAGCAAATATAAATATTTTTAGACAGAAACTTAGCTTCTATTAGAATTTTTCCCTAAGTTGAGCCAGATTTTCTCTAAAATGCTCAGATAGCGCACATAAAGCACTAGAAAAATAAGTTTTAATCGGTGAGAAAACTTTATTTCCGATCGCCTGAACACGGTGACGATAAAGTCTATGGGTGGATTCAGATCATCAAACAATAGTCTGAAAAACATCTTTTGCCGCTGAATAAACCCACGCTTAGGTTGAACAAACCGGTCAAATACTCCTCCAGACAGCCTTACTGTTCGCATTTGGAGCTCATTTAAGAATCGGCGTGCCGGATGATCTACCTGTACGTCGGGTGCGTAGGTTTGAACAAATCCCGCTTTATATATGCGCTCACCCCATTCTATGTCGCCGGTAGACTTGAGGCTGACATCAAAATTGCCCACACGATCAATGATATGGCGCCATGTCAAAACGTTGGCCGTTGCTCCTCCATGTAAATTCTTTAGCAGATGATCTTGACGAAAAGCGGTTAGACTTTCGTAGAGTTCTACGGTTGTAGGATGATCTGGCTGAGCAAAAAATAAGTTTACTTTGCCAACAACATACCCACATTCAGGTATTTTACATAGGTGAGCAACGCCTAGCTCTAGCCAGTTTTGGTGAGGGATACAGTCTGCGTCTGTAAACGCAATGATCTCGCCCTTTGCCAACGCAATGCCTTTATTGCGTGCAGCGTAAGAGCTTGGCACTGCTTCGTGAGCCAAAACTACATTTTCATAATCTTCTACCAGCTTCCTAACCGCTTCCACGTCGCTAGAGCCATTGTCGACCACAATAACTTCAAACCTAGATCTGTCGTAGGTTTGAAGGTTTAAAGCTTGCAGACATTTTCCTAGCTTATCCCCATCATTGAGCACCGGAATAATGACCGAGGCAAAAGGATTTTTAGACGTTTGAGTCACAGTGAACATCCTAAATGCAGCGCCTTAGCCGTAGGGTGGGAAGTCCACACCATCTCTATATCTGTACCATTCGCTATCCCATTACACCTCTCGCACCTCCTCCGGCACTGGCAGCCGCACCATCACTGGGCTGGCTAGGGTCGGCCCCTCGGTTGACATCTCCAGGTTAGCCCTAGGGTTGGCCAATAGCACCGAGCCATCGGGTTTACCAATTTGCAGATCGGCGATCGCATCTTGGTAAACCCGCTTCTCAATCGCAACCCGATGGTGGGGGCGCAGCTGTGGCCCTAGCATCGGCGGTCGCCACCAGCAGCTGGTCATAAAGCTCCAGTGACTCTAAATACGGATCCATTTCAGGAAACGGCCACGGCATGATTTGCTTCTCCCAGCGATCGCCCCCCAGGGGCGCACAGGCTCCATCTATGCTATCGACAATTTACCTAGGGCAGACATATTGGTCTGCCCCACACATGCCGCCATCCCCACCTGCCCCCATTTTGTGCTACAAAAATTGGGCAAATTCTGCCGAGCGAGGTCACCCTATGAGCGCATCAACCCTACCCCTAGATGGCCAGGTAGCGGTAGTTACAGGGGCCTCGCGAGGCATTGGTCGGGCGATCGCGATCGCCCTGGCGGCTGCCGGTGCCCAGGTGGTGGTCAACTATGCCCAGTCGAGCACCGCCGCTGAGGAAGTGGTGGCCCAAATTGTGGCCGAGGGCGGCCATGCGATCGCACTCCAAGCCGATGTTTCTCAGGCTGACCAAGTCGATGCGTTGATCAACGGCACCGTAGAGCAACTGGGCCGGGTCGATATTTTGGTCAACAATGCTGGCATTACCCGCGACACCCTGCTGCTGCGCATGAAGCCCGAAGACTGGCAGGCGGTGATCGACCTCAACCTGACCGGTGTATTTCTCTGCACCCGCGCTGTGGCCAAGCTCATGCTCAAGCAGCGATCGGGCCGTATTATTAACATTGCCTCGGTGGCAGGGCAGATGGGCAACCCCGGCCAGGCCAACTACAGCGCCGCCAAAGCCGGGGTGATTGGCTTTACCAAAACCGTGGCCAAAGAGCTAGCCAGCCGGGGGGTGACCGCCAACGCCGTTGCCCCCGGCTTCATCGCCACCGACATGACTGGCGATCTGCCCAACACCGACGATATTCTCAAGTACATTCCCCTGGGGCGATTTGGCCAGCCCGAAGACATTGCCGGTATGGTTAGGTTTCTCGCCGCCGACCCAGCCGCAGCCTACATTACCGGCCAGGTGTTTAACGTCGATGGCGGCATGGTGATGGCCTAAACTCAAAATCCCCGCCTCGGAGGGGCAGGGGTGGGTCTACACCGTACAGCTTGCATCGTGCCCCTCCCCTACGCTCGATTCACCGTTCTTAACAACCATAGAGTCGCCGATAGCGAGACAAAGTGGGCCAGCAGAGTATTGGTGTTGGCCTGCACCACAAAAATATCAAACGCTTCGACATACTGATTGATGTTGCCGGGCACAAAGACGGTTCCCCCCTGGGGCTGAGCGAGAGCCTTGCCGAGCAGTGTGCCAATTAGGGCCTGGCTACCAAACAGAGTAATCAGCATACCCGCCATGCTAACGGCAATGCCCAGACGCAGGGCCTGGAGGGCATCTTTGGGGCTAGGCCGTTTGGCGCTATCGCGGCCGCGCAGCCGTCGCCCAATGCGGGTATAGCGAAAGGCCCAAAAGGCGCTAAAGTAAACGGCTATCAACCCCAGGCCAGCAAACAATAGCCCCACGCCAGTGCCAGGGTTGCCCCCCCCGGCCCCCGATCGCGCGGTTAGATTAATGCTGGCAAACAGCAGCACCAGGCTCGAAATAGCTGCTAGCACTATTTGCACCCAAAAGCTGACCCAGCCCACTACCCGAAAGGAGCCTGAAATTCGCCGCACGGCGGGGGGAAGGGTGTAGTCAAAATCTGTAGTCATATTTGTGTTTTAGCCTTGATTTTAACCTGGGGTCAGGGGCTTCTGAATGATACATTTGGGGAAACCGCAGGGGGCGCGAGCATGACAGAGGCGATCGAGCAGGCAAAGACCCGGCTGCAAGAGCTGTGCGATCGCTGGGGGCCAAGGGTTGACTATCTGGCGATTCGCCTAGAGCAGTCGGAGGGCACCGATATTTTGTTGCGGGGGGGTAAAGTCGAGACCCTGAGTGAGGCGATCGCCATCGGTGGCCATGTGCGGGCCTGCTACCGAGGCGGCTGGGGCTTTGCCAGCTTTAACGATCTAGAGAGCCTGGCTCCCTGTGTCGAAGCGGCGGTGCAGGCAGCTCGCCTGGTGGGTGACGATGAAACCGTGCTAGCCCCCATCGATGTGATCCAGGTGACTCGCCGTCTACCCTTCACCGGCAGTGATCCGCGATCGATTCCTTTGGCGCGCAAAAAGGCACTCTGTAGCCACTACGCCGATCTGTTGCAGGGGGGCGATCGCCGTATTGCCACCACCTCTGTGCGCTACGCCGACGTGGCCCAGCGGGTGTTGCTGGCCACCTCCGAAGGCACCCTGATCGACCAGGCCTGGTCAGATATGGAAATGCGCTTTGCCGCCACCGCCCGTAACGGCGACACGGTACAGACTGGCCGCGAGACCACCGGCTCTCGCCAGGCCTACGAAGACCTAGAAAACCTCGACAGCCACGTGCTGGGGGCGACCCAGCGGGCCGTTGATGCCCTCGATCTGCCCCCGGTGCGCGGCGGCACCTACGACGTGGTGATCGACCCCATTCTCACCGGGTTGTTTGTGCACGAGGCCTTTGGCCACCTGTCAGAGGCCGACATGGCCTACGAAAACCCCGACCTGCTGGAGTCGATGAGCATGGGGCGGCGGTTTGGCCCCGAGAGTCTGCAAATTTTCGATGGTGCCGCCCCCCAGGGCCACCGGGGCAGCTACTTCTATGATGACGAAGGCACCCCCGCCACCACCACTCAGCTGATTGAGAATGGGGTCTTAGTCGGGCGACTGCACTCCCGCGAGACGGCAGGCAAACTGGGCGAGCAGCCCACCGGCAATGCCCGCTGCCTCAACTACCACTACTCACCCCTGGTACGCATGACCAACACCTGGATTGAACGCGGCACCACCCCGGTTGGCGACCTGTTTGCCGATATCAAAGAAGGCGTCTACGCCCGCAACTGGCTAGAGGGCATGACCAACGGTGAAATGTTTACCTTTACCGCTGGTGAAGCCTGGATGATTCGCAACGGCAGGCTGGCGGAGCCGGTGCGCGATGTCACCCTGTCGGGCAATGTGTTTCGCACCCTGGCCGACATCGAGGCGATCGGCGACGATTTCTACTGGGATGAGTCGGGGGGCTGCGGCAAGGGCGGTCAAAACGGTCTGCCCGTAGGCTGCGGTGGCCCCAGTCTGCGCATTCGCAATGTAGTGGTGGGGGGCGAGGCCGACGAGGCATATGAGTGATAGCTCGGTAAACCAAAGCCGCATTTTGCGCAATCTGATGCGTCTGATGGATGTGACCTGCGGCTACAGCCTCTACGAAGTGCTGCCCAAGGGAGTGCAGGTGTGGCTACCCGACGAGCATCGAGGTATCTACCCCGACCTGATCGTGGTGGCTGGTGCGCCGCTGCTCTACGATGGCCGAGAAGATAAGGTCATCAACCCCTGCATAATCTTTGAAATTCTCTCAGAGCCGACTTCCGGCCACCCCCCCCAGGTCGATACGCTGCCCGATAGTCAAAGGCTGGCCAAAGGCCAACACAGCGGCATGTTTCGCCGTTGTCGAGGTATTCCCTACCTGCAAGAGTATGTGTTTGTGCACCAGACCGAGGCGCGGGTAGAGCAGTTTTACCGAACTGAGGCCGATCGTTGGGGGCTCACGACCCAGTCTGGCCTCGATCGGGTGGTAGAGCTCACCATCACCAATGCTCGCCTGCCGATGATGGATATCTATGAACGGGTTGACTTTAGCCTGCTGGTTTAACCACGTGGGTCTGCAAATACTGGGTAGCGGCCTCCAGCGGCAGGGGCTGGGCAAATATGTAGCCCTGGGCGGCCTCACAACCCAGCTGAAGCAGCTGATTGAGCTGCCAGTCGGTTTCAACCCCTTCGGCAATACAGTTCATCTCAAGATTGTGGGCGAGGTCAATGATGGCCTGCACGATACCCCTCTGGTTTTGACCCATCTGGTTGACAAAGGAGCGATCGATTTTGAGGGTCTGCACTGAAAATTGGCTGAGATACCGCAGGGAAGAGTAGCCGGTGCCAAAGTCATCAATGCTGAGCTGTATACCTCGGCGTCTAATCTCGGCTAGGGTATGGGCGATACTCTCAGACTGCTCTAACAAGATCCGCTCGGTGATCTCAAATTTGAGATAGTGCCCCTGCACGCCGGTTGCAGCTAGCACTTGATCGACCGTGGCGATAAACTCTGGGTCGCGAAACTGCCGACCTGACACATTTACACTCACCTGAAATGGGTTGGCCAGATGGTTGGCCTCCAGGTGGTGGGCGTCAATCCACTGGCGAATGGCCATGCAGACCTGCCTGAAAATTTGGCTGCCAATGGGTTTGATGAGCCCAGTATCTTCGGCAAGATCGATGAAGTGTCCGGGCATGATCAGCCCCTGCATGGGGTGCTGCCAGCGGGCTAGGGCCTCAAACCCCAGCAGCAACTTGCCGGCCAAAGAGACTATCG
The DNA here is from genome assembly GCF_055795045.1 of Pseudanabaena sp. PCC 9330. Classification (NCBI taxonomy): domain Bacteria; kingdom Bacillati; phylum Cyanobacteriota; class Cyanophyceae; order Pseudanabaenales; family Pseudanabaenaceae; genus Pseudanabaena; species Pseudanabaena sp. PCC 9330. The sequence continues at coordinate 124,498 of NZ_JAYFES010000120.1, read as the reverse complement.
GCTGGTAGTAGACGATAAACTCCTGCTGTTGAATGGCCCGGCGCAAGTCGTTTTCGAGGTTGAGCAGGGCGATCGCCTCTTGGTACATCTCTAGGCCAAAAATTTCGTAGCGGTTGCGTCCGGCATCTTTAGCGCGGTAGAGGGCGATATCGACATCTCTAAACACCTCGTCGCTGGTGGTGTAGTGGCTATCGCCCATCAAAATGCCAATGCTGGCAGCGGTAAAGATAATTTTGCCATCGATGGTGATGGGGGTTTCTAGGACAGCTCTGATGCGATCGGCCACCTGAATAATTTCTTTAATGTCGTGAATGCGATCGAGAAAAATGACAAATTCATCGCCACCCCAGCGCGACACCATATCAATATCGCGGATGCAGGTATTTAACAAATTGGCGACCGCTTGCAGCAGTTTGTCGCCGACTAAATGGCCCAGGCTGTCATTAACTGCTTTAAATCGATCTAGGTCGATCATCAGCATGCCAAATTGGTGGGTGCCGTAGCGGTTGCACTGTAGCAGCTCCAGCTCTAGACGCTTGCTTAACCACTCCCGGTTGGGCAGGTCAGTGAGGGGATCGTGCAAGGCATCATGGCGGAGCTTGCTCTCAATTTCAACCCGACGGCTCACATCTCGGGAGCTAGTCACCATGCCAGTGATCTCGTTCGCCTCGTTGATGACGGGTCTGGCTACGGTTTCGACCCAGATGTAGTGATCGTCCTGGCACTTAAACCGATAGCAGCTAGTGATTGACTCTGTTGTTTTAACAGGTGCTTGAAAGCATAGCTGAACACCCTGAATATCGTCGGGGTGGCAGAAGTCTTCTAGCTGTTTGCCAATCAGATCGTCGGGGGAATAACCCAACATCGCCTGGGCCGAGGGGCTGACGTACAAAAGCTGCCCCTGGGTATTGTGAAAGCAGACCAAATCACCCATATTTTCGGTGATCAGGCGATAGCGAATTTCACTGTTGCGCAGGTCTTGCTCGACCCGCTGGCGCACTTGCATCTCGGCCTGAAGTGATTTATTGGTGGCGTCTAGGGCATTGGTGCGCTCTAGCACCTGCTGTTCAAGATCTTGGTTAAACTTTTGCAGCTGCTGCTGAGCCTGGCGGAGGCTAATTTGGGTGTTTACCCGAGCCATGACTTCTACCAGCTTAAAGGGCTTAGTGATGTAGTCAACTCCGCCACTGGAAAAAGCTTTGACCTTGTCTAGGGTCTCGTCTAAGGCACTAATAAAAATAACGGGAATGTCGCGGGTGGCGGCATCTGCCTTGAGGGTCTGGCAAATGGTGTAGCCATCCATGTCGGGCAGCATGATGTCGAGCAAAATCAGATCGATTGGGGTAGATCGGGCGACCGTTAAGGCCATCATGCCAGTCAAAACACCTCGGGTTTCGTAGCCTTGCCCTACTAGCTCCCGCGTCAAGAGATGTACATTGTCGGGAATATCATCGACCACTAGGATCGTCGGTGGCGGGACATGACGTTCACTCATCGTCGCGGCAGGTGAGAAGAATAACTTTGTCAAACTGGAAGTTGACTACCCAGCTTTGTAGAATTTGACGAAGGTCGGCTTGGTCGGGCGGCAGTGCCTCTAACAGATGGAGGAGGGTGGTTTGGTCGGCCTGGGTGGCCGACTTGTGTAGGCGATCGCGCCATGCCTGAGGCATCATATCTAGGCTACCCGCTGGCAACTCTACCGCGACAGGGGCTACAGGCGGGCTCAGCGGCTCAGCATAGATAAACTCTACCCCCAGATGCTGCACTAGTTTGTCTACAATGACGGATTGCTGAAACGGTTTGCGAATAAAGTCGTCGCAGCCGGCGGAGAGCACCAGCGATTTTTCTTCGTCAAAGACGCTGGCGGTGAGGGCAATGATGGCGGTGGCCTGGCCCTGCATCTGGGTCTTGATCTGGCGGGTGGCCTCGTAACCATCCATCACTGGCATGCGCATATCCATCCAGATCAGGTGGGGCTGCCAGGTCTGCCACAGGGCGATCGCCTCTCGACCATTGCAGGCTTCGCGCACCTCAAACCCTAGACTGGTCAAAAACTGTGTCAGCAGCAGCCGATTGCTGGGCTGGTCATCCACCACCAACAGCCGATAGGCGGGCTGGTCGGCAGCCAACCCGAGGGCATGACGGGCCTGGATGAGCGGAGCCAACTGCTCAACCGTGGCCTCTTGCACGGGCACTACCACGCTAAAGGTAGCCCCCTGCCCCAGCTGGCTGCTGACCTCAATGGTGCCACCCATTAGCTTGACAAACTGATCGCTAATGCGCAGCCCCAGCCCAGTGCCCTCATGGCTCGCCCGCCCCGCCTCGGTTTGCAAAAACGCCTGAAATAGCAGCCCTAGCTCCTCAGGGGCAATACCGGGGCCAGAGTCTACCACCTCAAACCATAGCCAGTGGCCCCGATCGGCAGGGTCACCCCGCCTCACCCGCAGGGTGACATGCCCCACCTCGGTAAATTTAATCGCGTTGTTAAGCAGATTCATCAGCACCTGGCGCAGCTTGCGCTCATCGGCCTGAATGAACGGCGGCAGACTGGCCCCTCGCTCCACGGTAAACTTGAGCCCCTTACCGATCGCTCGCGGCGCAAACAGTCCCTCTAGACCAGTCAAAAAGTCGGAGAGGCTAAAGGCCGTTTTGTTGAGCGTCATGCGCCCAGCCTCAATCTTGGCCAAGTCGAGCACATCGTTAATCAGCTCTAGCAGGTGCTCGCCGCTGCTTTTGATCAGATCGAGCTCGGACTGATGGGGCACCAGGGTCGGGTCGCGACGCAGCAGTTCGGTAAAGCCCAAGATGGCGCTGAGGGGCGTGCGTAGCTCGTGGCTCATGTTGGCCAAAAAATCACTCTTAGCCTGGTTGGCCACCTCAGCCTTTTGCTTGGCCTGCTGGAGTTCTTGAAACTTTTGGGTCAGGATGGTGGCCATCTGCTGAAAGTTTTGCACCAGCGATCGCAGCTCCAGCACCGGGCTACTGGGCCATTGGATAACCTGCTGCTCTTGCACCTGGGTGGGCAGGTTGGTGGTCATCACCCCCAGATCTACCAGCGGCCTGACAAACCGGCGGCTAAGCCAGGCGGCGATCGCCAGCGCCAGCCCGGTTACCACCATCAAAATCAGCAAATCTCGGGTGTGCTCTTGCTGCACCTTATGGACCTGGGGCTGGGCCGCCGCCTCAACCACCAGCCGCCACTCTGGGATAGCAGACAGGGGCAACTCTTGCACAAAGCGTGAATTGCGCCAGCGCACGGCGTACACAGGGCTACCGGTGCTCGGCAGCCAGTGGTAAGAGGTTTCGCCCAAAGGCACCATCTGACCGGTTTGGCGCAGGTCAAAGGCTGTGTTCACGGCTCGCTCTGGATCAGTACTGATCACCACCTGGTGGTTTTGGTCAATTAGAGTCACCCGAAAGTTGAGTGCTGTGGCAGTGTCAGTGAGCAGCCTCTGTAACGGAACCAGATCGATTTCACCCCATACTCGGCCCAGCATTTGACCCTGGCTGAGAATGGGCTGGCTCAGCAGAATGCTGCTGCCTGCCTGGGTAGCATCCCCTAAGCGATCGCGCGATACCGAAGGATTGAAACTGTCAGCAGCATTGGCTAAGGGCAGTTGAAAAGGATGATCGGCTCCATGGCCACTGGCGGCCTGGGCGACGATCTCGTTGGCACCGTTGGTCACTGCCAAATGCTGAAAATCAGGAGTCAGCGCTTGAATAGTGGCGATCTGGGCCTGCAGCTGAGTCTGGTTTTGGATAGACAGCGGAGAGCCTGTATTCGCTGCAATCGTCGCCAGAGTTTCTATGGCTCGCCCATGGCGGGCATACCAGATCTCCAGACGGGTAGCCAGGGGCTGAGAAAATAGGTTGAGGTGAACTTGCTCCTCGGTAACGATATCGGCCACTACCCCATGGCTGGCCTGGGCCATCAAAATCAGCGTGGGGAAAAAGGCCGCTGCCACCAGCAGGTTAAACAACGTCTGCTGTAGCGACAGTGCACTGGCGGCCTGGGGCCGCCCCAACCAGCGGTAGATGGGCGTATAGGCGATCAGCAGGCTGGCCACCAACGCATTAAAGATGCCGTTGACCCCCTGCTTAAGCATGATGATCTGGGTTTGATTGGGGTCTACCCCCAGCATCTGCTGGTAAAACAGCCACCCTAGCGGCATGCCGATCAGCACCCAGTAAAGGGCATTAATCAACACCAGGTTGCGTCGATGATGACGAGCATAAAAGCCCGCCACAAACAAAAACTCGGCAGCAAAGATCACAATGGCGTAGGCATGGTTCCAGAGAAAGTAAGTAACACTAGCAGACACGATCGCCGCCGCTGCACCCCACCGTACCCCATAAAAGCTAAGCACAATCCACACGGCGATCGTGCCAAAGAGAAAGTCAATGTGAAAAAAGAATGACCAGCGAAAATAGTTACCCAAAACGCCCAACATCAGTAGGACAATTAATCCCAGGAGACTCTGGCGGTTAACGAGTGATCGAGACTGGGGCGATCGACCATCTAAAGTGTTGTTCATCATCCCTAATTGTTCAAACCGATTATGGGTAGGGGCTCTACCAGTCTTCGCCTAATCATCTACATTCTGCACTCTTAATGCACAAATTTTAGGCAATGCTTACCCTTTGGCCAGTCGAACGTAGCCATCTTATAGACCTAGGGTTCCCAGGCGTGGGTAAAACCCCCATCAACAAAAGAACTTAACCTGCCTACACCGATAAACATCTTCAAGTGAATATTGCTTGAGCCTTAAAAGCATATACCATTACATTTCTCAACCTGTTCGGCCCGTTCCTGCACTCAGGCAATCATTCAAATGTCATAAAAATTATCTCGACAAAGTTCTTATGGCCTCCCAATTATCTAGGCCATAAGCCCTAAGAATAGCGAATGTCTAACGCGACTAAACCCGGCCTAAAACAGATGTTTAAACTGTAAAAAATAATCTTCATTACGCCTATTCGACTTCATTATTTTAACAATTTAAATAGCCAAATTTGGCAGTGCGGGGGCATCTAGAATTACACTTAACACCTTCCCTGAGGTGTTAAGGTCAGTTGTGCCACTGCGGCATGGCAGCAGGGCAATCGGCAGTGCCTCACCCTAATGTGACGCGACTGCTAAGCAGTGGGTAGCAGTCCAAACTTGATCACTTGCCTACCCAGGCAGTAGGGTCAACCGAACCTGTCGGTACAGAAATCGCCGCTTGTGGATTTCGCCTTCTGCGTTGAGAATTGCATAAAATCACTAGCTGAATCACCACTGCACCGCCATGACGACGATTCTGGAACAGGGCAATATCTCGATCCATACCGAGAATATTTTTCCAATCATTAAAAAAGCGCTCTACTCTGAGCACGAGATCTTTCTGCGCGAGCTGGTCTCCAACGCCGTTGACGCTATCAAAAAGCTCTCCATGGTGGCGCGATCGGGCGAATACTCCGGCGATACCAGTAACCCCGAAATCGAAATCAAGTTCGACAAAGACAAGAAAACCCTCAGCATTGCCGACACCGGCATCGGCATGACCGCTGACGAGGTGAAGCAGTACATCAACCAGGTGGCCTTCTCTAGCGCCGAAGAATTTATCACTAAGTACAAAGACAGCGCTGCCGCCGACCCGATCATCGGCCACTTTGGTTTGGGCTTTTACTCATCGTTCATGGTGGCCAGCATCGTTGAGATCGACACCCTCTCCTATAAAGAGGGGGCCGAAGCGGTGCACTGGAGCTGCGACGGCTCGACCCAGTTTGAGCTGAGCGCCTCGGAGCGCAGCACCGTCGGCACCACCATCACCCTCACCCTGATGGAGGGCGAAGAAGAATACCTGGAACCGGCCCGCATTCGGCAGTTGATCAAAACCTACTGCGACTTCATGCCGGTGCCGATCAAGATCGACGGCGAGGTGATCAACAAGCACGAAGCCCCCTGGAAGCAGTCGCCCAGCAGCCTCACCGACGAAGACTATCTAGAGTTCTACCGCTACCTGTATCCCTTCCAGGAAGACCCGCTGCTGTGGATTCACCTGAATACCGACTACCCCTTTGTGGTCAACGGCATTCTCTACTTCCCCAAGCTCAAGCCCGACATCGACATCACTAAGAGCAGCATTAAGCTCTACTGCAACCAGGTCTTCGTCACCGACAACTGCGAAGAGGTGGTGCCCCGCTTTCTGCTGCCCCTGCGCGGCGTGATCGACAGCACCGACATTCCGCTGAACGTCAGCCGGAGCTTTTTGCAGGGCGATCGCACCGTGCGCCGCATCGCCGACTATATCGCCAAGAAAGTCGGCGACAGCCTCAAAGCGCTGTATCGCGACGACCCTGCCAAGTACATCGCCAGCTGGCAAGATCTGGGCAACTTCGTCAAGTTTGGCTCTCTCAACGACGATAAGTTCAAAGAGCAGGTCAAAGACATCCTGATCTTCCGCACCACCGCTAAGCTGGGCGCAGCGGAAGCGCCCAAAGTGGAAGTGCAAACCGACGAAGGCGACGCCTGGTCGGAAGTGTCTGACGCCGCCAAGCCCGCCACCGACGCCAAGGGCAATTTCTACACCACCCTGAGTGAGTACCTGGAGCGCAACAAAGACAAGCACGAAAACCGTGTTTTCTACGCCACTGACGAAGTCTCCCAGGCCACCTACATCGAGCTGTTTAAGAGCCAGGGCCTCGAAGTGCTGTCCATGGATTCGTTCATCGATACCCACTTCATTCCCACCCTAGAGCGGGAGTATTCGGACGTTAAGTTTGTGCGGGTGGATGCCGACCTCGACGACACCCTGCTGGACAAAGAGCAGCAGAGCGAAATCGTCGACCCCGCCACCAACAAAACCCGCGACGACCAGATCAAGGAGATGTTTGAGCAGGCGATCGCCCGCCCCCGCGTCAACGTCAAACCCCAGGCGCTCAAGGGCGAGGGCGCGCCCCCGGCCATGGTGCTGCTGCCCGAAGAAGCCCGCCGCATGCAGGAAACCATGGCAATGATTCAGCAGCAGGAGATGACGTTCCCCGATGACCACGTGCTGATGGTGAACACGGCCCACCCGCTGATTCAAAACCTGTTGGGTCTGAGTCAGAGCACGATCATTGGGGCCGACGGCGGCAGCTCACCCGCTGGCGATATGGCGACGATGATCTGTAACCAGATCTACGACACGGCGCTGATGGCTCAAAAGGGCTTTGATGCCGATGGCATGAAGACCTTTGTGGAGCGGTCTAATACGCTTCTGACCAAATTAACGGAGCGGTAGAACACTCCTTCTGTAGCTAGATCCCAGGGTTCTTGAAGAACCCTGGGATCTCTTTTTTATGAGGAATTTCACTTTGAAAAAAGCTGATCAATCACCTCTTCGCGGCTGGTATCAAAGTGTTCTGCAACATCTCTCAGGATGGCGTTGAGCGTACCAATTTTGATCGGGCTATGGTTGGGTACCGTGATGTGGTGCACTCCGTTTTCCTCAGTAGTCAGGCGCAGATGACTACCGGTTTGGCGATCGATACGGTAACCGAGCTTTGCCAGGGCCTTGGCAAGTTGCTGCCCGGTCAAGTCTCGGGGCAGTCTCATGAGGCAATGACTTCTTCTTTGACAATGTGCAAGCGAATTAGTTTAGGCCGAACGCCTTCGTCAAAGTGGCACTGCACGGCATCTCTTACCATTGCCCGCAGTTCTATGAGATCTTCGGCCTGGGTAAATATAGACTCACCTAAAGCCTGAGCACTATAGCCGCCTTCAGGATCTTCTTCTACAAGAAAAATGATTTCGGTCATTGTCTATGCTTTCTCAAGGTTTGTCAGTGGGTGGGGCTGGGTAAGGTGGAGTGCTTCTTGCTATTAGTGTAGCCGGAGGCCAGGAAACAGAGCCTACCCAGGTTTTTTGGTGGCACTGACTTAGCCGTAGTCAGATAGGCAGTAGCTAGATCCCAGGATTCTTGAAGAATCCTGAGATCTTTTAGCATTTGCAGGCTAGACCTCGGCCATTCTCACTCTTGCTCGAACAGGGTCATGCGTTTGGTTAGTATGCGCATGACTTCGTTGGGGTTTACGGTGGGCAACGATCGCGACCACTCTTCGGGGCGGGCATAGCCCATGCGATACAGGGTAATCACACAACCGTTGACCACAGGGGGAGATCCGATCGCGAGCAGTCGCAAAATGTCGGGTAAGGGCTGGTCTCGCAGATCGATCAGGGGCTGCTGAGGGGCGGGGCCGGGCAGAAAGGCGGCTAGATCTGGGATAAGTAGGCGATCGCTTTGTCTTGTCTCTGGCATCATGGGTTTTAGCTCCATAGTGAGTTGCCCAGTCCTGAAGTTTTCGAGGCCGAAGGACTGGGCTTTAAGTTTGGCAAGGGCGGTACACCAGATAGCGAACCACCACGCCACCACTATCATCGCACGATAGCAATCATCCAGTGAAAGTATCTGCTCCGTGAGGGTGATACTTTCATGGCATGGGCATAGTCAACACCATCGCCGAATTTGCAAAGGCTCAGGGCTGCAAGAATGCTTATGAGTTCTGGAAGATCACAGGTTTGTCGCAGCCAACTGTTTATCGGCTCTATAACAACCCAAATGCTTTTCCCTCTAAGGAAACCCAGGATGCGATCTGTAAGGCCTTTAATGCCCAGCCTGGGGACTTCTTACGTTATGTTCCAGATGGTAATGAGGAGGAATAGAGCTAATGTTAACAGGGTAACACTGCCTTAATTAGAAGGCATGCCAATACTTAGGGATATAGTGGGCACGAGTTGGCACCGTTTGCCCATCATATGGGTGGTGAAGGTGGGGGTCTAAGTTAGACTCCTACTTAAAAAAGAAAAGATATGCTTACTCTTCATTTTCTTAAGAAGTCAACTAAACAATAGTCTCAACGATGCTATGGAACCCACTTTTCAATGGCCTATTCAGTGGCTATTCGGACCAAATACAGAGAAATTAGACGCCATTGATCTAGATGAAAATGGTGAACTTGATGACGCGATGAAAAAATTAGATTGGAAGAAATTATATTATCTTAGAGGATGGGAAAATTCATGCTGGCAAAATTTAGAATACAATATTCCTAATGAGCCTGGAATATATGTTGTAGCTCATGAAGAGGAAAAACCCCCTTTATATGTAGGGATGTCAGAAAATCTAAGGACAAGAATTCTTAACCCAAAGCATCATAAAATTCCAAAAATCTTAGAAATTTATTCTCGAGAGACAGGATTTCCCATACACTATGATCCAAGTCGTGTCGAATACGAAATTATCGTTTTCTGGAAAGTAGTTGAAAAGCCTTATTACAATAGATCCTTAATCAAAACGTTAATTTGGTATGAGGCACTAGCTATTGGTATGCTGTGCCCACTCATGCAAGGCAACATAGAAGATGTAGACCGTCAAGAGTGGTCTATTGGGACAAAATACTTTACCTAACTTCTTGGCTAGAGCCCGTTTTAGATGAGTAATAGTCTGGGTAAAACAAGGTTCAACCTAACGTTTCAAAGCTCCAAAAAAAGTTTTTTAGTCATGCCAAAGTGCCGTTCAGCCTGCGTTTTTCTGCTAAATTATAGGCCTTGATCGCGAATGAAATTTTGATATAGAACTTTCTTATCAATAAAATGTGTAGTCGCCATGGCTCTTGTATTAATACCTGTAGAGCTTAATATAATTACCGATTCTTCTGGATTAAGATATCTTATCAACGACAGAAAAGACAATATCTTTGCTAGCTCTTCAAAGTCCGGATCGGTGTTAGGTTGCTTTGGTATAACAAGATAAAAAGAGAAAGCATTGATGAACACAAATCTAACAATATAGCTTTTAAGCAGTAATCTCGGTATATTTATACGGCCACAGCGTAACATTGCAGGAAAAAGCTGACTTAATATTTTGCCTTGATCTATATTGCCTTCATGTTCAGGCGATGGCTCAGTTATATCTACAAAAATAGCTATATCAATTGGCTCTTGATTGACCCCTAAAATTACTCCAGAAAATTTTTGCAGAACCTCATCTTGATCGCCAGAACATCGAGAAGAATTATAGGAAATCTTTAAGAGCCAACGCGCCAAGAGTCTCCAATCATAGTTGAATTTTATGATTTCATTTTTGTCCGGAAAGTGACAAAAATATGTGTCGTACAGCTTGCAGATATAGTTGTCAAGTAAGGACAATCCTCCATTATTGCAGAAGGTGCAAACATCAGATATCATCAGTTCTCCAGGAAACACCTTCTTGGCTTTTTCAGAGTATCTTGCAACATAGGATGGAGTTTTTTTGATAAGGCACTTTGGCCATATGTGTTCCTTGGTAAGCTTCTTTCTCTTTTCTCCACAATAAGCACAATTTCTTGTCATTATTTAGCTGATATTTTCTAAGGAAAAGAGTTGACTCGAACAAAAACGAAAATCTACTTTAAATGATAAGAAATTAGTAGGTAGTAGGTTGGGCATAAAAGGTGAAGGCCAATACGAAAATCAATTTTGTTGGGCTCTGTGATCGCCTCACCTCACTTAGGGCTACTCATTCTCATGTCAGCTTAATAGGATAGAAACGGCTTCCATGGTCGTGGCTTGTTATACCTGCAAACATTATGGCACTGTTGATTCAGAGGGGCATCTTTCGGCCTCAACCGTGGGTTAAGAGGGTAAGCAACACGTTGCCATCGGGCCAAATCTACCTTTGCGCCGCTGTGGTGCGATCGCACCCATGGGCGATCGCTCAAAAACTTTGAGATAATCACTATATCTCTGGTAAACCCTAGCTGCAGCAAGTTCTCCAACCTGTTCTTCAAGATGACCGATCGCACTTGGCAGAAGGTTACCGGCACCGTAGAGCGCGGTCACGGGGTAGCCTCTGGGACTGCTTTAGATAGCCCGTATTCGGCTAGCACCATTGCAATGCAAACGCCTTTCTTCAAGGCTTTAGGCTTAGATCTGTCAGGCTACTTTACAGGAACCCTCAACATTTCCATTAGTCCCAGCACCTTTCAACTCACCAATCCTGAACTCACCTTTCACCAGGTCGAGTGGACCGATCGCCACCCTCCCGAAGACTTCTCATTCTCTCGCTGCCGAGTTTTATTTCAAGGCTCAACCTACAACAGCTGGATATATTATCCTCACCCAGAGACCAAAAAACGAAATTTTCAGGCTCCATCTACCGTTGAAATTATTGCGCCCAAAATATCCAGAATAGATTACAGCGATCGCGTCGAGCTTGAGTACAATCCCAGGGAAGTCGCCGTCCATTAGCAGCTGCTTTTAATCGTTTCCAGACAGAGAGTAGAAACGCCCCAGCAGCGCTCCGGCACTGGTCTCTTAAGAGGAGATAGCTATCTACAACCCCTGCTGAACAAGGGCTGTAGACAATTAGCCCTAAACCTCTGAACGTGCTTGCTAGGCAAGGCTTCAGCCATCTACCACCTGTTAGCAGACCAGTGCCAATTCACCGGGTCGCCTCTGCTCGTTATAGATCTAAAAGAGAATCGCCGGGTTCTGACAGAACCCGGCGACCTTAAAGCGTTTTCAGAAGACTGTAAGCAGGGAGAGTGCAGCCTCTCATCTACGGAGATTATTTGGGAGACCGCTTACCCCTTGGCTGACACAAGCTGAAAACTCATGCCTGGCGCACCAGACTCAATCTAGCCTCGGGCTTCGGCCCGACGGGGAGCCCGAGGGCTATCACCAGTGCGTCGTCGGGGGCGTTGACGGCGGGCTTTGGTAGGTGCGCCGACGGTTCGCACTCTCGTGGTATCGGACGAAAAAGAGGGCTCGTAGCCCGCTACTACATCCTGGGTGATCGGTTGCTTCAGCATCCGTTCAATGCTGATGAGCAGTGGCAGCTCGTCGTCGCTAATCAGCGAGATGGCGCGGCCTTCATTGCCGGCGCGACCGGTGCGGCCAATGCGGTGTACGTAGTCTTCGGGCACATTGGGCAGCTCAAAGTTGACTACGTAGGGCAGTTGATCAATGTCAATGCCTCGGGAGGCGACATCGGTGGCCACCAGCACCCGCACGCGGCCCTGTTTGAAGTCTTTGAGGGCACGGGCGCGAGCAGCCTGGGTCTTGTTGCCGTGGATGGCGGCAGTTTTGAGGCCATCCTTGGCCAATTGCTCAGCTAGGCGGTTAGCGCCGTGCTTGGTGCGGGTAAACACCAGCACCTGCTGCCAGTTGTGAAAGCCAATGATGTGGGACAGCAATTCCCGCTTGCGGTGGCGATCAACGGGGTGCACCACCTGCTCTACCCGCTCGGCGGTGGTGTTGCGGGGGGCCACCTCGATCTGCACGGGCGACTTTAGCAGGGTGTGGGCCAACTGCTGAATGGGCTTGGAGAAGGTGGCCGAGAACATCAAGGTCTGGCGCTCGTCGGGTAGACGGCCCATGATTTTGCGGATGTCGTGGATGAAGCCCATGTCGAGCATGCGATCGCACTCATCGAGCACCAAAATCTCAACGGCGCTCAGGTCAACGGTGCCCTGGCTAACGTGGTCGAGCAGTCGCCCCGGCGTAGCAATGAGAATATCGACACCCTGGCGCAGTTGACGAGCCTGACCGCCAAAGCTGACGCCGCCGTAGACCATCGCCGCGCGAAAAGGCATGTGCTTGCCATAGGTGATCACACTCTCGCCCACCTGAGCCGCCAGCTCGCGGGTGGGGGTGAGCACTAGGGCACGAGGAATACGCTTGCCCGTGGTTTTAGTCTCTGCCAACCGCTGGAGCAGGGGCAGGGTAAAGCCAGCGGTTTTACCGGTGCCCGTCTGGGCGCTAGCCAAAATATCTTGACCCTGAAGAATCGCAGGGATCGCCTGCGCCTGAATGGGCGTAGGCTCAGTGTAGCCCTGGTCAGAAACAGCGCGAAGTAAACCGGCCGTGAGACCGAGTTGATCAAATGTCATGAAGTTGTAGCTCCGAGTGGTGCCCCTACCCCAAATCAAGTACCTGGGCCCAGTCTAAGAGCAGTGAATGGTTTCAAAAGAATGGCTGGTAAGCAAATTCCGTTGGTCAGCACAGACCGGATGGCCGACGAAACTACATCGTAACAGATAAAATCGACAAGTCTTAGTTTGGCCCTTGGGGCAGCTCATCCCAACGGCGTTTTGTAGTCATCTTTATAGATGCGCCAGTTTATAGATGCGCCAGTGGCAGGGCTAAGCGACCATGTCCCGGAGGTCAGAACTGTCACGGGGCTATCTTGGCCGAGTTCCGTGGCCTCACTCAGCTTTCTAAGGCTACTATCTTTTAGGCTGTAGGGGGGTTTACATTAGTTGATAATTGGTGTGCAGTGTAAGCATTAAGTGCTCTCTGGCAGCTTGTACGTCTCTTCTGTGTGTTTTTGTCTCTAAGTCTGGCTCCAGACAAATAACGAGTTGAGGCATGCCTCCGCCGTGAGGGCTGACACAGCTTTGTCAATAAAGCTAGTACCAACACATATCTCTATAGCTGTCTGAGGTATGACGCGTAAATCCTCTCCACAACCAGACATCAGTCAGACGCAGATCTTAGAGGCGGTAGCCGCAGTCTGCGATGCGGCGGCTCTTGCCCAAGACTTGGAGACCTTTCTACAGCGAGTCGTTGATACCCTACGGCACCTGCTCAAAACCGATCGGGTGGTAATTTACCGCTTTTTGCCTAACGACGACGGGGTGATTGCTGCCGAGTCGGTAGGGGCTCCATGGCAACTCCTGCGAGGTGAGCTGATCTACGATCCCTGCTTTGCTGGCGGTTGGGGCGATCGCTATCGACAAGGGCACGTGGGCATGATCGCAGACGTTGGACAGAGCGATCTAGAACCCTGCTACGCCGACCTGCTCACTCGGCTCCAGGTGCAGGCCAATCTCGTCGTGCCAGTTTTCTCTGGTGCCAATCTCTGGGCACTGCTGATCGCCCACCACTGCGGCAGCCCGCGCCCATGGCACCGCTCAAACCTGAGTTTGCTCCAGCATGTGGCCCGTCAGCTGGGCCAGGGGGTTTATCAAAATGAGCTGCAAGCCCAGATACTAGAGCTGAGGCGGCAGGTAGCCCAGAGGCCGACCGACCATCAGCCGGCACCACTGGTTCAGCTGTTTACCGAGCATGTCGAGCAAATCCTTTTCGTTCGCGACGCTGTTTCAGGGCAGTTTCTCTATATCAGTGCGGCCTACGATCGCATCTGGGGCGAGTCTCGATCGGCTCTCTACGACGATCCGGGTCGATGGCTTGAGCACATCCATCCTGACGATCTAGCTGCGGTGCAAAGCTCTGTGACGCAGCAGTTTGACGGGCAGCCAGTGCAGCGCCAATATCGCATTGTGCGCCCCGACGGCGAGGTGCGTTGGATTCAGGCCCAGGTGCGACCCGTCGAAGATGACCACCAGCAGATCCGCTACCTGGTAGGCTGGGCCGAAGACTGCACCGATCGCAAACAGCTCCAGCTCGATCTTCAGAATGCCGAAGTGACCCTGAGCAACCGGGTCGATCAAGAACAACTGCTGCGCACCCTCACGGCGCGAGTGCGTGAAAGTCTAGATTTAAACACCATCCTAAACGCCACTGTCGCAGGTATTAAAACGGTCTTTAAGGCCGATCGCGCTGTGATCTTTCAAATTTTATCCAACGGCGATCGGCGTATTGTGCAGCAGGCGACTGGGGCAGGCTATAGCTCTATTGTCGAGACCAGCATTCCCCCTGGGCCACTGCCAGACCGCTACCTACAGCAGCTTCGGGCCGGGCAGCCGCTCATCCTCAACAGCATTGCTGCTGACATGTGGCCCCCGACGATCGCCACCTTTTTAGCCGGTTTGCAGGTCAAGTCGGCCCTAGTGGCCCCCATTGTGCATCCCTTCGGGACTGATGAGCCACCAGTGTGGGGCATTTTGGTGGTGCATGCCTGTGGCGCACACCGCCGATGGCAGCCCTTTGAGGCCAACATGCTGCAACACTTTGCCGATCAGCTCACCACAGCCTTACACCAGGCCGAGCTCTACCGTCAGCTGCAAGCTGTCAACCAGGAGCTAGACCGCATCGCCAAAATAGACAGCCTGACCCAGTTGGCCAACCGTCGCTGGCTTGATAACTATCTCGCTCAGGAGTGGCAGCGACTAGCCCGGCAGCGCCAGCCCCTCAGCGTGCTTTTGGCTGATGTTGATTTTTTTAAGCCCTACAACGATACCTACGGCCACGCCGCTGGCGATCAGTGCCTGGCTCAGATTGCCAGCGCCATTCGCGCAGGGGTGCGTCGCCCCGCTGACTTGGCCGCTCGCTACGGCGGCGAAGAGTTTGCCTTGGTACTGCCCAACACCGACGAAGCTGGAGCTATTCGCGTCGTGCAGATGGTGCAGCATCAGCTCAGCCGCTTTGCCATCCCCCACGGAGCGAGCCCCAGTGGGCCGATATTGACCCTCAGCTTTGGCATCGCGACGGCGATACCCACCCCAGTACGCTTGCCAGAGAGTCTGCTCCAGGCCGCCGACCAGGCTCTCTACGCAGCCAAAGCCGATGGCCGCAATCAGTATCGAGTGTTTAGGGGTGAGCTATAAAGTTCTCTGCGGTACTGCCTGTAGAATCGGTTAGGCCATGGGCAGCAACCGGCGCAGCCCAGCCAGATTAAAAAACAAGTGACTGGGGAGAGGCACAGGGCATGGGATACCGGCCAATTTATCTAGACTGCCAGGCCACCACCCCAGTCGACCCACGGGTGGTCGAGGCGATGGTGCCCTTTTTCACCGACCACTTTGGCAACCCTGGCAGCCTTACCCACGCCTACGGCTGGGAGGCCGAGGCGGCGGTGACCCAGTCGCGAGCAGCCCTGGCCGCCGCCATCAACGCCAGCCCTGAAGAGATTATCTTTACCAGCGGGGCCACCGAGGCCAACAACCTGGCGATTAAGGGCGTTGCCGAAGCTTGTTTTAGCCGGGGGCGGCACCTGATCACGGTGCAGACTGAGCACAGCGCCGTGCTCGCCCCCTGCCGGTATCTAGAGTCGCTGGGGTTTGAGGTCACCTATCTGCCGGTGCAGCCCGATGGCCTCATCGATCTAGATCAGCTAGAAAAAGCCTTTCGTGACGATACCGTGCTGGTGTCGGTAATGGCAGCTAACAATGAAATTGGTGTGCTGCAACCCCTAGCCGAGATCGGGGCACGATGCCGCGATCGCAGAGTCTTTTTTCACAGCGACGCCGCCCAGGCGATCGGCAAAATACTCCTCGATGTCGAGGCCATGCCGATCGATCTGCTGTCGCTGACCGCCCACAAGGTCTATGGCCCCAAGGGCATTGGGGCGCTCTACGTGCGACGCCGACCAAGGGTACCATTGGCGGCTCAGATCCACGGCGGTGGGCAAGAGCGGGGGCTGCGATCGGGCACCCTGTATCCGCCGCAGATCGTCGGCTTTGCCAAGGCAGTAGATCTGGGCCTAGGGGAAATGACAGCGGAGGGCGATCGCCTGACAGCCCTCCGACAGCGGCTGTGGCAGGGTTTGCACCCCCTGGGCGGCTTGCACCTCAATGGCCACCCCACCCAGCGCTTACCCGGCAACCTCAATCTCAGCGTCGAAGGCGTCGATGGTCAGGCGTTGCTGCTGGGGCTGCGGAGCACGGTGGCCCTTTCGTCGGGGTCGGCTTGTAGCGCGGCTAGCACTGCACCATCCTTTGTGCTCAAGGCGCTGGGTCGATCAGACGAGCTAGCCTATGCCTCGCTGCGCTTTGGACTGGGGCGCTTCACCACCGAGACTGAGATCGATCAGGTAGTGGACGCGGTGACCGCGACAGTGCAGGCCCTACGCCAGAGGTGATCGGGAGTCTGTTGCCCCTGGGGTCCTAGATGGCTGCCCGATTGCCCCTAGCCCTGGCCTGCGACTAAGGAAAAATAAATCGTGCATAATAGTAGAACTTTGGGGTTAAAAGCACCGGCGATTGACGTGAGTGTTACCAGTGCCTAGTTGCTGTACAACTAGTTCCTGCGCAAGCAGTGTCCTGTATGGTTTCCCCCGCAAACCAATGACAATTGAAAGTTTTCAACTGGGTGACCTGCTGAGGTCGGGCATTGAGCAAGCTCGTCTGGGCTACTTTCAGGCGGCGGCGGAGCAGTTTTCTCGGGCGATCGCCCTCGATCCAACCTGCGCCAAAGCATTTTACAACCGTGGCTGTGCCCACCGCGACCTCGGCAACCTGAGCGCGGCCTTTGATGACTTTTCAACGGCAATAGACCTCGATTCAGCCTTTGTCAACGCCTACATCAATCGAGGCAGTCTAGCTCGAACGCTGGGGCAGCTAACGGCAGCCCTGGGCGATCTCAACCGGGCTATTGCCTTAGCTCCCCATGCGCCTAAGGCCTACGGCAACCGCGGTCGGATCAGGCTTGACCTAGAAGACTATGGTGGTGCGATCGCCGATTTTTCGGTGGCGCTGACTGCTCAGCCCAGCTTTGCCAAGGTTTTGCTGTGGCGCGGGCTGGCCTACCTAAAACAGGGAGCCCATGCTGTTTTGGCCGAGCATCGCCGGGAAGCCTACCAGTTTGCCATCGCCGACTTTACCCAACTGTTGCAGGGTCATCCCCACCATGCCGAGGCCTGCAACTACCGAGCGGTAGCTTACTTTCAGCTGCGCAACTACTACCAGGCCACCCTCGATATCAACCAGGCTCTGATCTGCCAGCCCGACTACGCTGAGGCCTATATTAATCGCGGTATGCTGCGCCACGAGCTGGGCGACTTTCAGGGAGCGATTGACGACTACACCACCGTGCTAGAGCTCAACCCGGCCCTGCAAGATCGATCCTACAATCAGACTCTGGTGGGGCTGGCCCTCGACAGCCCCGATGCCACCCTCAGCGAAGATACGCCGCTCAACCTGCGCTTTCGCCTGGCCGATCTCTACGACAGTCGAGGGCTGCTGCGGGCCCAAGTGGGCGATCAGGAAGGTGCGATCGCTGACTACACCCTGGCCCTGCGATTTAACCCCAGCAGCGGCCGCATTTTGGCCAACCGGGGGCGGGTGTTGAGCCGTCAAGAAGACTACCGGGCGGCAATTGCCGACTTTGACCGCGCCCTCGCCCTCAACCCCGAAGATGCCCTCGCCCACTGCGATCGCGGCTATGCCCTCTATTTTCTCGACGAGTGGGATCTGGCCTTTCACAACTTCAACCGGGCCATTGACCTCAGCCCCGCCCTAGCCGAAGCCTACATTGGTCGAGGCCACACCAGCATTCGCCTAGGACACAGTGCCACCCTGGCCATGGATGATTTTCGCAAGGCTCTAGAGCTGTCTTGGGATGGGCGCAAAGTAGAGCGCCCGCGTCCGCTGTAAGGGCAGACGCAAGTTCTAAACCCAGATTTCCTGGGGCTGTCTTCCCTGAGCTGAGCTACCCCAGGCCTGCCTGCCCAAAATCAGCCTTGGATTGTGCCCTAGCGCTGGTAGCCATCGCGCTAGTCTGGGTACCAAAACATGCCCTTAATGCCCTCAGGGTCAGGCATAAACCCTAACCCCTTGTAAAACTCCACCACCTGAGGGTCGGCAAACAGCGTGACATTGCTAATGTCTTCGCTGCGCAGCTTTTTAATGAGCTGGCGCATGAGCTCTTTGCCCAAGCCCCGGCCCTGAAAATCGGGGTGCACCACCACATCCCAAATGGTGGCGTTAAAGGCATGGTCAGAGGTCGCCCGAGAAAAACCCACCAGACGACGACGAGCGCCCCGCTGCTCCCACATAGTGACGACCAGATAGCTGTGCTGAATCGCCTTTTTGACTTTGCGGATGGGTCGCCTTGCCCAGCCCACAGCATTGCAGAGCTCTTCTAGCTCGTAGAGGTCGAGGTCGCGATCGGTGCTAAACACGATGGTTGCCCCCTCACCTTGCTCCGGTAGGGCCTCTAAAACAGTACCACCCGACATTGCCTCCCCAGATGAGATGCCATCGGATCCGATGAAAAGACTTTTCCAAAAACCCATGCAGGCCCTGTCTGATAACGAAGTGGCACGACGTTCAGGGGGTTAAGCTAGCGTGCTGCAATCCGCGAACAGTCTGCGGTAGCTAGGGCTAAGCTTAGATCTGAACTATATTTCTCTATAGTATATCCCCATAAAAACCCCCTGCCTCTGGCTAACTTCAGATTTGTGCTGGCGGTTCTCACCTGGGGTGGATCACGGCCCTGCCGGGGCGATCGCCTCGAACTGAGAAGCTTTTGGGTGATAATAGATCAGCTTCACCCAAGTCCCAGGAGTAGAGTTTTGCCTGTGGAAAAGCTACAGACCCCGAGCTGAACTGGGGGTATCTTGCTTTAGGGTGTTTCAAGTCGATGCCAGTTCTGAGTACTGTGGCACCAGGCCCTGGGGCAGATATCCCATCCTGGATTAAGACGCCGTTGAGATGCAAACGTCTTAACCAGAGCTCAAGTTGCCGGCAAAAGCTCTCCTCATGTTCGTTTTGGGAATTTTCCCTGACGACAACGATCGCTAAAACCGTTAGGACAGAAGTATATGCCTGACCTTAGGTTTCCCAATGCGGTCAATGCTAACGTTACCTCCATGGAGTTCCACCTTTCCCACCATGGCCGCCGGCTTAAACCCCTCTATGGTTGAGCTGCTTAAACGCTTCAACCGAGCCTTTCCGCAGTTTTATGAGCAGTTTGTCAGCAGCGAAATTCAGCTGCAAAATCTGCGTTTGGCTTACCAACTCTATAAACAAAAAAAAGCCGTTCTCGACATTCGGCCCGAGGGCAGCAAAAGCGTTCTGTACTTTGTCTATCGCAATCAGTCCTTTTTGCTGAGCGATATTTTTGGTGTGCTGGCCGCCTACGGGCTGACCATCCACAACCTCAGTCTCTACGGACAAATTCACCCCCCCATGCTGGTGTTTATCAAGCTGGTGGTATCGCGGGGTGGCAAAACGCTTACCCCCAAGACGACAGAAAATGTCTGTCGGGCTTTGCAAGAAACCCTGGCTGGACGGTTTGAAGTCGAGGAAATGCTAACCGTTGAATTTAATCTCGACGCCGGTCTAGAGCGAGTTGAGACTGAGTTCTACATCGATCCGGTGTTTCACCTACCGGCCCTACTGATCGAAGCCGACAACCAGCCGGGGTTATTTTATAAAGTCATGTACGCCATCTGGCAGGAAGATCTGCTGGTGGTCAATGCGAATCTGTTGGTGTGGCGAGGCCGCACCCGACTTATTCTTTACCTGCTTGGCCCCAACGAAAGCCTAATTCCTGAGTATTTGGGGCAAAAAATTGCCGACGGCATGCGCCATCGCCTGATGAGCTAGGCAGCGGTGCAGTGCCCCTTAACCGATTACCTCTAAGGCGGCTCTGGAGACGCCCTGGGCACCCTGCTGGAGTTGACTGAGACCGAGTGCACCTGGTGCCCTGCTCTGCTCTGGCCACCTACCCGCATCAGATGCTCTAGGCCGTGGTGCCGATGGGAAAAGGCGTCAAGAATGAGAAACCTTTGGGAGAACCTACAAAACAAAAGAGATGCCGACGACTGGCCGTGTTTCGTCTCGGCATCTCTTCTGGTTCGCTCCTCACACAATTTGAATTATAGGATCACCATGGGGGAATGTCACCCCCCAGCAGCCAATTGAATGAACAGTTTTTCTTATGGGTTTTTGTATCGTTGAAAACGGGAGCGCAGCGATCGCCTCAGAATAACCGCCATAGTCAGGATATGGTGCCGTCGACAGTCCGGCAAAGTTTTAGGGTAGACCTGCGATAGACCGGTTGGATAGTCTCCCCAGACGACGACAGCACACAATCGCTAGCAGGGCTACGGGAAATTACGGGTTCTCTGTATTAGTATTGGATGGCCTATGACGGCTTTGGCACCTCTGTTCACTGGAAGTAGCCTGAGCGATCGCGTCCTAGCCTCGGGTCTTGTCCATTGGTCGTGGTCTGTACCGTTTCATCCAGCTGCTGGCTATGCAATCATCTCTTCCCTCTGATAACGCCCGACCATTTTTGACTTGGCAGCGCATTACTGACTGGGCCCACGCCCACTACCGGACAAGGACATTTAACCAAAACGAGCGCATTCCTACCCGTTCTGGGCTGCTCTACCTGGTAGAGCGCGGCGCGGTGCGGTTGGTGGGCTCGGCCCAAGCAGCCGGTGACCAGGAGGCCAGTGAAGCAGATCTAGAGCTTGAGCCAGGCGACGAAGAGACGACCTCCCCCCTATCCATGGGCCTCAGTGAAGAGGCTTTTCTTGGCTTTGTTGGGGCTGGACAACCCTTTGAGATTGTGGCCCAGGCTCCCTTTATGTTGCAGAGTTTTGCCCACGTCGATCAGACCACTGTGATCTGGCTCTACTGGAACGACCTAGACAACTGGCCTCACTTTCGACGCGAGGTGCTCGATGCCTTTCGCTATCAGCACCAGCGCAAGCTGCTGTGGCTCAGCACCCTGGGGCAGCGGCGCACCATCGATCGCCTCCTCGGCTTTCTCACCCTGCTGATCGAGGAGTTTGGCGAGCCCTGCGAGTCAGGGTACTACCTGCCCTGGTCACTGACCCACGCTCAGATTGGCAGCGCCATTGGTTCGACTCGGGTCACGGTCACCCGACTCATGGGCAAGCTACGCCAGCGCCAACTGATCCATATCCACAAAGATGGGCTGATTGCGATTCCCAGCAATCCATCGGCAGTTCAAGATGCCTAGAGCATTGCTCAGGGGGCGCTGAGGTTAAGGGGCTCTGGGGGTGATGAGGCTGGCTTAGCGCCATTTTTCTCGGCAATATTTTTCTCTGAACCCGTGGCCTTAAAGTTAAGGGGCAAGTTTGTAAACTGGGGCAAAATTTCGGTGGTAAACGCAGCGGCTGCCTTAGAGCGGTAGCGGCTGGGGTTAAAAATGACCGACAGGGTGCGGTTGACCACCACCGAATCGATTTTGGCTCGGTGCAGTACGCCCATCTGAAGCTCTTTTTCAATGGCAGAGTTTGATACAAAGGCCACCCCTAGCCCTGACTGTACTGCGGTTTTGATCGCCTCGATGGAGTTGAGCTCCATTTCGATCTTGAGGCGGCGGGTTTCAATTCCGCAGCGGGTGAGCACCTGATCAATCACCTTGCGAATGGTAGATTGCGAGTCTAGGGCAATAAAGTGCAGCTTGTAGAGGTCTTCTCGCTGTACTACGGCCTGACTGGCCAGAGGATGATACATCGGCATAATCAGTGCGAGTTCGTCCTCGGCGTAGGGCACTCTTTCTAAAGAGTCCTGTAATTCGGGAGGAATTTCACCCCCAATAATGGCTAGATCAACTTGGCCATTGGCCACACTCCAGGCAGTTCGACGGGTGGAGTGGACATGCAGCTGCACCGCTACGTCCGCATACTTTTGCCGAAATAGGCCGATCATTCGCGGCAGCAGATAGGTGCCAGTGGTCTGGCTAGCGCCGATAATCAAGGTGCCGCCCTGCAAATTTTGGAGATCTTCGATGGCACGGCAGGTCTCTTGGCACAGGCTGAGAATGCGATCGCCGTAACTCAACAACAAATGCCCAGCCTCAGTGAGCTGAGCTCGCCGCCCGCCCCGGTCAAACAGCGGTACATCTAGCTGGCGCTCTAGGTTTTGTACCTGAAGGCTAACTGCCGGCTGAGAGACATATAGGCTGTCTGCCGCTCGTTTAAAGCTGCCCTCCGCTGCGATGGCCTTGAGAATGCGCAGCTGATCGAGGGTAAAGGGAAGGTCAGACATGGGCATTAACCCTAACGTACGATAATCCTGGGATGCCAACAAACCATGATAGTAATACAGGCCACTCTATACTGATACTGCCGCTCTGATCCTAGGTGGACTAATTGTCCTAGGCCCGGTACTGGACGCAGTCTGTCATCCCTAGATTACTTGGTTCGGGACACTCAACACCAAAATTTAGAACGGAACCCCGCAGGATTTATGAAACGTCAGGTAATCCAGACTGTCCTGAATTTACCCGGCATCTCTGGGATGGCTCTGATTGACGGGCGCAATCGTCCTTTCTTTTTGGGCTCAGACATTAGCCTCAACACCCAGCAGCAAGATGCCCTGGCCCAGGGTATTCAGCAGGTGGTCGAAACGACTCCTGCCCAATTTGAGACCTTTACGTTTCGATTTAGCACCCAGTTGGCCTATATCTATAAGCTCGACCAGGGGTTGATTTTGCTGGTGCTGATCAGAGACCAGATGGCTTTGACCGAGTATCGGGCCGCTATTAACGCGCTCAAGGAAACCCTGGTGGAAGCGCCCCATAACGCAGTGCCAACCTTTCGGCTGCTGGCGGGCTGCGTCACCCTGGGTAGTGCGTCTCTGTCGGTTGAGGCCACAGCGCCAGGAACCGCACCAGGAATCGCACCAGATCGGCCGGGGCCACCGGAAGCAGAGTTGGCTCCGAGCCAGGCTAAGGCTCAGCCCGATGTCGAGGGGGCGATCGCAGCGCTCAACCATCTGAGCGATGGGGCCAGCCAGTACCTGGGCAAAATTATAGTGATCAATACCTGGAAGCAGTCTCGCCCCCCCCACCCCTGGCTAGAGCAGTTTGAGGTGCAAAAAGACGGCCATTTTATTGCCAGGCTCGATGGTCAGACTCTGCTCACTCCAGATCAACACCAAGGGCTTAAAGACTGGGTGGCGGCATTCCTCAGTCGCGGCGGCAAAACCATCCGCAGTTTTCAATCGCTGGTGTGTGAGCAAGCCCTCACGCCCGAGGAGCATACTCTGCTGTTGGGCACTCCCCCGGACTAACCTCCTGACCCGATCTCCCTGGGTCTAAGCTAGCTGGGGAAAATCTGGGGCGATCGCTAGAACTATGGGTCTATGGCTGACCCAGCTTGCTACTATCTTGACTTACACCGATTCCACCTCCACGCACCTAACTATGGCTAAAACTGTTCGTCTAGAGCCCATCGCCCAAGAGACATCTGTTGAGACCAACGGCAATTTACTGTCGGTCTTATTGAACAAAGACCTAGACGTGCTGAGAGAGTGTGGGGGGCGCGGCATGTGCGCCACCTGCCACATCTATGTAGAGTCAGGGATGGAGGCACTGACCCCGATCAACCGCCGAGAGCAACGTACGCTGGAGGTGATTACCTCCTGCAAGCCCAACTCGCGCCTAGCTTGCCAGGCCAGGGTGATTGCTGACGGTGTGGTAGTTGAGCTACCGCCGGGGATGTATGTCAACTCGCTGCAAGACATTGAGGCGCTGATTGGTCGCCGGGCCGATCAAGACCTACTGCACCCAATCACCGGCGAGGTGCTGGTGGAGCAGGGTAAGCTGATCACGCGATCGACCATGGCTCAGCTTGAACGCACCGCCAGCTTTAAAGTGGGCGAGTTCTTTAGCCAGAGCAAAGACCTGTAACCCGGGGCTCGACGAACCCCAGAAAACATCTGTTATGGTAAGGCAAAGCCGTAGTTGCATGTCTTGCTCTCCTATGGACTCTGCCTTTTCCCTCAGTGTGCGCCATCAGCAGGTGCTGCAGGCCACGATTCGTCACTACATTGCCACCGCAGAGCCCGTTGGGTCGCGCGCCCTAGCCCAGGAATATGGCCTCAAGGTGAGTCCGGCTACGGTGCGGAACACCATGGGGCTGCTTGAGAAGTACGGACTGCTGTACCAGCCCCACACCTCAGCGGGGCGCGTGCCTTCTGACTTTGGCTATCGCCTCTACGTCGATCGCCTGATGTCGCCAGCGACTCAGGTGGGGCGGCGGGTCGATGCAGCTCTGTCAGAAGAACTAGACTGGATGGGCCGCAGCCTGGAGTCTTTACTGCGATCGGCCACCCAAATTTTGGCTCAGATCAGCGGCTATTTGACCCTGGTGACGGTGCCCCAATTTAACACCGTGCTGATTCGCCATGTGCAGCTGGTGGCTGTAGAGGGAGGGCAGGTGCTGATGGTGGTGCTGCTTGACTCCTTGGCTACCCAGTCGGTGGTGGTGCAGCTCCCGGCAATGCTGGGAGCCTCTGAGCCGGGGGGTGCCGGTGAACCGGGTCGCCGGGGGTTAGAAATTTTGTCAAACTTTTTGACCCAGCACCTGCGCGGGCGCTCTCTGAGCGATGTGACGACCCTCTGCTGGGACGATCTAGATGCAGAGTTTCAGGACTATGGAGCGCTGTTGGGTAGGGCGCTGGGAGACTTAGCTCAGCGATCGCAGGTGACGGAGACCCCCCAATTTGTGGTCAGCGGGTTAGCAGAGGTGTTGCGCCAGCCCGAGTTTTCTGATGCCCAGCGCATTCAGGCCATTGTAAGGCTGCTGGAGGAAGATCAGTCACAGCTGTGGCCGCTGTTCTATGAAGCGCCATCCGCTGGCGGGGCGGGGCTGAGCGGCGTCGATGTCAAAGTGTGGATTGGCGCTGAGAACCCTCTGGAGCCCATGCAGGGCTGCGCTCTAGTGGTCTCAAATTACACTCGGGGCGACCGAGCAGTTGGCAGCGTAGGGGTGCTGGGGCCAACTCGCATGGTCTATGAGAATGCCGTGGCGGTGGTGCAGGCTGCCGCTGACTACCTCTCCACCGCCCTCAGCGAATAGAGCCGTATCTCTTGGCTACTACCCTTAATTGGGTTTATAAATCCATCGTGATTATCACTGAGCTATTGGCAATTCTCTCGATCGCAGCAGCGACAGGCCTGCGACTGGCTCTGCCGCTGCTGCTGATTGGTCTCATGTCTGGCTCTCAGCTGTGGGCCAACGTGCCACTGCTGTGTCGTCTGCCGCCAACCCTAGTCCTGGGGGTGTTGGCAACCTGGTCGATAGCTGAGCTGATGCTATCTAAGAACCGCTATAGCCAGCGGTTTTTCCAGATTTTGGAGCTGGTGCTCAGCCCCGGAGTTGGAGCGCTGGCGGGCATTGGTGTCGCCAGAACGCTGGGCCTAGATAGCTGGCTTAACTTAGTGGCGGGGATGACTAGCGCCCTGCTGGCTTTGGTGATCCAGCTGTTGCAGGTGGGGCTATTTTTTCGCCCCCAGCGCCCGCCCCTGTGGCTCTTTTTTGTGGTGGACGGGCTGTGCATTGTGCTGGCGGTGTTCGCCTTTGACTCGCCCAATCAGGGGGGTGTGATCGCCCTACTGTTGCTGTGGCTAGGAATTCGCACTTCTTACCTGTGGCGTCGCTGGCCTGGGCGATCGCGCCCTGAGCCCTAGGGTAAACTCATCTTGCTCAGGTTGAGCAAGATGGTTGCTAATTCCTTGCTTTTTGGGCATGGCTGCACGTCCGTCAAATCGCGATTGAGCGACATAGCTCTGTAGCGATCAACACTACCGATACAGTAAATCTAAACGCAAGTTAAGCGCAGATCCCTATGGGCTTTGGGCTGAAGATCTTAAAGAATACCAACAAAGTGAAGGGGGCCACGACCGCTGACCAGCTCTAGCAGCAGAGCCAAGAACCCAACCATAGCCAGCCGCCCATTCCACACCTCGGCCACCGGGGTGAGCCCCCAGGCCGATCGATCTTGGGGGTAAATTTTGACTTTCTTATCGGGGTGCACCACGTCGGAAAAAAGCTGGCGTGGTGCTTCTAGGGCTTCGGTAACCATGTCGGCCATATCGGCGATGAACCGGGGGTGGGTGTTGAGGGCAGGCACCCGGTGGAAGCCATGAATACCGGCGGCTTCGGCGATTTCGCGGTACTCGATGTCGATCTCTTGCAGGGTTTCGATGTGCTCAGAGACAAAGCTGATGGGCACCACTACCAGGTCTTTGACCCCCTGCTGGGCCAGCTGCTCGATCGCATCTTCGGTGTAGGGCTGTAGCCACTCTACCGGGCCGACGCGGCTTTGGTAGGCCAGGGTGTGGGGGTTGGGGCGGTTGAGCGCCTTCATAATCAGCTCGGTACAGTGCTCGATCTCGCGCTGGTAGGGGTCACCGGCTTCTTCGACGTAGCTGACGGGCACCCCGTGGGCGCTAAAGAAAATGTGGGCTTGGTCGGGATGTTCGAGTTTATCAAGCTCCTGGGCAATCAGATCGGCCATGGCCTCACTGTAGCCAGGGCGATCGTACCAGGAGGGCACGGCGGTATAGACAATACGCTGCAGGGCAGGGTCTTCGAGCCAGATGCGCTCTAGGAGCCGAAAGCTGGAGCCACTGGTGCTGATGGAAAACTGCGGATACAGGGGCAGCACAACTAGCTGCTCAATGCCGTCGCGCTTGATCTGGGCCACTGCTTCTTCGGTGAAGGGGTACCAGTAGCGCATGCCGATGTAGATACTGGCTTCGGTGCCTTTGTCGGCCAAGACCTGCTTGAGAGCGGCGCCTTGTTCTTCGGTAATGCGGCGCAGGGGCGAGCCACCGCCAATCTGCCGGTAGTTTTCTTGGGACTGCTTGGCCCGAGAGCTAGAGATTAGCCAGGCCAAAGGGCGCTGCAAGAAGGGAAAGGGCAGGCGAATAATTTCTGGATCGGCAAACAGGTTGAACAGAAAGGGGCGGACATCGTCGGGCTGTTCTGGCCCCCCCAGATTTAGCAATAAGACCCCAACACGACCCATGGCACTGTAGTGGCTCTAAAGTATGTACTTAGTATCTCAATTATTCTACAAGCTGGACGAACGGTTTCCGAAGGTGATGGTTGCTCCTGCTGCTTTAGATGCCGCGATCGCTAAGCTCAATGCCCGCCTCAAGGCGGCCCGTCTTGGGTTGCAGGTAGAGCGACGGGGCGATCGCCTCAGCCTGCGGGGCACCCTGCCCCCTCGCCTCGGCAGCGGCAAAACCCGCCCCCACCAGCAGCGCATTCCCCTCAAGCTACCGGCCACCAACGCCGGGCTCAAGCAGATTGAGCAAGAGGCCAAGGTAATTGCCGCTCAGCTAATCGAGCGGCGGTTTAACTGGGCCGACTATCTGTCTCCAGCAGAGGACACCCCGCCTGAGGAGCCACCCCTAGCCGATCGCATAGCCCGGTTTGAGGCCCACCTGATGGCTCAGCATGGCCCCGATATCGCCGCCTTAGCCAGCCGCAAAACTACCTGGGACAAAGCCTACGCCCCCTACCTGAAACAGCTAGCGGCCCAGGTCGATCGGCAGCCTGGTCAGCCCCTGGCGGCGGCCATCGTGGCCACCCTAGAGGCGCTGCCCCCCCACGCCCGCAGCCGTCAGGTGGCCTGCACAGCGCTAAAGGCCCTTGCCGACTTTGAGGGAGTGGCGCTGCCCGCAAGCATAGAAAAACTGGGGGGCACCTACGGCAGCGGCAAAACCCAGCGGCGGCTGTTGCCCTCCAACGAAGTGATTGTGGAGTGGCACGATCGCATTCCCAACCCGGCCTGGCGCTACGTTTACGGCATCATGGCCACCTACGGTCTGCGCAACCACGAGGTGTTTTTTTGCGACTACCAGGGGCTGCGCAGCGGCGATCCTGAGCATCGCATCACCGTGCTAGAAACCACCAAAACTGGCCTGCATGACGTCTGGCCCTTTTACCCAGAGTGGGTCGATCGCTTTTCCCTGGGCCAGGGCAAACTACCCCCGATCAACACTGACTTAGCAACCACGACCCTGCAGCGGGTAGGTCAGCAGGTGGCAATTCAGTTTAAGCGCTACGGAGTGCCCTTTTCGCCCTACGATCTGCGCCATGCCTGGGCGGTGCGCACCATTCACTTTGGCCTACCCGACACCGTAGCGGCGCGCATGATGGGGCACTCGGTGGCCATGCACACCCGCACCTATCACCGCTGGATTACCCACCGCGATCAGCGCCAGGCGGTGCAATCGGCTCTCGATCGCGGCAGTTGGCAGGCTCCGCTCTAGCTGCTGCCTCTATAACGCTGGTCAGCTATCTGAGGACCCGGATGATCGATTGACCGCTCAGCCGGGGACGGCTAGCTGGCTCGCCATCGCCCCAAAGCTCCTATCAAAACCTCCTCATCTCCGTGGCAATTGCCATGTCACCACCCCGCATAACCTTGGCCCAGGGTGCTAGAGAAACCTTCAACTTAGCGATATGCTAAAAAACGTAACTATAAAGTTCTGACTAAGTTGTTTGGCTGGGTTGAGTGACTGGCTCTGATCGGTTGGGCGATCGCTCTGGGATTGGCCAGGGTCAACCTCGACACCCAAGAATACTATGGCATTGAGGATGGTCGTCACCGATGAAGCTACTCCTTGTCGAAGATGACCTAGCCACTCGAGAACTGCTGGTTTTTCACCTCACAGCGGCTCGCTACACCGTAGAGCAAGCGGCTGACGGCATCATTGCTCAGGAGCTAGCCGCCCTGTGGAACTACGATCTGATCGTGCTAGACGTCAATATTCCCCGGCTAGACGGCCTGAGTCTATGTCGTCAGCTGCGCAGTAAGGGGGTCTCTACCCCGATCTTGATGCTTACCGCCCAGGCCGACGATGAGGACGTGATCACCGGTCTAGATGCGGGGGCCGACGACTACGTCACCAAGCCCTTTGAAGTCTCCCAGGTGCTGGCGCGAATTCGAGCCTTACTGCGACGGGGGGCGCGGGCGACGACGATTCCTTCCTTGGGGTGGGGTCAGCTTTGCCTAGACCCTACCCTGGCCCAGGTCACCTACCGGGGCCAGGTAGTATCGCTGACGCCCAAAGAGTACAGCCTGCTAGAGCTATTTTTGCGCCATCCCCAGCGGGTGTTTAGCCGCAGCACCATTCTGGATCACCTGTGGACTATTGACGACTCGCCCACGGAAGGGGCAGTCACCAACTTAGTGAAGGATCTGCGCAATCGGCTCAAGCGCAGTGGCGTGGTCGAGAACGTGATTCAAACTGTCTATGGGCTGGGCTATCGCCTGAGGGATATCCCCCCTGGCTATGACGGAGCCCAACCCGATGCCCAGTTGCGGTCGATCGCGGCGAGGTCAGACAGTGACGCGATCGCCATCGAGGGCTCAGTGGGTCTGCGGCCTGAGACAGCCTCCTCCCTAGCGGCTCCCTCGGCGGCCCGATCCCTAGAGACCATTGCAGCCCGATTTCAGGCGTCGATTCAGCGACGGCTGGAGGTAGTAGAAGGAGCGGTGCGATCGCTGCAAGCGGGCAATCTGCCCGCTGAGCAGCGGTGCCTCGCCCAGGAGGAAGCCCACCGCCTAGCGGGGGGACTAGGCACCTTTGGCTACGAGGAGGGCTCATCCCTGGCCCGCCAGATTGAACTGTTGCTTGGCGATCGCCCCTTGGCAGTGCACGAGGTCGACCAGCTCTCCCGCTGTTTGCTCGCGCTCAAACAAGCCCTAGCCCTGCCACCGAAAATTCTTGAGCGGCCCGAAACTAGGGCTGAAGCTACCCTGCCGCCACGCCATCGGGGGGTGGCTCTGGCCCTAGAGCCCGATTTGATGACAGGCTTGCAGGGCGTGGCAATTAAGCGGAATTGGCAATTAGACGGCGTCTCCAACCTGCCGACAATGCTACAAAGTTTAGCCCAGGGTGGCTTTGAGGCCGCCGTGCTGACCCTCAACCAGGAAGTATCTCTGGTGGAGAAGCTGGCCCCCCTGCGGGAAATCAAGCATCGCTATCCGCAGCTGCCAGTGCTGGTGCTCACCGGCCATGACAGCCTGGAAGAGCGGGTGCAGGTGGCACGGCTTCAGGGCGATCGCTATCTGGTAGCCCCAGTCACTCCCCAGCAGATATTAGACAGTCTCGACCAGCTGCTGCCCGCCTCCCAAAAGCCAGACTCGCGGGTGATGGTCGTCGATACCGACCCGGTCACCCGCAGTGTCATTACCGATCTCTTAACTCCCTGGGGGCTCCAGGTAGAAGAACTGGGCGACCCTAGCCAGTTTTGGGAAATGCTGCGTCAAACCCAGCCCGACCTGCTGCTGCTAGCTCTGGAGATGCCCACCTTTAGCGGCATTGATCTCTGCCAGGTCGTGCGCCAAGATTCGCGGTTTGGCAACCTGCCGATTTTGATGGTTGCGGCCCACCCCGACACCGTCACCGTGCGCCAGGTGTTTGAGGTCGGTGGCGACGATCTGATCGGCAAGCCCATTGTGGGCCCAGAGCTGGTGACACGGGTGCTGAGCCGCATCGAGCGATCGCGGCTGCGGCAGCAGATCGAGCACATGCGCCACCGCCAGGCCCTGTTTTGGGATCAGCAAGATGCCACCGATCCCCTCACCCAGGTGGCTAACAGTCTGCACTTCGATGCCTTTTTGCAGCAGCAGTGGGAGCGCCACTGCCAAGACCACGCCCCCATTTCTTTGATTTTGTGCGCCCCCGACAACCTGCGTGACTACTACCAGGTCTATGGCCAGCAGGCAGGCGATACCGCCCTGCGCCGCATTGCCCGCACCCTGCACCGCACCGTCAACCCCAACATCGATCTGGTGGCCCGCTGCGGCGACGATAAGTTTGCCATTGTGCTACCCAACACCAACCTCGACGGAGCGCTACGGGTAGTGGCCCGCATACAGCAGGCGGTTACCGACCTGAAGATTCCTCACCCCTCTTCTGAGTCGAGCGACTGTGTTACGCTCAGCCTGGGTATTGGCGGCACCACCCCCACCGTATTAATGGCTAGCGATCACCTCCTCAAGACGGCCGACCAGGCCCTGCAAGATGCCAGAGGGCGGGGTGGCAATACCTTTTGTCTGTATCCCATGTGTAGCTAGCCAGGGCACCAGGGATGAAGTTCTCGCTGCGCAATCTGCTGATCGTGCCGTTCCTGATTCAGGTCATTGGGCTCACAGGAATTGTGGGCTATCTGTCTTACCGCAGTGGAGAGCAAGCGGTCACGGAGATGATCCAGCGCCTGCTAGCCGAAATCAGTCAGCAGACGAATGCTCGGCTGGAGGGCTATCTCCAGGAGGCTCAGTTTGTCACAGACAGCACGGTCTATCTCCTGGAGGCGGGCTATCTATCGAGCGCCGACCTGGTGCCCATGGAGCAATATTTCGCCAAATATTTGCAGCAGTTTCCAGATCTGACCGATCTGGCGATCGCCAACGAGGCGGGGGCTTTTCTCCATGTCATCCGCCAGGCTGACCAGGGTTTTGCCCTACGCGAGCGCTACGTCCGCCAGTCGGATAGCTGGCTGTATCACTACCGCCTGGATGCCGAGGGGCGAAATCCTGTTCCCAGCGACCTGCCTCGCCGTCAGTATGCCCCCCACAGGGCCCCACCAGAAGACCCCTGGTATGCCGCTGCCAAGGCCAATCCTGACGGGCTCTGGCGGCTGGTGGTCAGTCTGGGGCGGGGGTATAACACCCCCGAACTGGTGATGGTACGCTTCAGGCCCTTTTATGCGGCGAACGGGGAAATTGGCGGCGTGACGAGTGCCGGTACTCAATTGGTGACCCTGGGAACCCTGCTACAGGAGTTGGCCGTAGGGGATGGGGGCCAGCTGCTGTTGATCGAACCCAACGGCAATCTGGTGGCGACCTCCACCGGCGAGCAGCCCTTTGACGCCCAGGCCCAATCTGACTATGCCCAAAACGTGTCGGTGCAGCCCCGGCGGTTGACCATTACCCAGAGTCATGATGGCCTGACGCGGGCCGTCGACGCCGCCCTCCAGGCTACCTCCCCTGAGGCTTATGACCTGCGGCAGCCGATTTTTCTGTCGCTGCGCTACGAGACTCAGCAATACTTTGTCAACCTCATTCCCTTAGAAGGCGATCTGGACTGGCGGCTGATTACCGTGGTGCCCGCCGCCGAATTTATGACGGCAATCTATCTGAATCTGGGGCGCACGGCGCTGCTCTGTGCCCTGGCCCTGATGGGTGCGATCGGGCTAGGGCTGTGGACGGCGGAGTACATCACCAGGCCAATTTTTTCGCTGCAGCGGGCAACCCAGGCGTTTACCGATGGCATGGGCGTAGTGCCCCCGACTCAGCCCACCAGAATTGAAGAGGTAGAAGCACTGCGCCAGGGGTTTGACCGCATGGTCGGCCAGCTAGTGGGGTCGTTCCAAAGCCTGAAGGATCGGGAAAATACCCTGGCTACGTTTCTCAACGGGGTGCCGGTGGCCCTCAGCGTTCACGATCAGACTGGTCAGATGCTGTTTCTCAACGCTAAGGGTAAAGAACTGCTGGTCAACGGTATTGCCCTGGCCAATGTCGAGCAGTTGGCGGAGACCTATCGGCTCTATCGAGCCGGTAGCGATGAGCTATACCCCACCGAAGACCTACCGGTGGTACGGGGGCTGCGGGGAGAGACCGCCTACACTGACGACATTGAGGTGGACACGGGCGATCGCCGCATTCCCCTAGAGGTGCACACCATTCCGGTCTTTAATGGCCAGGGCCAGGTGCTCTACTCGATCAACACCTTTCAAGACATTAGCGAACGTCGCCAAACCGAGCGCCTGCGGACTAACTATCAGCAGGAACTCGAACGCCAGGTGGCGACCCAGACCGCTTCCCTGGTGGCCAGTGAGGCGACCAAGCAGGCGTTGATCAACGCTATCCCTGACCTGCTGATGCGGCTGGGGCGTAACGGTCGCCCCAAGGAAGTCTACAACCTGGGAGCGGTCAACTGGATTGGCAATGCCAGCCGCATTCTTGAAACTAGCATGTATGAAAACTTGCCTGAGGCCCTGGCCCAGGAGCGCCAACGCTGTGTCGAGGTGGCCCTGGCCACCGGCACCATTCAACGGCAGGAATACGAGCTGCGTTGGGCTGGCGAGGCGTTCTACGAAGAGGCGCGAATTATTCCAGTGACTGAGGATGAGGTGCTGGTGGTGGTGCGCGACATCAGCGATCGCTACAAGGTCGATCGCCTCAAAGATGAGTTTATCTCTATTGTCAGCCATGAGCTGCGCACCCCCCTCACGGCCATTCGTGGCGGCTTGGGCATTTTGGCGGCTGGGGTGCTCAGCGATCGCCCTGAGAAGGCCCAGCAGATGCTGCACATGGCTCTCGACAACACCGAACGGCTGATTCGCCTGGTCAACGATATTCTTGACCTAGAGCGGCTGACCACGGGCCGAGTCGATCTAGCGCTCAAACCCTGTGCGATTGCGCAGCTGTTTAACCTGGCGGTCAGCGGCGTTGAGGCGCTGGCTCTCGAGGCCAACATTACCATTCAGGTAGATGAGGTGTCGGCCACGGTGTTGGCGGCCCCAGACGCGATCGTGCAAACCCTGGTCAATCTGCTGGGCAACGCCATCAAATTTTCTGACCCCGGTAGTAAAATCTGGCTAACGGCAGCGATCGCCCCCGATCGCCCGAGCAGTGCTGACCACCCCGCCCCCTCGTTCCTGCAAGTGGTGGTCAAAGACCAGGGCCGGGGCATACCCGCCGATCGCCTAGAGCTGATCTTTGAGCGGTTTCAGCAGGTGGATGTGTCTGACTCACGACAAAAAGGCGGTACAGGCCTGGGTCTAGCCATCTGCAAACGTATCGTTGAGCAGCACGGCGGGGAAATCTGGGTAGAGAGCCAGCTGGGCCAGGGCAGCACCTTTTTCTTTACGCTGCCCCTGAAGGACGCATGATCAAGCGCATTTTGGTGATTGATGACGAGCTGGATATTCGCGATGTGGTCTGCCTATCGCTGGAGGAGTTTGGTGGTTGGCAAACCGCCGCAGCGGCATCGGGCCGCGACGGTCTGGCCCAGGCAGTGACGGGCACCTGGGATGCCATTTTGCTCGATGTTTCCATGCCGGATATGGACGGCTTTGCGGTCTATGCTCAGCTCCAGGCTAACCCTATAACTCAAGCAATACCGGTGGTGCTGCTGACGGCAAAGGTGTTGCCCAGCGATCGCGATCGCTTTGCCGACCTGGGGGTGGCCGGAGTGATTGCTAAACCCTTTAACCCTGTCACAGTGTGGCAGCAGGTAGCTCAAATGTTAGGTTGGCCCCATCTATAGGTAAGGTAGCTGGGGTTGCCAAACATGGGTATAGATGAAATATCTAATGGCTCTCGTAGGGGCAAACAGGCGTTTACCCCTACTGGGGATAGGTGGCGATTATTAGGCCTAGGCCGGGGTAATCATCAGCACCAGGGCTTTGCGATCGAGGGCCTGCACCTTGCCAGCATCGCCAATATCTTTCACGATCCGCTCTAGCAGCTCTGCGGCGCGATCGCGGTGCTGGTGCTCGCGCCCCCGCAGGCGCACCAAAAACTTGACCGAGTCTCCCTTCGACAGCCACTCTACCGAGCGCTTGATGCGAAGCTGGTAGTCAGACTCACCCACGTTGGGGCGTAGCTTGACCTCTTTCAAAGACGGCTTAGAGCTCTGCTTTTGCCGCTTACTCTGCTGGTACTGGAGCTTGCCGTAGTCCAAAATTTTGGCCACAGGAGCGTCTTTGCCGTTAGAGACCACCACCAGATCAAGGCCTGCATCCTCGGCTAGGCTGAGCGCTTCGCGAGTATCCATGAGCCCTCGGTTTTGGTTCTCATGGTCGATTAAGAACACCTGAGGCGAGCGAATTTGCCGGTTTACCAGTTGCGTCTTAGAAATAGGTCTTTCCTCTCGTAATTCAACAGTGGGGCCAGACAGCCATCGGCGGAACCGCCGCACTCTGCGCTGGTGAATGCGCTCTCCTAGGCTTACCCTAAACCTGGGTTTGCTCTAAATTGAGAGTGTCGTATTCATAAGGATACCAATAGAATAGCCTAGCTTCCAAGGGTGATATGTGTCGAAATATCCGGTCTTAACAAAACGGTAAATCACCGGGGAAGTAGGGGTTTGATGCCGCTTGGGCATCGCTGTAGATGTTTTAGAAGGAGGCCCATGGCCGCTTATTTTGCTACCGTTGCCCGTGGTCTCGAAGCCCTGGCAGCCACAGAGCTGGAGAGCCTGGGTGCCCAGCGGCTAGAGCCGGGCTTTTGCGGCGTTGCCTTTGAGGGCGACCTGGCCCTGCTGTACCGGGTCAACCTATGGTCGCGGCTGGTCTTTCGGGTGCTGGTGAAGTTAGCTGAGGTGCCCTGCCCCGATGCTGAGGCCCTGTACCAGGGCATTCAAAGTATCGACTGGCGGCCCCACCTCACCCCCGATCGCACCTTTGCAGTAGATGTCACAGGCAAAAACCCCAGCCTTAACCACACCCACTTCACCGCCCTCCAGGTCAAAAATGCCGTGGTTGACCAGCAGCGGCAGCACTGGGGCGATCGCTCCACCATCGACACCCAGCACCCCGAAGTGCGCTTAAATGTCCATGTTCACGACGACAGCGCCACCGTTAGCCTCGATAGCTCTGGGTCAAGTCTGCATCGGCGCGGCTATCGCCCGGCGGTGGGGGCGGCCCCGCTGAAAGAATCCCTGGCGGCAGCCCTGGTCACCCTGACGGGCTGGACGGGAGATGTGCCCTTGATCGACCCTCTGTGTGGATCAGGCACGTTGCCCCTAGAGGCCACCATGATGGCGCTGAAGATCGCCCCAGGGATCTTTCGCGAGGAGTTTGGCTTTCAGACTTGGCCCGACTTTGACAGCGATCTGTGGGATCAGCTGTGGCAAGAGGCAGAAGCCAGCCGTAGGCCAGACCTTGGGGTCTGGGTGGGGGGGTGCGATCGCGACCCCACCATCATTGACCAGGCTCGGCTCAATGCCCAGCGCTGCGACCTGGCTGAGCAGGTCAAATTTTGGGCGGCCGATCTGGCCGATCTAGAGGCCCCCGCCGACAGCGGCTACCTGCTGTGCAACCCCCCCTACGGCGAACGACTGGGGGCTGACGAAGACCTCGGTGCGTTCTACAAATTATTGGGCAATGTGCTGAAGCAGCGCTTTAAGGGCTGGACGGCCTTTGTGCTCAGCGGCAACAAGGAGTTGTCTCGCCACATTGGGCTTAAATCTGCCCAGCGGGTAGCGGTGTCTAACGGTGGCATTCCCTGCCAATGGATGAAGTATGAACTGTACTGAACAAGTGATCGGGCGGCCCGATTACCTATCTAATGCTGCCGTTTTTCAATGCCTTGGCCTGGTTGATCCACAAACTGACCTGGTCGGCGCTGGGGCAGAGATCATTGCGTTGCAGCGTAGCCACGTGCAGCCGCCGCAGCCGCGTGTAAAGGTTCTGGGCCGAGCAATCGGCTAGCTGCTGCACCGACATGATGCCGGCATGGAGCAACAGCCCGTTAGCCTGACACCCGACGGCAGGCACCCGCGCCAGTTCTGACAAAATGACCCACTTGGTGACGTAGCGTAGGGGCACCTGTAGCCGTTTGGCTAGAGCCTGTTGCCGATCAGCAGAGCGCCCATAGCGATAGAGCTGGTCGGTACTGGTCAACCCTAGCTGGGCCAGCCCCTGGGCATGGGCCGAGCTCAGCCCAGGTAATTTGTCTAAAGCGTAGACCGGAGTAGTCATCGGCATGGTTCAGAGGGTTTCACTTACTAAGGTAGCTCGATTGGTCAACATAGCTGCCCTGGGGTGGGGTGCGCAGGGGCCAGAGGCCCTCTGAAGCCGCCAACTTACCCCAGACTTAAGAGTGAGTCAGTACCTCTCTGGCGCAGTCAAACCGAGGCCAAGCCAAGAGCTGTGCCAGTTGAGCAAGAAAGCAGGCTATACTAGTGACGGCCAACAAGCCACGGGATGTAGCGCAGCTTGGTAGCGCGCCTGCTTTGGGAGCAGGATGTCGCAGGTTCAAATCCTGTCATCCCGATTGATGCCGTTGCGGGCAAGGTTTGCCCAGCTCATATTGTTTAGTACCAGACGATTGGTGCTAAGTTTTTGGGTGCCAAATTAAAGTGCTGGCCCTAATTTTTTATGATCAAATTACTGGCACAGTGGCCAGTAATTTAGAGTGTGTGGCTCTGTAATATTGATGGCTAATTACTCCATATTATTGGGGTTATGGCTGCACAGTAGCCATAACCTTATCCACGTCCCTATCCCTGTCCAGTAACCAAATGCCCTATGCTTCCTAGACTCTCTCGTCTGATTCGGCCATTGCCTCTGCTTGCAGCCTTGGTGAGTGGTAGCTTGCTCGGTAGTGGCCTGGCGGTGCCTATGCCTGCCGAGGCCCTCGACGAAGCGGTAATCGTTGACAAGCTGGAGCAGGTGCCGGTCTTTATCATTCTCAATTCTGATGGCCAGCCTCTGACCGCTGCCGCCGAGGTCAACAGTGAGGAGGTGAAGGTGCCAGTGGTGTTTTTAGACGGGGAGGCAGCGACTTCCTTTCTGACCCGAGCGCAGGAAGAAGATCCTAGTGCGGCGATCGCCCTAGTTGACCTCGGCACCCTCTTCCAGGAGACCGTCTTGGATGATGCAGAGCAGACGCCCTTGCTCTATTTGCCCATCGACCAAGAGCGAGAGGCCGCTCTGAGCATTGAGTCAGATTTCCAGGGTGTGCCTCTGTTTATCGCTCGTCAGGGAGAAGATGGCCCCTACTTGACCATCACTCAGGACGGCGAAACTGCACTACCTATGTTTTTCTCCCGCAATGACCTGCAAATTTTGCTAGACCGCTACCGCGAAACCAACGCTGCGGCGAGCAACAACATTGTGGTGCAGGTGCTCTCGCTGGAGTGGCTGCTGGCGGTGATGGCGAGCAACGATGACCCGGCCCTCGATGCCCAGCTGCAACAAGTCCGGCTGTTTCCATCTACTGATGTGCTCGACTACATTCGATCGCAGCAGCCCGCCGAGGGCAACTAGATCTGAGCATAGCTCAGGTCTACAAAGGTCATGGTTCATATAAGGATCAAGATCATCAGAGTCGGGCAAAGGTAACACTACCTTTGCCCGACTCTGCTTTGATACCGAATCTAAATTCCATACCCCCGATTTCCAACCGGCCCACCTGTAGGGGCGAACGACTGTTCGCCCTGCCAAGTATCGGGTTCAAATCGGGGTTTTGTGAGTCGGAGTTGAGATTAAACCGACGGCGTCAGAACGCCCAATCCCTAGGCTAGCAGCGCCTTGGCACGGGCCACAAAGTTGCTGGCCGTCAGCCCATTGATTGCCATAATCTGTCCAGCGCTGGCGGTGGTTTCGCCCCGCTTCCAGGCGAAGGTGTCGCGGGGGGCGGTGCTGCGCAGCATCACCGGCTCCAGCATGGCGCTAGAGCCACCGGTAACGCCAATCACCACGTCGCCGCCAAACAGGCGATCAAAACCAGCATCGTCGAGAAATTTACCGTCAGGCTCGGAGCACAGATCCCAGGCGACATCGGTGGGGCGATAGAGCTGGCGGGGGTTGACCACCGAGACAATGCGGCTGCCAATGCCGTCGCTAGCCAGTTGTTCTGCGGCCTCAAAGACAGGGATCAGCGTCATGTCGCCAATAACAGCGAACACCACGGTTTTGTCGCCGGGGGTGGCAGCTAGCTCGATCGCCCCCTCTGCGATCGCCCGCCTAGTCTGCTCGAAGGTGGTGCGGATGGGCAGGGGCGACTTGCTGGCGGTGATGGTGACTCCCTTGTTGCGGGTGGTCAGCGCCCAGTCGTAGCAAGCCTGAATGCCGTTGGCATCGGTGGGGAACAGGGCGTAGACATTGCCGTTGCGCAGCATGCCAGCAAAGTAGTTTTCGACCTCGGGGCGCTGGTGAGTCCAGCCGTTGCGGCCCTGCTCTAAAGCC
The DNA here is from genome assembly GCF_055795045.1 of Pseudanabaena sp. PCC 9330. NCBI lineage: Bacteria > Bacillati > Cyanobacteriota > Cyanophyceae > Pseudanabaenales > Pseudanabaenaceae > Pseudanabaena > Pseudanabaena sp. PCC 9330. The sequence goes on along the minus strand of NZ_JAYFES010000120.1, from coordinate 85,160 downwards.
CCTGCCGTAAATAGACAGATGGTGGAGGGGGTAAGGCGACGCAGCTCGGCCATAGCCTGGGTGACGGTCTGCCAGATGGGCAGGCCGTTGATGGCAAAGGATTCGTAGGAGCACCAGAGGGTGCGGGCTCCAAACAGCGCCTGGGCTGCCGCTAGACCGGCGCAGGCATCTTCGCTCAGGGGCTCGTACACCTGGCCCTGGGGCTGCTGAAAGTAGGTGGGGTCGGCGGTGGGGTGAATGATTTTCAGCGCCTGGTTGATGTTGTTGATGCCCGAGGCGGCGTTGCCGTCGGCATTGGTCACCACAAAGGCGGAGTCTTTTTGGCCCACATAGCCCACCAGGGCACCCATGGCGGTGGTGGCCACCTGCTTGTCGCCCCCCACGGCGAACTCGTTTAGGGGCAGGGGGCCCAGGTCGGCCAGGGGCAGCTCGCGCTCGGTGACGGCCACCTGGGCGGCGGGGCCACCGCCCGCCCGTTCGTAGTTGGCCCGCACCAAGGCCCAGGCATCGGGATGTAGGGCGCGGGTAGTGAGGGCGCTGACAATATAGTCGCGGGTGAGGGAGTCACCCGGATACAGGTTGTGGGACTGCGCACCGCGCTTGTGAACCCCAGCCCCCTTCAGCTGCTTGACGATCAGCACCGTCAGGGTGCCACCCAGGGCCAGCTTGGCGGCCTTATCGGTGGCTTCTAGCACCGCCTGGGTAAAGGCGAAGCGCTGGGGGAAGGAAAAGGCGGTGCTATCCACGTAGTCGCCGGGCTGGCTGGCGTCGTCGAAGTCCTTGGCGTCTACCAGGATCACCTCCTGGAAGCCGTTGCCGCGCCAGTAGTCGATCATGGCCTGGTTGCTCTTGGTGGAGACCATGCTGTGGTGCTCTTGGCTGTAGCCGTTCCACACCAAAATGGGGAGAAAGTTGGTGACGGTGGGGTAGGCGGTGGTGAAGTGGCCAAAGCTACTCATGATGTAGGGTTCGCCCAGGCCGCCGTCGCCGATGGTGACGGGAAAGAGCACACCGGGGTGCAGCTTAGCGCCCGCCATGGCGAAGTGCTGCCCCTGGCCGAGGGGGCCAGCAGGGGCCAGCAGCCCAGGGATCTGGCCCGACAGGTGGCCCAGCAGGCCGTGGGTTTCGCGGAAGCGATCGCACAGTTCCTGCACCGTGCCAATGCCCATGGCCTCTAGGGAACCGTCGAGAAACACGTTGCTATAGAAGCCGGGGGCGTGGTGACCCACCTCGGTGACGATGTTTTTGTGGCCCAGCATGACCAACGAGGCGATCGCCTCGGCGATGCTGGCAAAGCCGCCGGGGTGGCCCGACTCTTTGCTGGCGGTCACCTGCAGGGTGAGGTAGCGCAGAGCGTCGGCGGCAAGCAGGGTCTGGTAGACGGCGGCGGGGTCGCCGGGGTCAGCAATGGCGGTTTGATCGGGGGCGATCGCCGCTGCCTGGCCGTAGAGCGCAAACTCGGAGAGCTGCTCCCCAAAGTGCTGAATGCCCTGGCAAAAGGCCGGAAGTGATTGTGTGGTGGCCACCGTCATAGTCAAACCCCTAACTAGCGTCAACAGATATCGTTATGCCCCACCGCTGGGCGATCGCGCCCAGCCGAGTCATTGTATACAATCGGCAGAGTCTATTTACCATCCTACACAGCCATGGGGTACCCAACCGCCCGAGTCCATTGGGATTCCTATCGGTTGGGGATTGTGCTCTGTCGAGGGGAAAGGGGCGTGATCGAGGGTGCCATTGGGGCTCAACCCGAGATTCCCGAGGCAGAGATCATGGCTATCAGCCTGGGAATCCAGCTCAATGCCATGCCGAACAGCGACAGTAGAGATAGCAAAATAAACGCCAGGCTGTCGTTGTACCCAGCAATTAGCTTGTCGATCCGGGCCAGCAGCGAGACCGCCAACAGCATTACCAGATAGGAAAACCGCTGAAACTGCGTCACTGCGGCCACAGACAGCGAGGCAATGGTCAGCGCCATGACAAAGTAGCCCAGGTCAGACTGAAATCCTATCAGCAACAGCCGCCGCATCTGCGGCCATCCCAGGGTAATCGCCCACGATCCCCAAACGGCCAAAAATATGCTCGCACTCCACACTCCCGGCGTCGACTCGAGGTTGTGCAAAAAACTGCCGTAGGTGGCGTAGGCCATCACCACCAGCAGCCACGAGAGCCAGTGTTTGCTTAGTACAGTGTGCAGAGATCGGTCTTGCTTCATGGCGATCGCCTCGGGATGGGGAGCCAGACGATTAGGGCAGCGGGCAGCGTCTGTAGGCAGATTTAGCAGGCAGCGTCTAAAGCATAGGAACTGGTTAGAGATTGGTCGAAATTGCCTGGGTGGGGCAGGTCGGCACACACTGCTCACAGACAATGCAGCGCGACTGGGTAAACGTGAGTCGAAAGGTCTGGGGGTCGAGGGTGAGCGCGCGGGTGGGGCACACCCCCGTACAGAGACCGCAGTGAACGCAGAGACTGTCGTCGATCATAATTTCACCACTGGCGCTCGACACTTCAATGCCCTGCACCTCTAGCCAGTCGATCGCATCGTTGAGCTGGTCGATATCTCCCGACAGCTCTACCACCAGGGTGCCCACCTGGTTGGGGGCCACCTGGGCACGAATGATGTTGGCAGCAATATTAAAGTCCTTCGCTAGGCGGTAGGTGATCGGCATGTGCACCGACCGCTTCGGAAAAATCAGCTTGACCCGTTTCTTCATGGTCGTCTCAATGTATCGCCTACCGCCTACCGCTCCTGATTCTTCTACACTAAAAAGAGCAGCAAGCTGCCTTTATCCTAGCCGGAGTCCGGCTGGCCGTCGTCTATCCAGTCCTCAAACCCAAAGCATTCTATCGTTACTATGGCTGACAACCTCTCCACCACGTCTGACCTACCCCCCAGCCCGATTCGCAACCTGGTGGTGGCGCTGGTTGCCGTTGTCTTATCGGTGCTGGTCTTTGTGGGGTTTCGCACCCAGTCGACGACCCCATCGCTGACTGAGCTAGCCGCCACGGCGGTGCCCTACGACCAGGCCCAAACCAACGGCAAACCAACCCTGCTGGAGTTTTACGCTAACTGGTGCACCACCTGCCAGGCGATGGCAGGCGATATGGCTGAGCTACGCGGGAAATACGGCGATCGCGTCAATTTTGTCATGCTCAACATCGACAACAACACCTGGCTACCCGAGATGCTGGCCCACCGGGTAGAGGGCATTCCCCACTTTGTCTATATGGGCACCGATGCTGCCCCCATCGCCACCGCCATCGGTGAGCAGCCCCGACAGATTCTCAGCGACAATTTAGACGCCCTGATCGCCCAGGCACCCCTGCCCCACCAGCAAACCCTGGGCCGCACTTCAGAGCTAGATGGTAATGCGTTTGCCCCCCAGGCGGTAGTTAACGATGACCCTCGCAGTGTTCGCCTCAACCGGGCTTTGTAAATTAGGTTTAATTTGCCCTGATTGCGGGATCAGAACAATCCTTGGAAAAGCAGGATCGCTTCACGTGAAATGGCACGGACAAATGGTTGGTGGGCAATGCTCACCCTACGGCCTGGGGAATGGGACGGTCAAAAATACGATTCTTTTTTCAGGCGGTGCTGGGGCTGGCTGTAGTGCTCTAGAGCTAGTAGCAGCCCGTTAATCACCAGCGCCAGCACCGCCACTGCGATTGACCCGGCGACAATTTTGTCGTAGCGGTTGGTCTGAATGCCGTCGAACAGAAGTTTGCCTAGGCCCCCAGCATTGAACTTGGCTCCAATGGTGGCGATCGCGATCGCCACTATCGCCGCGATCCGCACCCCGGCCAAAAACACTGGCAGCACCAACGGCACCTGCACCCGCCACCACCGCTGGGCCACGCTCATACCCATGCCCCTGGCCGCCTCCAGCACGGCGGGGTTGATGCCCGCCAGGCCCACGGTCAGGTTGCGCACCAAAATCACCTGGGTATAGAGCACCATGGCCACAATCACCGAGGTGGCGTTGAGGCCAAACAGCGGCACCAAAAAGATAATCAGCGCCAGGCTAGGGATCGTGTAGAGAATGCCCAGCCCGCCCAGCACAGGGACGGCCAGCCAGCGCAGGCGGGTGACCAGCAGAGCCAGGGGGATGGCGAGGGCGATCGCAATCCCCAGCGCCATCCCTGTCATGCGCAGGTGTTGCAGCAGCAGCGTCAGCACATCGCCTGGGTTGCTGAGTAGATAGCTCATTGCCCAGGCCTCGCCGACTCGCGAATGTGGTCGAGGGTGAGCAGCCCCACTGGGCTGCCCTCCTTGAGCACCGTCAGAGCCGGTGCCCCGGTCTTGAGCATCAGCGACAGGGCGTCACGCAGGCTGTCGTGGTGGGCCAGGGTAGGGTTGTGGCCGTAGCTGTGCGGCAGCGCCATCATCGCCGAGCTGACCCGCAGCAGACCCAGCTGGCGCACCATATCGTCGGCCCCCAGCAGGTTGTAAACAAACTCATTGGCGGGCTGGGTGAGCAGGTTAAAGGGGGTGTCAAACTGCACCACCTCGCCCTGGCGCATGATCAAAATGCGATCGGCCAGACGCAGGGCCTCTTCTACATCGTGGGAGACAAACAAAATAGTCTTTTTGAGCTGCCCCTGGAGGCGAAGAATCTCGTCCTGCAGGGCGGTGCGGGTAATCGCGTCGATCGCCCCAAAGGGCTCATCCATCAGCATAATGCCGGGGTTGCCCGCCAGCGCCCGAGCAATGCCCACCCGCTGCTGCTGCCCGCCCGAGAGCTGAGTGGGGTAGCGATGGCGAAATTCTGCTGGTGGCAGCTTGACCAGGTCTAACAGCTCGTCAATGCGCGCCTGAATCTGGGGTTTGGGCCAGCCCAGCAGCTTGGGCACCACCGCCACATTACCCGCCACCGTCATGTGGGGAAACAGCCCCGACTGCTGAATCACGTAACCGATCCGCTGGCGCAGTTTGGTAGCCTTGATCTGGCGAATATTCACCCCGTCGAGAAAGATGTTGCCCCCGGTGGGCTCATAGAGGCGGTTGACCATCTTGAGCAGGGTAGTTTTGCCGCAGCCCGACGGCCCCAAAATCACCACGATTTCCCCCGCATTGACCTGGCAGGTGACCCGGCTCACCGCCGGGCGCCCTCCACCGGCAAACCGCAGCGATACATCGTCAAACTGAATGGCACCCATGGCTTTTTCTCGGGACAGGGCTCGGAGGAGATGTCGCTGAGGGCTACTCGGCAATCAGGCCCGCATTCACCAAAAACTCGCGGGCCACATCGGCGGGCTCACGCTGGTTGCCGCTGACCTCATAGTTCAGCTCGCGCATTACCCCGTCGTCGAGCAGGGGCGATAGCTGGTTGAGGGCATCGGCAATGCCGGGGTTGGCCTCTAAGGCCGCCTGACTAACAATCGGGGCCACCTGGTAGGGCGGAAACAGCCCCTCGTCATCTTCTAGCACCACCAGGTTAAAGGCGTTGATTTCGCCGTCGGTGCCAAAGGCCACCGCCACGTCGGCCTCGCCATCGACCAGCCCCCTGTAGCGCAGGCCCGCATCCACAGCCTTATAGTCTTTGAGCGAGAAATTGCCGTAGGCCGCCTGCAACCCTGGCAAGCCATCTTCGCGTACTTCAAACTCTGGGGGGCCAATTAGGGTGAGGGCGTTGGCCTGGGCGACAAAGTCAGAAATAGTGCGAATATTGAGGGCGTCGGCCTGCTCTGCGGTCATGGCCAGGGCCTGGGTGTTGTTCATCGGCGACGGGTCAAGCCACACCAGGCCAAAGCGCTCTAGATACTCCTGCTTGACGGTGTCAAAGACGGCCTGCCGGTCACTGCTGGCGGGCAGATTGAGCACGGTGAGCAGAGCGGTGCCAGTATATTCGGGATAGAGGTCAATTTCGCCGCTCTCGATCGCCGCTTGAGCGACGGGGGTACCGCCGAGGTTGAGTTTGCGATCGACGGTAAAGCCGTTTTCTTCGAGCACCAGGGCATACATCTCGCCAATGATCAGCTGCTCGGTAAAGTCTTTAGAGCCCACGCTTACGACATCGTCACCGCCGCCGCTGCCACAGCCCACTGCCACGAGGGCGGCTACCACCCCCAGACAAGCTTGGTTAAACCACCGTCGAGAAAATGTCATAGGGGTAACTTTAAAGCCTGAAACTCAGCAAGGCAGCCTTGCCACCGTTCTCCTGAGAATATCATAGGACTTTTGGCTCTGGGTTCCTGCCCCTGGGTTTTGCCTCGCTAGGCGGGGATCGCTCATTAGCAGCGCTGATTACAGGGGTGATTCCAGCAAGTGATGCCCTAAAACTGGGACGCCGTTCTATGCTCAAGCAAATTCTTCAGTAAAACCCATGGATCCTACTCGATACAGTCGCGGGCAAGCGGCCCTCGCTCGAATTCACGGCCACATTGGCGAAGGCGTCATGGCAGCCCTGGGCGATATTGCCCCCGACTTTGCCCGCTTGATCATCGAGTTTCCCTATGGCGATATCTACTCTCGGGAGGGGCTATCACCCAAGGAGCGGCAGATTGCCACGATCGCATCCCTCGTCACCCTGGGCAATGCCCCTACAGAGCTAAAAGCCCACATTCAGGGCAGTCTCAACGTCGGCTGCACTAAGGACGAAATTGTGGAGGTGATCATGCAAATGGCGGTGTACGCCGGGTTTCCGGCGGCCCTGAACGCGCTACTGGTCGCCAAAGATCTGTTTGCCGAATTGGATGCCGCCGCCGATCAGCCCTAAGGACTCTGACTGAGCGTCAGCCGGAGGGTATCAAGCTACATTTTTACAGTCCCGAAGGGGTGGTCTCGTGATGACAATGATGCAACCGGTTGTGATCGTGACTGGCGGCAGTCGCGGCATTGGGGCGGCCACCGCCCGGCTAGCGGCAGAACGCGGGTATGCGGTGTGCATCAACTATCGGCACCATCAAGCAGCAGCCCAGGAGGGAGTGGAGGCGATCGTCGCAACCGGAGGAAAGGCGATCGCCGTCTGCGCCGATATTGCCGTTGAGAGCGATGTCATGGGTCTCTTTCAAACTGTCGATGAGCAGTTAGGCCCGATTACCGCCTTGGTGAATAACGCAGGCATTTTAGAGCCGCAGCAACCGGTAGCGCAGATCAATGCGGCCCGGCTCAGCCGCGTCTTTGCAACCAACGTGATCGGTAGCTTTTTGTGCGCACGCGAAGCGATCAAGCGCATGTCAACCCAACAGGGCGGAGGCGGGGGGGCAATTGTGAATGTGTCATCGGTGGCCGCCCGGCTGGGTGCCCCTGGCGAGTATGTCGACTATGCGGCGTCAAAGGGGGCGATCGATACGTTGACCATAGGCCTCGCCCAGGAGGTCGCCCAGGAGGGTATTCGCGTCAATGCTGTGCGTCCGGGGTTTATCGATACCGACATTCACGCTAGCGGCGGCGAACCCCAGCGCCTAGAACGGGTGAAAGAGTCTATTCCCTTAGGACGCGGGGGCGAGGCCATGGAAGTGGCAAGGGCCATTGTATGGCTGCTCTCGGCGGAGGCCTCCTACATCACCGGTGCCTTGATTGATGTGGCCGGGGGTAAATAGCCCTGGGTTGGGCAGCAGTGCCGAGGATGTTCATTTTTTTAGTATTAGCTCAGCCAAGCTGTCATCAAACTCCTCTACCCCCTGCGCAAAGGTGAGAAGGATAGGGTAAGTTTATGCCTGTGGTTAGCCCCGAGTCGGTCATGGGTCACAAGCGTTTTTTAACCGGGCTGTGCCTGGGTATGGTGCTCAGTATCTGCATCGCCTGCTCCCAGCGGGTGCTGCTCTCTAATGGAGCGGTGCCAGCACCTGCCGATGCCACAGTTGCGGCGGTGGCCCCCGCCGATGCCAGGGAGGGCATTGCCGCCGCCGAGGCTCCCGTGGCCCTCTCCGCTGCGGCCCAGGCCTGGGTGGATGGTGTGCCCGGCGGCATGGCCAACCCGCCCCGACACGATGTGCGCCTGGTGGTGATCAGCGACCTCAACAGCGCCTATGGTTCTACCACCTACGATCCTGAAATAGATCAGGCGATCGCCCTTCTACCCTTTTGGCAGCCCGACCTGGTGGTGTGCAGCGGCGACATGGTAGCCGGTCAAGACCGGTCTCTCACTCCAGACCAGATCAACGCCATGTGGCAGGCCTTTGACGACCACGTGGCCGCCCCCCTGCGCCAGCAAAGGGTGCCCTTTGGGTTTACCATCGGCAACCACGACGCATCTAGCGCCACGGGGGCAAACAACGCCTTTCTCTTTCAGCAGGAGCGCGACCTAGCCACCAGCTACTGGGCCGCCCCGCAGCACAACCCTGGGGTCAATTTCATCGATCGCGACGACTTTCCCTTCTTCTACACCTTTGAGCAAGACGGTATTTTCTTCATGGCATGGGATGGGTCGTCAAGCCGCATTCCCGCCAACAGGCTGGCCTGGGTCGAGAGCACCCTAGCCAGTGATATAGCCCAGCAGGCCAAGGCAAGAATTTTGATCAGCCATCTGCCTCTCTACGGGGTAGCGGTGGGGCGCGACAAACCCGGCGAAGTCATGGGCAATGCCGACCAACTGCGGGCCATGCTCGAGCGCTACAACGTACATACCTATATCAGCGGGCACCAACACGCCTACTACCCAGGCCACCGAGGCCAGCTCCAGATGCTGCACATGGGCATTTTAGGTTCCGGGCCACGCCCATTGATTGACAGCCAGCTGCCTCCCTGGAAGGCGCTGACCGTAGTGGATATTGACTTTAACGCGCCCGACCTCACCACCTATACCACCTACGATATTCAAACCCTGCGCACCATTGACTTTGAGGAACTGCCCCGGTTTGTAGCCGGGCACAACGGTATCGTGCTGCGGCGCGATGTCAGCTACGACGATCTCGCCCCTGATGAAAAATCCTTCTGTGAGCAGCGCCTGGGCCAGGCTCTCTGTACAGGCACACTGCCTTTCCCTCGTCCCAAGACCTACGCGGCTTAGCCCCGTCCAGTTCCCCCTCAAACACCAGGGCGGCAACTTGATTCGCCCAGGCTCGACCCGGTGCGTGCCACCCTCAGTAGGGTGGGTGCCCCTTGGCAGCGATAAATTCTGTGCTAGTCTGGTAAGAATGAAAAAGGCACATCTGCCTAAATTCTGCTGTCTATAGGGGCTATGGCCTCGACAAGGCTTGTTTAGACAGGCTGGCAGATAGCAATACAACCATGACGACTCTGCCTGGAGCAATGGGAGGTGGCTCGACCGCTCCAGGGCACCTGACCAGCATTTTGTGGGTTTAGCGCCCACCGATCGACCGTTCAGCAATTTATCCCTCTGTTCATCCCTAAGGAGTAAAGAAGCGGTTTCGTATGACTCAAGTCGTTGTCGGTGAAAACGAAGGCATTGAATCGGCCCTGCGTCGCTTTAAGCGGCAGGTGTCTAAAGCCGGGGTTTTTTCGGAAGTTAAGCGTCGTCGCCACTTCGAGACGCCCCAAGAAAAGCGCAAGCGTAAGGCCGTCGCCCGTCGCAAGAAGCGCTTCCGTTAAAGCTCTAGTCAAAAAAGGGCTCTAGTCAAAAAAGGGGGATGTTGCTGAGCAACATCCCCCTTTTTTGGATCTTGATTGGGGGGTGGAGAAACTATTCTGGGGCGTTGGTGGTCACCAGGGTGAGTAGCGGCCCCATCTGCTCTTGACCGCTGACCGCCAGGTCGCTGTGGCACAGCACTACCCGCTCTGTCACCCGACCCAGCAGATCGCGGAGAATGCGCTCGGGGCGATCGCGGTGCAGCGTTTCCACATCCTCCGTTTTCCACGGTCGACCGGGGTAACTGCCTAAAAACAGTGGGTAGCCAAACAGCAGGCTTTCGGTGCCAGCCAGCCAGCGGGGGGAACCGGCGTCGATCCAAAAGTGCCAGCGGTGGCGCAGCCGCTGGAGGCGGTATTGGTACACCGTGGCAATGGTGATCACCCGATCTGACTCGACCGGGTAGGGGTTGGCGGTGACGGTGCCCTGGCGCAGCAGCAAAATAAATCGCTCCAGAGAGGCTTTCATCGACCCGGTGGCGGGGTTGCCCAACACGGGCTCCACCTGGCGCAGGCGATCTTCCACCGCCCAGTAGTGCTGGGTGGTCTCCATCAGCTCCCGCAGGGCAGCGAGCTGGTCGGGGGGCAGGTGGCTGCCGCCCCAAAAAAAGGCCTGAATGGCGCGATCGAGCACGCTGATCACCCCTGGAGTGAGCCGCTGCTGGCGCTGCTGGCGCTGTTGGTCGATCCAATGGCGCAGGCGACCGTAGGCCTCGGTGGCCTTATAGCCCAGGCGATCCCACCGGTCGAAGCGCTCGACGGGCAGCAGCTCGGGCTGATCTAGGCTGGGCTCAAAGCAGTGATCGACCAGCAGCTCGGCCCGCACTGGGTCAATGTGTACCGCCTCAAACCAGGGGCCGACCTCCGGGGCCTGGGGTATTTGGCTCAGCACCACCAGCATTTCGGCCACATCCTCGGCGTTGGCTAGTCGCCCCAGGCCGGGGTACACAAAGGTCAGCAGGGTCAGCAGGGCCCGCACCAGGGGCGAGTGAATCACGGGCCGCTGGTCGCTGAGGGAGGCCACCGGCAACCCCCGATTGCTGAGAATTTCGGCCAGGGTGTAGCGGGCAATCGCATCTAGCCCCGGCCCGATAATCGCAATCTCCTGGGGGGCCACCTGCCCCGCCTCTACCGCCGCCGTCACCCGGTCTGCGGTCTGGCGCAGCAGCTGCCCCCGCGACACCGTTTGCAAAGTTTGAAAGCAATCCAACGGCTCCGGCAACGCCATCGGGTTCATCACCCACTCCACTACCGCATCGCCCCATTGGTAAGCCAGAGAGTCGGTGGCGGGAGTGGTCTGGTCGATCACCTGGCACTGATCCCGCAGCTGTTCTAGGGCGTCGGGGTCGGCCCCTAGGCCCATGCGCACCTTGCCGCAGGGGTTCCAGGTCAGAGCCACGGGGCGATCGCGATCGATAAAGAGCTGAATCAGGTGAGCGGCGATCGCCGGGTACTCATCTAGATCGTCGGCAAACAGACCGCCGTAGCGGGTCAGCAGCTTTTCCTGGTACAGCGGGTGGGGCAGCAAATGCCGCCAGTACAGCTCCGTCATCACCCCGTAGGTCAGCAGCCCCCGGGCCAGGCACCAGTCGCGCCACTCTACTAGGGTTTCTCCCACCGATCGCCACAGGCTCTCTGGGGCGTACCCCGCCGGTATGCCCTCGGGCAGCCGCTCCGGCAAATCGTCGATCGGAATGCCCCCCGCCGCCGCCTGCTGCAAAAAATCTAAAAACCGTCGCACCGCCTGGGCTTCGAGCCAGCCCTCCACCGTCAGGGTGCCGTCGAGTAGCTGCGATCGCCAGCGCTCCGTGGCCAAATCCTGCTCATTCTCAGGCCGCAGCCGCAGAGGAAACTGCGGCGACAGCCCCAGCTTTTCGACAATCAGCGGCCAAAACAGGGTCACCTCATCCTGAATGAACCCGTTGGGCGTAGTGGTCACCGCCGCTACCCCAGGGGCAACATCGCCCAGTCTGGCCGCAAGCCGCAAACGATTGTCACCATTGGCAGAAATTATCAGATGACTCTGGCCTGGCGCTAAGAGCTGCCCAGCGACAAGTTGATCGAGCAACCAAGCTGTCTTACCACTGCCCGTTGCACCCTCCAGCCATTGGGGTCGATTGGACATGGTGCTCAACAATAACTACCTTGGCTACTCTACCCTGGGGCATCCTCGTCTCCCTATGAAACGTCCCCCTAGCAAATTGTTTTAAATCAAAAGGGCCTGGGCAGCTCAGCTACTCCAGCCCCCCTAAAGCTGAAGCTATCTCGAACTTGCCTTACGAAACCCCGGTTCAAAATAGGAATGCCGTAGGGGCATTACAGTGAAATGCCCCTACAAACCGGGCGTAACCCAATAGAATTCGGTATTATCTGAGCTCTAGGACTGGGAAATTTGAGACCTCAGAATCTTGGGCGAGGAACTCGAGGATAAACCTAGAGCGCCGCTAAGATACCGATACAGCGACGACCATCAGCCCTACCACCAATACCAGCGCCAAACCGCCTAAGATCAGATAGTTGCGCTTTTGAGACGCGGTAGGGGGCTCAGCCTCATACATCTTTGGCTCGTTGGCAAAGTTGTTGAGGCGACCGCCCTCTTCGGTGGTGTAAGGCATCGCAAAACTCCTTCTTAAAAGTTAATAACCTTAAAAGCAGGTTACCTGAATACCGCTCGCCTGAATAGCCCACCGCGATCCCCGGCGGTTGTGAGATTATGCTCAAACCTTTTCTGGCAATGGCTTGCGAGAGATCAATTCCAGTGTCATGACCTGGCCCACCACTGGGGCCATCACCTGGGTATGGCCTCCCCTGGCGTCAATGGCGGCTTGTAGGTCTTGGGAACTACCGATCGCCTTGAGCCAGTTGATCAGCACACCGCTGTAGGTCACCTCACCAGCATCGGCAGTGGGCAGCACCACCTGGGGCTGCAGCCAATCCACCAGTTCTAGCGCGCCTTTTTGACCACGAATAATGGGGCCGATCAGGGGCAGCGCCAGGTCAAGCACCGGGGTGATCACCACATCCACAGGCCCCTCCTGCTTCAGCTCAGCCCGATGAAACCCGTGGGGTTCGTAAAACAGCGAAGCTCCGGAGATCTCATCGCGCAGAATATAGCCATTTTCAACCAGGGTGGGGCCGACTGGCGCTCCTGGTACCGCCTGAATGGTGAGCGACCCGAGAATATAGGTCTCGCCGTGGTTAAGGGCGGTCACCTGGCGGTAGCCCATGTCCGTTACCACCTTGGCGGCATTAGGCGATCCCACTACCGGAATGGCATGGTCTAAGGCCTCTAGCGTGGGTGGATGGGCATGGTCTTCTAGCCCCTGGCTGAGCAAGATCAGGTCAATATTTTTGGGCATGGGTTGGGGGTGAGGATGCTCGCCCCTAAATAGCCAGGATTGCTGGCCAAACACCAGGTCTCCCACCAGCCAGGGGTCAAGCAAGATGCGCTGCCCGCCGACGGCGATTAGCCAAGAGTTGCTGTCTAGCCAGGTTACTTCCATGGGCTTAAGTCCCTACAGAGCGGTTTAACTGGACGCGGTTTAACTGGACATGATAATGAGACAATTGTAACGGATTCTTTACGAGACTTGGAGATGACAGACTGGGCGATCGTTCCAAATCTAGCTCCCAGCCAGCTCTCTATAGTGCTTTCAGCAATGTGGGCACCCCTGCAAACCTGCCCTGAAATTGTGCAAACGCGCTGATCCCCGTATAATCCTTTCTCGTCTGATGGTTTGTGTTTGGTGATCTTTCCGCCGCTAGTTTTGCCATGGCCCGCTTCCAGCTTAAGCCCTACACCGTTCTGATTACGGCAACCGGCAAGTCTTCCATTACCCTCACCCTGCGGCCATTGCCGCTGCTGGTGGCAATGGCGGTGCTGGTGGGTGCTCCCCTCACGTGGATTGGTCTGCTGCTCTACCAAAACGTACAGCTGGCCCAGCGCAACCAAAACCTGTCTGAGACCGCCAGCGAAGTGCTCACCGAGCTAAACGCCATCGACAGCGAAATTGAGGTGCTCAAAAACCGGGCTGGGCTACCCGATGAGGTCATCGATGGTCGGTCAGAGAGCCGTCTCATCCCTGACGTTGAGAGCGAGATTCCTCCCCGAGGTGGGGTGGCCGTTGCCGCCCCCGCCGAGATCATGTTTGACGAAGCCCGTCGCCAGCTCCCCAATCTGGAGGCGCTGCTGTCTCGGGCGATCAAACCGGCCCTAGAGCAAACCCTGGAGGACGAAGCCGAGGAAGCTGCCGCCTTTCCCAATGGCAAGCCCGTGGCTGGGGATCTGCCGATTTCCTCGGAGTTTGGTTTGCGATCTAACCCCTTTGGCGGACGTGGCTACGAAATGCACGAGGGCATTGATTTTGCCGGGCCGGTGGGTAAGCCGGTTCTGGCCACCGCTGAAGGCGTCGTGGTGGCGGCGGAGTACAGCGGCGGCTACGGCAACCACGTCAAGGTCGACCACGGTTTCAGCTACGAGACCCTCTATGCCCACCTATCCTCGCTGGAGGTCAAAATCGGCGATCGCGTCAAACGAGGCGATGTATTGGGCCACTTGGGGAGCACAGGACGGTCTTCTGGCCCTCACCTGCACTACAGCATCTACCGCAATGGCCAGGCGGTGAACCCCCGCTACTATTTGAAGCTAGCGGAGACTAAGGCGATTTCTGAAAAATAGTTTTCCGCAGCAGGCTTTGTCGATTGATGTTGATCGTAAGAAGCTTTCCGATCAACCGCTGAACTTGCCATTGGAACTGGCCATAGTAGGATCGATAAGTCTTACCTATCTAGGCCAGCAGCGGCCACACCAAATCTATGGGCAATACCTTTGGGCATTTGTTTCGCATTACCACCTTTGGGGAATCCCACGGCGGTGGGGTGGGCGTGGTCATCGATGGCTGTCCGCCCCGTCTAGAGATCACCGCTGAAGAAATTCAGGCTGAGCTCGATCGCCGTCGCCCTGGCCAGAGCAAGATTACCACCCCGCGCAAGGAGAGCGATCGCTGCGAGATTCTCTCCGGCGTCTTCGAGGGCAAAACCCTGGGCACTCCCATCGCCATTTTGGTGCGCAACGAAAACACTCGGCCCCAAGACTACAGCGAGATGGTCACCGCCTATCGCCCCTCCCACGCCGATGCCACCTACGACGCCAAGTACGGCCTGCGCAACTACCAGGGCGGCGGGAGATCGTCAGCCCGAGAAACCATCGGTCGGGTGGCCGCTGGGGCGATCGCCAAAAAAATCCTCTACCAAGTCACCGGGTCTGAAGTGATCGGCTACGTCAAGCGCATTCAAGACATCGAAGGCACCATCGACCCAGACCTCGTTACCCTAGAGCAGGTAGAAAGCAATATCGTTCGCTGCCCTGACGCCGACGCCGCCCAGCAAATGATCGATCGCATTGAGGCCATTCGCGACCAGGGCGACTCCATCGGTGGTGTAGTAGAGTGCATCGCCCGAGGTGTGCCCATGGGGCTAGGCTCACCTGTGTTTGACAAGCTAGAGGCCGATCTGGCCAAGGGCGTCATGTCGCTGCCCGCCAGCAAGGGCTTTGAGCTAGGATCCGGATTTGCCGGTACCCTGCTCACCGGCAGTGAACACAACGACGAGTTCTACACCGACGAACAGGGCATCTTGCGCACCCGCACCAACCGTTCTGGCGGCACCCAAGGGGGCATTACCAATGGTGAAAACGTCATCATTCGCGTCGCCTTTAAGCCCACGGCCACCATCCGCAAAGAGCAAAACACCGTCACGAATACCGGCGAGGCCACCGTCCTTGCCGCTCGCGGTCGTCATGACCCCTGTGTACTGCCTCGCGCCGTGCCCATGGTCGAGGCCATGATGGCTCTGGTGCTGTGCGATCACCTGCTGCGCCACCACGGCCAGTGTGAGCTGTTCTAGCCATGAAAATTACCGCCCTGCATCAGCTTCCTGACGCTGCCGTCTCCCACAATTCGGCCATCAAAAAGCGAGTCATGCTGGGGCGAGATGATCTACCCCACCTGACCAACTTCTCCCAAGCCTGCTTTACCCCAGGCCAAGTGGCCCCCGGCCACAGCCACCCCGACATGGCCGAGGTCTTCTTTGTCGAATCTGGCCAGGGCACCATCACGATCGATGGCCAGCCCTACCCCCTCGGCCCCGGCACCTGCATCGCTGTAGCCCCCCACGAGCACCACGAAGTCGCCAATACCGGCAGCACAGACCTCATTCTCATCTACTTTGGCCTGCGGGTTGAGCCGCCACAGCCCGCCACTATCGCCTGACGCGGGGCGCAACGGCAGCGACAGATCTACTCTGAATCAGCATCCCCGCAGGGCATCTACAGCTCACACTAGGGATCGGTTTCACGGTACGGATCGATAGTCTACCGGCCCCATCAGCACCTTCTAGGCACGGTAGACTGGCAGCGTGAAATAAAAAGAGCTGCCCTCCCCAGGAGCGGAGTCAACCCAAATTTGGCCGTAGTGGGCGCGAATGATGCGCTGACAAAGGGCCAGCCCCAGCCCGTAGCCCTCCTGGGTAACATCGCGCTGGAGTCGATAGCTCTCCTCAAAAACTTTGTCGCGGTTTTCGACGGGGATGCCTGGGCCGGTGTCGGTGATAGCCACCTGCACTTTTTGGGTGGTGCGGTGCAAGGCGATGATAGACACCTCTCCCCCATTGGGGGTGTATTTAATGGCGTTGTCGAGCAAGTTAGTCACCACCCGATTGACCTGGGTGCCGTCGGCATAGACTGCGGGCAGGTCTTGGGGTATTTCAACGGTGAGATGCTGATGCTTTTCGTGCAGGCGATTTTGAAACGTGTCGATCACATCTAAGCAGAGGGCAGCGAGGTCTAGCTCCTGGGGCACAATTTGTAGCTCCATAGAGGCCCCTCGGGCCGCTTTGAGAATGTCAGTAATCATGCGGTTGATGGCCCGGATCTGGGTCTTGGCATGCTTTAGCAATTGACCGGTCAGCTCAGGGCTCAGGGTAAGGTGGCGGGTCTGGTTGGGGGCGTAGCCCAACTCCAAGGTTTCTACGGCAATGGAGGCAGCGGTCAGGGGATTGCGCAGATCGTGGGCCATCATGGCGATGATGCGGTCTTTAAAGCGCAGCTGGGCTTCTAGCTCCTCGCGGGTTTGATTGAGGCGAAAGATCTCATCAGAGAGTTTCATCAGCTCAGCCGAATAGCTGAGGGAGTTATCGTCATTGACCGGCGGAACAATGGGGGCATCGAGCCCCCCCTCAAAGGTGAGGGTATCTAGATGCTCCTGCTGCCACTTGGGCCACCATCGCTCTAGCTGATTGACAATGTTGCTACCCGCCAGCATCTGCTGGGGAGCGGGGGAAATTTTGATTAGAGCTGGGCTGGCCACCAGCTTGTAGTACTCGGCTAGATAGGGCTGCTCGCCGATATCTACCACATCTAGGTTGAACTCAAAATGGGCTTCAAGGGTTTTCAGGTATTGCTTGATCTGGCGCACCTGCCGGGCCAGACTGGGCCGCTTATCGATGAATAGCAGCAGCTTGAGGGGCACCCGAACATCGTCAAAGGAAGTGGAGGAATCCTCCATTGCCATCTTTTAAACCTCTGAAAGCCAGTTTCACCCATAATTTTACCCTGACTCTCAGGCTCTCTACGGCTCAATCTGGGCAGGGTGAGAGGTAACCGTCGAGGCCAGAGCTGATCAACCAATTCTCAATCTGGCCTATGGACAGATGCGGCCCAACGAACTTTGCCTGACACTAAGGTCAACGGCAACGATAGTTATGAGTTTAGAAATAACCCCTGCGGTTAGGTAAAAACTCATGCCAGCTCTGCTCAATTACAGGACTGACTTCTTTAGTAATAAGAGACTAACAAGAGTTGTTACGGTTCGTGGCTGAAGGGTGAGCCTAGCGCGCTGATTCCCTTACATTGACATTGAGGGCGTAGAGCCTGAAAAGGCCGCAGCGCAGACCCAAGGGCACCCCGCAACAGGCCCAGCCGATTGGCCACAGGCGATCGCAGGTGGGCAATCGCCGGATTCAAAAATTCAATCAAAGGGGGTAAATAGAGTGGGTATTCAAAAAGTTCAATCCAAGCTGTTTTCTGCCCTGGTGAAGCCAGTTTTGCGCCAGGGATTAAGACGCGATCGCAGCTTCTTATCTTCCTTGGTACTGTTTGCCGCAGTTTTTGGTGCCGTTGGTGCTGCCGCCCCGGCTCAGTCCCAGAGCAGTTTGCAGAGTGATACAGCCTTGGCCGTTGCCCAGGCTACCTCTGAAGCAGCTACGGGTCACTACCTATTTGGTCAAACCCCTCAGCCCGACCAGATTGGCCAAGGCTATGTCGTGCTTGAGCGCAATGGCGATCAGGTCTACGGCGCGCTCTACTATCCCAGCTCTTCGTTCGACTGCTTTACCGGTCAGGTGCAGGGTAGCCAGTTGGCTATGAACATCTTTAGCACCTATGACCAAGAGGCCTATCCCTACAGTTTGGCTTTGGCAGAGGGGCCTGCGATCGCCGCTGGTGAGACCGTCTCTGAGTCAGTACCTTTTAACCTCAGTGGTTTCTACGCCATCGATAGCCTCAGCGACAATGACCACCGCATTTTGGCCATGTGCCGCAGCTCTTTAAACATTCAACCCTAGAGCACCGAGAGCCAGGGCTCTAGGGGGCAGCCGTTACCCAGTTAACTGTTACACCAGGGGCATTGGGCTATGCTGCTTACAGCTCCTTTAGTGTTACTCGGGTCGCGTGAACGCAGCAGAACAAGCGAACAGCATTGAGTTTGCCAGCAAAATTGCCGCCGTGGTAGGCCTCTTTAGGGCAGAGTTTCCTGACCTGCGGGCCGATCTAAAGCCCTGGGCCAACGACCCTGACACTCGCGATCTAGTCGACCCAGACTCTATTGATGTGGGGTTTCACTTTCCAGGAGTCAGTCGGCTGTTTCAGTGTCGCAGTCTGCTGGTGCAAATTCGCCTGTACAGCGACCCAGACTCTGGCGATCGCCGAGTGATTGGCCTTGATTTGGCTGGGTTTGATCACCGAGGCAAGCGCTGGAGTCTCTCGACTATAGACAACTGGTCATTCGCTGGGGAGATCGTCCCTGACCCCACCTGCCGCGAACGCCTGCGCCGCTGCTGCCGTCAGGTGATGACGCTGTTTAACCCACCCCCTGCGACCCAGCCGCCGGTCTTTTAGGGAGGCATTGATTCGTACCGGTTGGAGGATCCCCCCTTCTCAAAGGGGATTGCTGGTTTGGGCCGGTAGTTCCGCTCAATCTTTAGAGGCACCCAACCAAACAGCCTCGTGACCCGACAGCACCGCGATCAAACCGCTGCTACCCGTCGATCTCGGCAAGCTCAATCACCTGGTTGTCGGAGTCTTTGACGAGAAAGTTGAGGGGCTTTTCGCGCCGAATTTTGTGCTGCACACCGCTGAGCTGCACTCGCATAAGAATGTACTCCAGACAGGTGTGGTCGAAGCAGACGTGACGCTCTTGGTTGCGATCGCCCAAACTAGCCCCCGCCACCACATGCAGCTGAGTATTTTTGCGCAGCTGATACCACAGTCCTTCAGGACTGGCTGCACCAGCTCGGCTGGCTAAGCTGCTGGTCGCACCGCCGAGATACAGGGGGTCGAGGCCAGCGGTGCCCAGGGTTTGTTCGTAGTTGTAGTAGTAGTGCAGGGGCACCTCTGCCGCTGGCAGGGTGAGCATGCCTTCGTAAAAGCGCCGGGCCACCTCCAAGTCAGACACCATCACCGTGTAGACCTTAGGGGCACTCTTTAGAAACATCCACATGGCCCCGGCGTAGGCCACCAGCAGCATGACCATAATCCCCTGGGTCGACATGATGCTGTCGAGGGGTAGCCCCAACAGCGCCAGTGGTAGCGCGGTTGGGATGGAGTGAGGCAGCAATAGGTTAAACAACATAGGCCTGCTCTGGAAGTCAAAACACGGTGGCGGAGACTGCTCTGATGACCCTTAGACGATGCCTTTGGGTAGTCTGCTCTTGGAATCAATAATCACCTGTCTAGTGTATCAAGTCTGCAATAAACGCTGCCGCTTTATCGAAGGCTGACTAAACTGTCTAGCTACTTATAGGCAGCATCAATTTGACTTCAGGTCAGCAGCAGCGTTTTGTCTTGGGGAAACGTCCCACTTCGATGCGCCGGCGAAATAGTAGGTTGCAGACCGGTACGCTAAAAAATAAGTCGCCAAAATCACTGCGGTAGGTATATTAAAGGCTGATTGGTTTGCATATCTACCTCGCCCCAGGATGAACGGGTTAGCGGCCCATCGGGGTGACTCCGATTCCATGTTTCTCACGGCTCCACCCATGTCTAGTACCGCGTATATTCCCAACTTTCCTGAGTGTGACCACCGGCTGGTGCAGTCGCTACATCACCTAAGCGATCGCGAGCTGGTGCAGCAGTTTCAGCGCCATGGCGAGTCGGGGCGCTACTTTACGGCGATCTTTTGTCGCTACAGCCCTATGGTCTATAGCCTGATTCGCCACTCGGCGCGATCGCCCGTGCAGGCCGAATACCTGTTTGCCCTCACCTGGAGGCACATTCTCCACGAGCTGGGCGGGGTTGAGTGCCCCGCCGACATGATTGGGGAGGAGCCAGGAGCCTTTACCCTACAAAACTGGCTGATCAACATCACTGCCCTGTGCATTAATCAGGCGGCGGTGCCCGAGGTCGAAGCGATTCACTATTCTCTCGACCAGGCGACGCCGCCCCTGTGGTGCTACGTTGAACAGGCTCTCGATCGCCTGCCACCGGTAGATCGGCTGGTGACGGTGATGGCGCTTACCTTCCGCTGGAGCGAAAACCGCATTGCCGCCTATCTCCAGGCCGAGGGAGAGGCCCTGACGGCGGCAGATGTGCGCCAGAAGCTGGGTCAGGCTTTTCAGCGGCTGGAGGCCTCGCTGCCGGCAGACATTCGCCAGATCTATCTAGGGGGCGGGGCGCTGCGGCCTGAGCCCTTACCTGATGACCTCGACGGTCTGCTCACGGTGCCCGACCTCGAAGGGGCTGAGCTGCTGGAGGTTGACCTGGTAGGCAGCCGAGGAGAACCTGGCCACGAATGGGCAAACTGATCGCAAGCAAACCACGACGGGCAGGGGCCATAGCCATGAACTATAGACATCACTTGGGTTTTGGCATGCTGGCCCTGGCCCTCTTGCTGGGCTCGGCAGCGCCGACCCTGGCTCAAAATCTAGAAGAACAGCTCGACCTGCGCCCCAGTGGTGCCAGCCAAGGGCAGTCGCGAGATGTGGCCGACGGGTGGATGCAGCTGGGCAATCAACAGCTAACCGAGGGCGATCTAACCCAGGCGATCGCCTCTTGGGCTGAGGCTGCTGAGATCTATCGTCTGCTAGCCGACACCCAATCGGCAGGGCGCGCCTACGGATCGATGGGGGCGGCCTTGGCCACCCTGGGGCGCTACCCCGAGGCCGAGCAAGCCTTTATACTGCGCATCGGCACCGCCAACGACAGCAACGACCCCCTCGGCCAAGTCTATGGCCTCAACAACCTGGGCAACCTCTACGTCAACCGAGGCCGACTGGCCGAAGGGCAAGCCTACTTTGAGGAAGCGCTACAAATTGCCCGCACCACGGGCGACTCGCGGGCGATCGGTGTCTCTCTGAGCAATCTAGGGCAGGTAGCTACCCAGCGGGGCGATTTTGATGGGGCGGTGCGCCTGCTAGAGGCGGCAACCAACTACCGCATTTTGGCCAGCGACTACGTGGGTGAGGCCCACTCATCCAACAGTCTGGGCGATGTCTATGTGGCCCTGGGGCGCGAGTCAAACGCCATCGGAGCCTATCGCCTGGGTCTGCGGTCTGGGGTAGAGGCGGGCGACCTCACGCTCCAAATCCGTGCCCTTGACGGCCTGCTGGGCATCTATCTAGAACGGGGCGACCTGGTACTGGTGAAAGAATACCTCGATCAGCGCAGTGCCCTCACCCTGGGCACCATCCCACCAGATTTTCAAACTGCCCTTACCTACCGCTGGCTGGGCGACTACTACTTGCAAACTGGAGACCTAGATTTAGCCGATCGCGCCTTTGCCTCGGGTCTAGCGATCGCCCGCCGCCTCACAGAAAAATCCTTGGAAGCAGAATTTGTCAACCGCCTGTTGGCGCTGGGGCGTTAGCCATCGAGCAACCGTCTACGATCTCAGCTCGATTTCGCCTCGACCTTGGCTACCCAAAATAGCACTGGTGCTCTGCTGAGACTAAATCCTCCTTGGCTACCCCCGGTTCAGCAGGGCAAACAACCGTTTGCCCCTACGGTTCGGCCTTTTGGGAATCGGGGTTATGTGACTCGGGTTTGGTACGAGGCCCGCCAGTGGGCGCTGGCAGGCTCGATTTGGGTAACGATGGGTCTGTCTAACGGCCCGAGGCGACCTGCACTGCCAAGATCTTCCCCCAGCCCTAGACCGCTGCCGCCTTGAGAGCAGCGCCGATCAGCCCCACCTGAGGGTTGAGCACAATATGTACGGGCACGCGATCGAGCAGGGGGCTGACTCGACCCTTGTGGGCAAAGGCGCTAAGAAATTCGCCGCCGGTAATCAGGGGCAGGTTTTTGGCGGCAATGCCGCCCGCAACGTACAACCCGCCGTAGGGCAGCAGCTTGAGGGCGAGGTTGCCCGCCTCAGCTCCGTAGGCAGAGATAAAGATTTCCATGGCCTTTTGACAGAGGCGATCGCCATTCTCTGCTGCTGCCCTAGCGATCACCGCAGCCGGGTCGATGGTCTTAGTGCTAAAGCCAGTCTGGCGCTCCCAGGCGGTAATGGCGTCGGCAACCTCGGGGGTCTCGTGGCAAAATTCGCGATCGCGCAAAAACTGATAGATGCTGACAATGCCCTGGCCCGACACCACCCGCTCTACCGACACGCGGGAGATCTGGTGCTTGTCGAGCAGGTAGTGCATCAGCTGAAACTCTAGCTCAGAGCGGGGAGCAAAGTCGGCGTGCCCCCCCTCGGAGGGAAACACCAGGGGTCGCCCGGCAGTAGAGAGGGCAAACCCCTGGCCCAGGCCGGTGCCCGCCCCAATAATCGCCACCGGGGCGTTGCCGTCGGGCTCACCGGTTTGCAGCGTGTGAATGTCGTCGGGAGCCAGGCCAAAGACGCCGTAGCCGACCGCCTCAAAGTCGTTGATGAGCTCTACCCGGTCTAGGGTGAGCTCTTCGCCTAGGCGATCGCCCTCTAGCGACCAGGCCAGGTTGGTCAGGCTGGAGGTATTGTCTACCACAGGGCCAGCGATGGCAAAGCAGGCGCGCTCGGGCGGGTCGGCTTTGCCAGAGTCTGCTTTAGCCTGGTGGAGAAACTCTTTCACCATGGGCACCAAGTCAGGGTAGGCCTGGCTAGAGTAGGTGTGCTCAAACTTGGTCTTCAGGATGAGGGTACCTGAGGCCTTCGCTTCGCTGGCCTGGACCAGGCGCAGAATGGTTTTGGTGCCGCCAATGTCACCGGCAAGCAGATAGGTCATGACTGGAGAGTTCTGAAGGGCGAGAATCGGGGGGGGCAAACACAGTAGTGGGCAGCTCCTGGTTTAGCTTACCGCTGCGAAAACCCTCCAGATCTAGGGTGACGTAGGTAAAACCATAGTTTTGCAGCGCCTTCACTAGCGATTTAAGATCGGTGGAGGCTACAAATTGTTTAATATTCTCTGCCGGAATTTCAATGCGGGCAGTATCAGACTGGGAGCGCACCCGCAGATTCCGCAGGCCTAGCTGCCGTAGATACAGCTCCGCCTGGCCCACCCGCCGCAGTTTCTCCAGGGTGATTTCTTCACCGTAGGGGAAGCGCGAGCTGAGGCAGGGCTGAGCGGGCTTATCCCACCAGGGCAGGCCCAGGTGGCGGGAGATCTCGCGCACCTCCAGTTTGGTGATGCCAACTTCGGCCAGGGGCGACCTGGCTCCTCGCTCTTGCGCCGCCTGAATGCCGGGGCGGTAGTCGCCCAGGTCGTCGGCATTCACCCCATCGACCACGTAGGGGTAGCCGCGCCCCAGGGCCAGAGGCTTGAGGGTGTCGTGCAGCTCACTCTTGCAAAAGTAGCAGCGGTTGACAGGGTTGGCGGCGTAGTTGGGGTTCTCTAGCTCGTGGGTGGCGACAATCTCGTGGGCAATGCCGATCGCCGCTGCCTGCACCTGGGCTTCTTCTAAATCGGCGGGCAGCAGGGAGGGAGAGTTGGCGGTGATAGCCAGGGCGCGATCGCCCAGCACGTCGTAGGCCACCTTGGCCACCAAAGTGCTGTCGATGCCGCCAGAGTAGGCGATCAACGCTCGATCCATCTGGGCAAAGAGAGTTTTGAGCTGGTCTAGTTTTTGCATTACTGTCGAGTCTGGCATCGGTTGTGGGGCATGAGGAGATTGCTGGAAAAGACAATTCCCCCTGTAGGGGCGCAGGGCCTGCGCCCTTGAGAGAAAGCCAAATTCTTCCGTATTTTTATGGCCAGAATTGTCCTGAATCGGTCCTGAGCGGAACAGGGAAGGCAGTTGTTCCATCCTAACCGGCATTTTGCTGTTCCATGGCCCTCAGCCACTGCCGCAGCAGCCCCACCACCACAGCCGGGTGCTCCAGATGGGGTAGCACCCCCGAGTCAGGAATTTCTACCACCCGCTGAATGGGTTTGGGATTTAAGCTGGCCAGACGTTTGACCATGGCCGGGGCCGAAAACCGAGAGCCAGCGCCGAGAACGATCGTCGTTGGCGTTTGCAGATGGCCAATATAGTGAGATAGATCAAAGCTGATGTCACCATTGAGAGAGGCCAGGGCCGAGTACTCAGCGTTGGGCTGCTGGGTGCAGGTGAGGTAGGCCTGGACAATGTCGGGGGTAATGCGGCGGGGGTCGGCAAACAAAAAGGTCGAGAGAAACGATCGCACCGCCAGTTCATTCGCCGCCCCCAACTGATAGAGCACCTTGTCGACCCCAGGGGTGCTGGCCAGCAAGGCGGGCAGGCTGGCTCTGTAGTCGCGGCCAAAGTCGCTATTGCCCGAGGGCGACACAAAAAACAGCCCCTTGAACAGGTCGGGCCGCATCCCGGCCAGGCGAATGACTACCCCAGCGGTGAGGGAGGTGGCCACCACCAGCGCCGGGGGGTGGGCCACCGACTCCAGCAGGTGGGTGATCATATCAAAGTAGTCTTCCACCCTATAAGAGCGGGCAGGATGGGTCGACTGGCCCCAGCCGATCAAGTCGGGAGCGATTACCCGGTGGGTGCCCCCAAAGGTGGCGTAGACCTTAGACCACTCAAAGGCCGACGACCCACCGCCGAGGCTGTGGAGAAACACCAGGGGAGGACGATCGTCGCCAACCTCTAACCCATGGCCAGGGGTGTAGTAGGCCATCACCCCCAGGTTGGTGGGCAGCGCTTTTTGAATGAACCCAGGCGGCTGGAAGTTGAGCATAGGGCTGTGATTGACTACGGTTCAATCCTAGACGGTTCAATCCTAGGCCGCCTATTGTTCGCAGGGGCGAAGAGCCTAGAAAACAGAATTAAACTGGAAATAGCTTGAAACTATCTAAATTAGAGCTTCCGAATTAGGGCTATGGCCACCATGCCTACTCTGGAGCTACCAGACGCTGGTCCAATTGGGAGGTGGGCGCTACGTTACCCAGTGATTTGTTGATCTATCGGTATCAGGGGGAGGCGATCGCACCCAAACGGCTGGCGCTAGATGGGGCTAATGGGGCGATCGCCGCCGACCTGATTACCATCTTTCAGCAGCAGGTGGGCCATACCCAGGGCGACCTCAACCGCCAGCTTCAGGATTTAGAGGGCGAAGACACCAACTACCGCATTAAGCGGGGGCTGGCCCACATTTTGCGCAACAGCTTTGCTACCTTTGAGGCGGTCAGCCCGCTAGAACCGATTGAGCTACGGCAGCGGGTGTTTGCCCTGGCGGCTCAGAGCACCCCTTCTCCCACGGCTGCTGAGGCACATCTGACCACCCTGGGGCAGCAGCTCTCTGAGGAACTCGATCGCGAGGTCTCCGTCGCCGACCTGCGCCAGGGGCTCTACGCCGATCGCCCCGACAACCACATTCTGATCGAGTTTGAAGCCCCGACCCCCGAGGCGCTGATCCACCGCTACAACCTGTCTCAGACCCAGGGAGTGTTTTACAAGGCCAGCGACCTGGTCATGCACTTATACCGCAACGACCCCAGCGAGTACAAGCTGATGTTTCGCTACCTGAAGCTGTTTCGGCTGATGACCTACATCGAGGGCGATGCCGACCAGGGGTTTACCATCACCATCGATGGCCCGTCCAGTTTATTCAAGCCCAGCACCCGCTACGGGGTCGATATCGCCAAGCTCATCCCCGCCATTTTGCACGTCAGCAAGTGGCGGCTGACCGCTACCCTGCAAATGAAAGACAGCTACAGCCAGCAGGTAAAAGCGCGCCAGTTTACCCTCGACAGCACCTGCGGCCTAGTCACCCACTACCCCCCCGGCAAACCCTACGACAGCATGATCGAAGAATCTTTCGTCAGCCGCTGGCCCGCTAACACCCCCTGGCGACTAGAGCGCGAGGTCGATCTGGTGCCCCTGCCGGGTAGCGTCATGATCCCTGACTTTCGCCTGGTACACCCCGACGGCAGGGAATATCTGCTGGAGATCGTCGGCTACTGGCGGCCTGAGTACCTGCGCAAAAAGTTTGCCCAGGTGCGCAAGTCAGGCCGCGACAACCTAATTTTGGCGGTCTCAGAGCGGCTCAACCTAGAGAAAGCCGGGGTAGATATCGCCAACGTACCGGCCCAGGTGGTGTGGTTTAAGACCAAGCTTCAGCCCAAGGTGGTGTTGGATGTTGTGGGGGAGTAGGGAGTAAGGGAATAACGCTGTCCCCTCCTTTGGAGGGGTGCCCGGAGGGCGGGGTGGGTCAAAACTTCCCCAGCATTAAGCTGCTAGATAGCAGGGATCGACTTAGCTGGATTTGAATCGACCCACCCCTGCCCCTCCCAGGAGGGGAAAGCGCGCCTGCTTTGGTAGTAAATTTCCCTCTACTGCCCTCAGATTGCCACCTAGCGCAGGGCAGACTCTAGCTGGTGCTGGTTCCACAGGTCGCGGTAGAGGCCGGGGCGGGCCACGAGATCGCGGTGGCGGCCCTGCTGCACAATGCGGCCTTTGTCCATCACAAAGATGCGATCGGCGGTGGCGGCGGCAGACATCTGATGGGAGATAAACAGCACGGTCTTTTGCTGGGTACCCTCGGCGAGCTCTTTGAGAATGGCGGTGGCGGTGCGGTTATCGACGCTGGAGAGGGCGTCGTCGAGCACCAAAATGGGGGCATCGACCACCAGTGCTCGGGCTAGGGCGGTGCGCTGGCGCTGTCCCCCCGAGAGGGTAATGCCCCGCTCGCCGACAATGGTGTCGTACTGCTGGGGAAAGTTTTGAATTTCTGCATCCATCTGAGCCTGCTTGGCGGCCTGCTGCACCTCAGGAAACTCCATCAGCGGGGTGCCGTAGCGAATATTGTTGTTGATGCTGGTGCTGAAGAGAAAGCTGTCTTGGGGCACGTAGGCGATCGCCCGTCTGAGATCGGCCAACGGCAGCTCGGTCACATCGCGACCATCTAAAAACAACTGGCCAGGGCCAATATCGAGCAGGCGGGGCAGGGCGTTAGCCAGGGTCGACTTGCCCGAGCCAATGGGGCCGACGATGGCAATTTGCTCACCGGGGGCGATCGCAAAACTGACTTCGTCCAGAGCCGCCGTTTTGCTGTCGGGGTAGGCGTAGTTGAGGTGGCGGGCCTCTAGCCGACCCTGCACCTGATCGAGCGGCAGGGGCAGCGCCGTGGGCGAGGTCTCAACCTCGGGCTGGGCATCGAGAATCTCTTCGACCCGGTTGATGCTGACCTCACCCCGCTGGTAGGCAGTAATCGTAAAGCCCAGCAGCGCCGTGGGGAAAACCAGCCGCTCGACGTAGAGCAAGAGCGCCACAAAGTCACCCACGGTGAGCAGGCCGTCGGCGATCGCCCCTGCCCCAGTGGCCAAGATCACCAGCAGGCTAATGCTGGCCAGTCCCCCCAGCAGCGGAAACAAGGTATTGCGAGTACGGGCTAGGGTCAAGTTGGCGTCGAGCAGGTTGGTGTTGAGGCGGTTAAAGGCGCGGCGCTCGTTATCTTCTTGGGCATAGATTTTGATCAGAGCAATGCCGCTCATATCTTCTTGGATCAGATCGCTGAGGTCACTCAGGCGCTCTTGCACATGGAGCTGCTGGGTGCGCAGGCGGTGGCTAAAGCTCTGCACCAGCACCAGCATAAACGGGTACACCAGCAGCGAGATCAAGGTCAGCCGCACGCTGATCGACAGCATCACCGGCACGGTCAGGGCGTAGGCAAACAGGGTATTGGCAATACTGAGAATGGCAAACCCCAGCAGGCGGCGAATATTGTCCACATCGCTGGTGGCGCGACTGATCAGCTCCCCGGCGGTGTTGCGACCAAAGTAGGCAGGCTCCATGCGCAGCAGATGCTCAAAGATGCGCTGCTTAATGTCGAACTCGACCTGACGGCCCACCCCAAACAAGGTGATGCGCGACACCATGCGAATCACCCACATCACCGAAGCCAGCACCAGCACCAGCAGCGAGTAGTACATCACCCGGTTGAAGCTAAAGGTGACCTGCAACTCGTCAATGCCGTTGCGAATTAGCAGCGGAATCCACACCCCCACTAGATTCACAACCAAGAGAGCAACAACCCCCAGGGCAGCCTGCCGCCAGTGGGGGTTGAGGTAGGTACCGAGTTTTTGTAGCTGCGATCGCGCCATTGATTTTGCCTGGGGGTCGCCCCTGACTGCCTTCCTATCCTAGACGAATTTGTCTAGACGAATTTGGCAGACACTTTTGAGCCCGAGAAAACCTACAGCGTTTCTACCACCTGGTTCCACTGCATGGTGAAGGGCGGCAGCCAACCCCGCAAATAGTAATAAACCGAGCTGAGCAGCTCTTGCCAGTAGCGGGTAGTCACCGCCAGGGCGCTCACGCTGGGCACCAGGTCGGCCAAACTCGCCAGGCGCGATCGGTCTTCAGACTGAGGAGAGCTAAACAGCTCCGTCGGGGCCGCCACAATCTGCACCCCATCGCCCTCAAAGGCCAGGGCCGCTCGCCGCATGGTTAGAGCCGGAGCCACCAGCACTACCCGGTTGGCGTCGCGGTTGTTGCGATCGCCATTGCGCTGGCCATTGCGGGGGGGGTCAGTAAACAGTCCCTGCTCCCGCAGAAAGTTCTTTTGCTCTTCTACGGTGGCGCGAATATCGGTACCGGTCTGCACAATGCGAATGCTTTCCCCAGGCACCCCCCGATTGATTAGCTGCTGCCGAATCAACTCGTTGAGCTGCCCGCCCGCCTCAGCACTGCTAAATCTAGACCCCGCTGTCACCGTGACGAAGGGCCGAGCCGCACTGATGCGACCGTAAAAATTGGCGGCACTGTTGAGCCGCGCCACCAGCACCGGGTCTAAGGAGTTGTCAGCATCAATGCGGCTGGTGATGGTGTTGGTCATGCGGTAGGCGTCGGCGGTTTCCCCCACCACGACAATTGACACCGCCCGGTCGACAGGCACCTCATCAATGGCCGGGCAGATATCACTACAGAGTCGCCGCTGATTTTGGTAGGCCATTTGCACAGCATTTTCTGAACGATCGACCAGGGCTCGCGCCACCAATGGCATACTGCTAAACAACAAAATCAACAGCGCCGTCACCACCATGCGCCCGTTAGTTTTCTTGATGCCGCTGCCCAACGACATCACCAGTAGGGTGATCGCCCCGCCCAGAGGCGTCAGCGGAAAGGCCAAAAACTGCCAAAAAACCCCCAGGGTGCTGTCTGTCGGGAACAAAAATGCCCCAGCTACCAGAGCCAAAATGATGGCTCCGCCAAACCAGGTCAAAAAGTTGACCGGGATGAATTTCTTTAAAATCCACCACAAAAAGTAGCCAATCCCAAGCCATAACAGCAGGCGGGTGAGCAGATTGAGAATATCCATAGGCGGTCTGCAAGGGGCGATCGAGCACCGTTTGGCCGAGGAGAACCTCAGCAGGAGTCAAGGGCTTGGCCACGGTGGCCAAGCCCCTGTGCAAAGGATACTTCAGTCCTGAAAACTCGGCCCACTGCGTCCCCAGCTAGACAACGCCCCGCTGGGTAGCTTCTAAAGCTGTGATAAAATCAACTTCACCACTTACGCGGGTGTAGTTTAGTGGTAAAACCTTAGCCTTCCAAGCTAATGATGGGGGTTCGATTCCCCCCACCCGCTTAGACAGTTGTACAGTTCCTAGACCTATGGCCCGGTAGGTTGCCCATAGAAGTCGCGGCAGGTAGCTACTTTACCAGGGCGTTGAGGCCCTTAAGTTAGCTGGGGTCAGCCATGCGATCGCCCGCTTCATCAAATTAGGTGGTGCACCCCTTACCGCACCGCCGCCGCTCAAAACCGGAGCGATCATTCCCACATAGACCGCACCAGCCGAGCAATCCGCCTGGGCCAATTGCTCAACTATCACCGAGAAAAATGCCAACTCAGAGTAATGATGGCAAGTCGTGCGTTATCAGAGTTGATGGAGTTGGGCACTCTAAATCCATCTTTTGTCAACTACCAAAATGTTTATTCAACGCGAAAAAAATCGCTTGCTATGGGCAGTTACTGTGGTGCTCGGAGCCGGTATTCTCTTGGGCGGTGGCGCGGCGCGGGTTGAGAGCCAAGCTTGCAACACATTAACAGCACTACCTGAATACTGCCTCACCGCAACGCCCAAGGTGCGGGTGGCCCATGGTATGCTCGGTGGCGCTTTCGCCAGCAGCGGCGCTCTGCTGATGATTGAGCTGTTGGGAAAAATTTCAAACGCTGATTAACCGTCTCAGGGCTGCGGCTAATGCTAGCCTCTAGGGCCAGCGGCCTAACAGTCTGCATCTTTGACCGCAGAGGGGTTTCACCGGAGAACCGTTATCCTAGCCTTTGTAAGATGCGGCGCTGTGAGATTGATCATTGCCCTCAGTATGAACGAAGCGTAGAAAGTTTGGCATCAAGTGAAGGCGATCGCCCGATAGCTAATCTAGGTAATGGTCAATAGTCTGCTGCAAGAGCGTCCGGTTAATACTGGGTTCTAGGGTCTCATACCAAATCCTGCTCGCCTACACCCGATCCGGCAGGGCTTACTGCTCTGCCTCCCTATAGGTTTGCCGGTTGGGAATCGGAGGTATGGAATTTAGATTCGGCATCACACTTTGGCAGCTCCAATGGGGAACCTATCGGCTGTGGCAAGCCGCGATCGCCCATCTTTCAGTCAGCTGCTGCCGCAGTTAGTGCAGTCTCAGCGGGGGTGATGGTGTAGGTCAGGGGCTGCCCCCGGCGCTCAACGGTGATTGAGATCGGGCCGCTGTAGCGATCGCTCACGGGTGAGAGCACAAAGGCACAGGCCTGCTCATCGCCCAATGCCGTGTAGGTGTCGTTGTCAATGGCCAAAATGCGATCGCCCATCTGCAACCCCGCCCTGGCCGCCGGGGAAGGATACTGTAGCCCAGCAACCAGCAGATGCCCACCATGCACTATCGCCTGGAAGCCGTAGTCAGCCTCCTTGGGATACATCTGGCTGAAGGGCGATACTGGTTTGAGGTAGAGCCGATGGGTTGACCAATCTAGGGTGACGATAAAGTGCTCTAAAAACTCATTGCCGATCAGCGAATAGGGCTGCGCATTGGTGCCGTAGCTGACTAAAATTGGAAAATTTTCTAGGGTGAGATCGCCCAGAGAAAGCGTCGGGGCTTGGATCACGTTCTGGTTGACAATGGCGAGCCCCCGCAGGGTTTCGACTAGGCTCTTAGCGGTCGATGTGGCCTCAAGCTGCGCTGCATCTAGGGTCAAAAAATCTGAGTAGGCCAGGTGAATGCTGCCGCCCCAGCCAGTGTCGATCAGCACTTGAATGGGCAGGTTGTCGCCGATGTGAAGGGCGATCGCCGGGCTGAAGTTAACCACCGTAAAGGGAAGTGCGATCGCATCGGTCACGTGGTCTAACTCTTCAGCCGACTGCGCCACGGTGATTGTGCGAGCTTGATAATCAATTTGCCAGGTGGCATGGCGCATCAGACTGGCCCCAATCACACCGCTGTCAGACAGACAGTAGAGGGGTTGGCCAGGGGCGCTAAAGTCAGTGACAACCGCACTCACATCGTGAAAGCTGGCCTGCGCCAGGTGCACCTGATCAACTAGACCGTAGGTCACCGCCGGATCAACTTGAAACGCTGCGGTCAGAGGCACCGCCAAATCTCGGTCTAACAACGTTGAGCGCATACCAGAATCGACCAGCAGCGTTTTCTGAAGGCCCAAGGGCTCAATCTCTGCTGCAATCAAAATATGCCCGCCCACATAGTCAAACGGCAGCGTGACGGGGGCGGTTAATCTATCTAGCCCTCCCAGTGTTTCTAACTGCTGTACCCAATGCAAAAGTATCTGCCCTTGCATCTGTTCTAGCTCGGCACCTTGGTCAGCCAAAATGTGCTCAAGATCGCTCGTCATGACAAAATCAGGCCGCAAATCGCTGGTGAGATTTTTGGCTAAGGTAGCAATCCCCGCTGACGCGATCGCCAAAATCAGCACCGACTGACTCAACCACCGGGCAACCATAGCGCCACCTGAATTTATCGATGAGCTCAGCGTCTCTGCTTTAACAATGATTGCTTTGGCCAAGCAAAATAGCGGTCAGCAATATAAAACAATATTGCTTAAATCTGCGTTAAGTGGTGCAGGCTAAAGAGCTGTTGGTCATCGGTCCACACCTGCACCGGCTGAAAGCCAGCTTCCATAGCTAAGAGCTGAAACTCATCGATGGTGTATTTATAAGAGTGCTCGGTGCGCAGGGTTTCGCCCGCTTTAAAGGCAATTTTGGCCTCGCCCAGATGGACAGTTTGATCGCAGAGGCTAGCGATCGCCATTTCGATCCGCCCTGCTATCTCGTTATAGTACGCCCGATACTCAAACTGGCTGAGGTCAAAGTCGGCCCCTAGCTCGCGATTGATGCGCACCAGCAGATTGAGGGCAAAGGCGGCCGATACCCCCTGGGCATCGTCGTAGGCGGGTTCAAGAATGGTGGGAGACTTTTTCAGATCTACTCCCACGATCAGATCTCCCAGCACTGTAACGGTTTTGAGAAAGCTGATGACCTCCGCAGGCTCTAAGTTGCCGATAGAAGAACCAGGAAAAAAGCCAATGGTGGGGCGATTTTGCAGTTCTGGAATGGCGGCTATGGGTAGGGGTTTTGTATAGTCGGCGCAGACTGCGATCGCATCCAATCGCTCAAAATCGGCCATCAGCGCCGCACAGGCTTCTTGCAGATGCTGCCGCGAAATATCGACCCCCACGTAGGTGGTCACCTGGGGCGCTGCCTTGAGCAAAATGCGAATCTTTTGACTGCTGCCGCTGCCCAGTTCTACCAGCACCCGGTGATCCAGTACCGCCGCAATGTCCCCGGCATTGTCCCGCAAAATTTTCATCTCCGTACGGGTAAGGTAGTACTCCGGCAGTTGGCAGATGGCGTCAAACAGCTCTGAGCCGCGCTTGTCGTAGAGAAACCAGGGCGACAACGCCTTCTGCGGCAGGCTCAGCCCCCGCAGCACCGCGCTGTGAAAGTCTTCTATCGGCGGGTGAAAGTCGTAAAGCTTGACCGGAGAGGGCTTAGTTTGGGAAGTGAGGGGCATGGGGAGATGGGGAGAATGGGAAAGGTGGGGCAGTTTTGCAGCTTGAGTTTTGAGTTGAAATTTAAAACTCAGAATTCAAAACTCTCTAGCCAGCCGCAGACCGCTAAACTGCCAGCGGGCGCTGGGCGGAAAGAAATTGCGATAGCTGGGGCGAATGTGGCCTGAGGGCGTGACGCAAGAGCCGCCGCGCAGCACCATTTGGTTGCACATAAACTTGCCGTTGTATTCTCCCACGGCACCAGGCGCGGGGCGAAAGCCGGGATAGGGCAGGTATGCGCTCTGGGTCCATTCCCAAACGTCGCCGTAGAGCTGCTGGAGTGTTTGAGACTCAGATGCAGGTTGGGGATGCAGATGGTCAGCGGCGAGGAGGTTGCCTTGGATGGGCACTCCGGCAGCGGCGACTTCCCACTCGGCTTCGGTGGGCAGGCGGCAGCCCCGCCAGGTGGCAAAGGCGTCGGCTTCAAAGTAGCTGAGGTGGCTCACAGGCTCCATCGGGTTGATGGGCTTGAGGCCGCCCAGGGTAAACCCCCACCACTGGCCGTCACGCTGCTCCCAATACAGGGGGGCCTGCCAGCCTGCGCTCTGTAGGGTGGCCCAGCCCTCCGCCAGCCAGTGGGCAGCGGTCTGGTAGCCCTTGTCGGCCATAAATTCTAAGTATTCGCCGTTGGTGACAAGGCGGTTGGCCAGGGCAAAGTCTTGCAGGTAGACCGGGTGGGTGGGGCTTTCATTGTCGAAGGCAAAGCCGGTGCCTTGGTGACCAATGGTATAGAGGCCAGCACCAAAGCCCACAAACTCTAGGGGCGGTGGGCAGGCGCATTCTCTAACGGCGACATCTTGGCGATAGGCGGGGCGCAGGGGGTTGATCGCCAGGTTGTATTTGAGGTCGGTGAGCAGCAGCTCTTGATGCTGCTGTTCGTGGTGCAGCCCCAGGGTGGTGAGTGCTGCCACCGTTGGATGACCGGCCTTTTGCAGCAAAAGCTTTTCCATTGCCTCATCTACATGGGCGCGGTACTGGTAGACCTCAGCTACCGTAGGGCGCGACAGCAGGCCGCGCTGGGGCCGGGGGTGGCGATCGCCCACCGCCTCATAGTACGAGTTAAACAAATACCCATAGCCAGGGTGAAATTCTCGATAGCCGGGCTGGTAGGGCCGCAGCAAAAAGGTTTCAAAAAACCAGGTGGTGTGGGCCAGGTGCCATTTGGGCGGGCTGACATCGGCCATGGCCTGCACGCCGTAGTCCTCGATTTCGAGTGGTTGGCAGAGGGCTGCGCTCAGGTGTCGTACAGCCCGGTACTGTGCGCTATCCACACTGCGGGCCTCAGCAGCGGGGGCAGTGGGAGAAGAAAGGGTCATTGTGGGGTTTTTAAGGACATAATTGACAATTGTGACAGAAAGGCCCCTTTTTAAGATGATGACAGGCTTAAACTGTCTAAACCTTGCTTGAGTGGGGCCGGTTTTGCCGCCTTAGCCAGAGCAAAAACTGGCGGTTTACCAACGGTGCTCTACCCGATCTGAGCTAGGCTTGATACAGCTTCACCCGTTAACTCTCGGTTAACATCTATCCATAGGGCAACTTCTCTACGACGGTGGCGGGGCAAAACCCCTCCATAGTCAGTACGGTTCTACTTACCCAGAGATGAAACGGAGCTTGTTAACTTAACTACATGGGTTTACGGAATGGCTGCCCGTACCAATGTAGATAGATAAGAGCGATCTAGATAAAAGTGATCTAGACAACAAAACGTAGAGTTCCAGTCCCAACGGGGAATACTACTGATATCCAGCTCAATCTGATAAACCCAGGCCGCAAACACTGCCAGCCAAGCGAGGTATCCACTGTGAGCAATTCTTCCGGCAAAGCCCAAGACCTATTCAACGGTTTCAAAAATTCCTCTGAGCAGCCCAGCTCGCTCATGCAGTACGTCCACAGCATGAGCCCAGAGACTATTGCCCAGCTCTCTAATCCGGCTTCTACCGACGTGCAGCAGATGATGGAGCACAACATCATTGGCCTGCTCGGCGGTCTGCCCTCCCAGCACTTTGACGTAGAAATCACCACCAACCGCGAAAACTTGGGTCGACTGCTGGCCTCTGCTATGATGAGCGGGTATTTTCTGCGGGGTGCCGAGCAGCGTATGGCCTTTGAGTCTTCGCTGATGTCGGCTGAGTCTATTAACGAGCCTGAGTGAGTCCAAGACTTCCCAATTCCTCCAGCCCCCTTGACCGCAGCGGTACCGCGCACGATATCGAGGGAGCCTACACAACGAGTACAACGAGGGTTCTAAACCAGTCCCTTCTTTCCCCCAATCCGGCCCCGGCGACCTTGCTCGGGCCGGATTTTCCTGTTGAGGGGTTGCGGGGGGCGCTGCTGGCCTGGTACGCCGACCAGGGGCGCAGTTTGCCCTGGCGAAATATTGCCAATCCCTACGCGATCTGGATCTCGGAGATCATGCTCCAGCAGACCCAGGTAAAGACGGTGCTGCCCTACTACCAGCGCTGGCTAGAGCAGTTCCCAACGGTAGAAGCGCTGGCCGTCGCTGACCAGCAGACCGTGCTCAAAGCCTGGGAAGGACTGGGTTACTACAGCCGTGCCCGCAACCTGCACCGGGCGGCTCAGTGCCTTGTGGCCGACCACAACGGCAAAATTCCTCAGGATTTAGAGACCATCACTGCTCTGCCCGGTATTGGCAAAACCACCGCTGGGGGCATTCTCAGCTCGGCCTTTAACCTGCCCTACGCTATTCTCGATGGCAATGTGAAGCGGGTGCTGGCTCGACTGGTAGCGCTGCCGGTGCCGCCGGCGAGGGCTTTGAGAGATCTCTGGGCGCTCTCAGAAGGCCTGTTGGATCCTCAAAATCCTCGCGATTTTAATCAGGCGTTCATGGATCTGGGGGCGACGCTCTGTACGCGGCGCAGCCCGGCCTGCGATCGCTGTCCCTGGCAGGCCCACTGTCGTGCTTATAATCGCAATATTCAATCGGAGCTGCCCATGTCAGAAGCCAAAGGCCCCCTGCCCCACAAGCAAATCGGCGTCGCCGTGATTTGGAATGACCAAGGGGAGATTTTGATCGATCGCCGCAAGCAGGAGGGCCTCTTGGGCGGGCTGTGGGAGTTTCCCGGTGGCAAGATTGAGACGGGCGAAACCATTGAAGCCTGCATTTCTCGGGAGATTCAAGAAGAGTTGGGGATTGAGATTGCGGTGGGCGATCGCCTCTGCACTGTCACCCATGCCTACTCCCACTTCAAGGTCACCCTCAATGTGCACCACTGCACCCACGTGAGCGGCATTCCCCAGCCGATCGAGTGCGACGAGGTGCGCTGGGTCACTTTGGATGCGATCGAGGAGTTCCCCTTTCCCAAGGCCAATATCCACATCATCAACGCTTTACGAGCCTACGCGGCGGGTCAAAACCCGGTGGACACCGAGGTGACGTCCTAGAGCTTGGGGCAGAAGATTCCCAGAGCACCTGAGTTCAACGGCTAAAAAGCGGCTTTTGGCCAGGCCTCACCGCGTCTCGGGGAACTGGCGCTCCCACCCTTGAGCCATTAGGGCGTCATAGGTCGTAGGCACATTGAGAAGACTCCGATTTCGTCAGATTTATTCTAAATCTTGCTTGGATACCCCAGAGACCTATGGGCTAATGGCATTCGCCCATAAAGTTTGACCTTTTGGAAATCGGGGATATGTGATTTGGATTTGGGCTTAGAGGGCTTGGCGACTATGCTCATCCAACACTTACAACAAAAGGTCAGTCTCTCCCATACCGGAGCCGCCGATCGCAGCCATATAGTGAAAATTTCCGGATCCAACGTTGGCTTCTAGGGTTTTTATCACTTTGTCAACATTGTCATAGGGGCCGCTGACGAAAAAGGGTTTGCCCTTATCACCAAACTCGATCGGTATCAGCGCCTCTGGCCGCAGGCCCAGGTGAATTTGGGCCTTGGTATTAAAGTCCTTGTGGGACTCGAAGCCTAAACTGCGGGCATAGTCTACGGCACCGTAGACGATCGACTGGGCCTGCTCAAGGGTAATCTCGACAAAGGGCTCATCAAACCGCTCTTCGCAGAACTCAAGCAATTTCTGATGCTCGCTGTGGCTTATTGTGCGGGGCAGCATGGCATCTTTAACGCCCAGGCACCAGTAGTCGACCAGGTAGCTGCCCACCAAAAGGCGGCTGCGCTCTTGACGAGCCACAATTACTTGGCACATACCCTCAACGCCCTGGCTAGTCTGAGGACGAAGCTTAGACAAAAGGGACTGTTTTGGGGGGAACAGCTTTTGAACGGCACACCGGTTTACCAGGCAAGCATGAAGTGGTTGCAGATCGTCCGATCGAGCCTTTTCCAAGTACAGATCTTCGGCGCGATCGCGAATAAAGGCAGTCACCTCCGCTGGCCTGAGGTTGAGCTGACGGGCAATCTGCTTTGGGGCCACCTTGGCCTCTTTAAGGCGAAGAATTTCAGCGGCTTGCTCAGGGGTCATCGGCATCAGGGGGTGTTCGGCAAGA
This sequence comes from Pseudanabaena sp. PCC 9330, assembly GCF_055795045.1. Lineage (NCBI taxonomy): Bacteria > Bacillati > Cyanobacteriota > Cyanophyceae > Pseudanabaenales > Pseudanabaenaceae > Pseudanabaena > Pseudanabaena sp. PCC 9330. Next base: position 47,449 of record NZ_JAYFES010000120.1, on the reverse strand, counting down.
TCTAGACCTTAAACTAATCGTGAACATCACCCAAGGGCATCGTTGCCCCGGTCAGTACGCACTCGCTAGTGTCAGCGGCATCTAGGTTGGCGTCACACAGGTTAGCCTCGCAGAGATTGACATCAGACAAGTCAGCCCCCTGGAGGTTAGCCTCACAGAGATTGGCCTTCCAGAGCCTGGCTCCACACATTTTTGCCCCGGTCAAATTGGCCCCCTGCAAGTTGGCATCCGATAGACAGGTTAAATGCAACAAGGTGTCTTCTAAATCGGACTGAACCAGTAGCGCACCACTTAGATCGGCCTCGGTCAAATTAGCGGCCCGCAGCGTTGTCTGGCTCAAATTTGCGCCGCTTAAAAAAGCGCCAAACAAATTGGCCTGGGCTAAATTAGCACCCACTAAATTGGCCTCGCTGAGATTGGCGTTTTGTAGAGCAGCCTGGGATAAATCGATACCCGTCAGCTCGGCGCGGCTCAGATCAATTCCCCCTAAAGCAGCCCCATTCAGATCAGCGCCTGCTAGTTTAATGCCTTTAAAGTCTCGCTCCCCTGCGGCATAGCGAGCCAGCAGATCGGCGACGCTGATAGACTCATGGCCTGGGTTGATAGTCGGTTCATAGCTGGGCATAACGGTTCCTGGGTAACGGCAAGCCCGATTCGAGATGGTGAGGTTTTTCTCTAGAACATCTCCATCTCAAAACCGGACTTAGACTGAGATTGCGGCTAGATTACTCCAGGCCCTTTGTGGTGCCAATCGTGGGATTCAACCATGGCTTTGCGGTCACGAGCCCGCTGCTCAGCGTTGGCTTTTTCCACCTCGGCTAGGTCTCCGGGGGTGTGGATATACATAGGCGGCTCAACGGCATAGTTATTAATTAACCCTTCTTGGTCAACCGTGTAACCGTCGCGAGTATGAAGTTGCTCAGGCCCTTGGGAATCGTGATCGACATGGCCAAAGGCTTGGCCTTCGCGCTCAGCCCGAGCGGCGGTCTCTGCCGGTACGAGGTGAGGATCGTAGTGAGAGGGGGTTGGGGTGAGATTTTTGTCGGTAGCCATTGTTTTGACCTCCTAGAAGGACTGGAAGCGCAGAATGGACTGTAGGTTTGGCCCTGGACTAACGCAGCGATAGACCTTGAGCTGTCTTCATTGTAGGACTGCCCTGGAGGGTAGCAATCTTCGGGCAAATTAACTTTTTACTTTGTTGCATTTGTTGCTGTCGTCAAGAGGGTAAACACTGCTGCTCACCAGAAAACCACCCAGCAACCCTTAAACTCGTCCCCAGGCCCAGCCAAAAGCGGGGCAGACATTATTACAATAGGTAACGTGAGACGGGCTCACCATCTCCGCTCTCACATCCCCTAGCTGCAAAGTTTAGGGGTGTTTTGCATACTGTTTTTGCGTGCCTAGGCTTCGGCCCCTTTTTCCCTGGGTTGCTTTTATGGCTTTCTCTTCAATTACCCGTGCCCTGCAGCGATCGCCCCTCACGGCTGAACTGTTAGGAAAGCTCGATCAGCAAGGCCATCTAACGCTCAATGGCGTAGCTCGCTTACCCAAGGGGTTGGTCTCCTCAACCTTAGCCCTGGCACAGGATCGCCCCCTGCTGGTGATCACCGCCACGCTCGAAGAGGCCGGGCGCTGGGCCACCCAGCTCGAAGCCATGGGCTGGGACACGGTGCACTTCTACCCCACCTCCGAAGCCTCGCCCTACGACCCGTTTGACCAAGAGTCAGAGATGACCTGGGGCCAGCTCCAGGTGCTGGCAGATTTGCTGGCGCTGCGGGCGGCGGGCGAGGATGGAGCATCTCGCAAGCTGGCTGTCGTTGCCACGGAACGCGCCCTGCAGCCCCACCTGCCGCCGGTCTCAGCCCTCGAACCCTACTGCCTGCGACTAGAGCTGAAGCAGGAGATTAATTTCAAAGCGCTGGGGCAAAAGCTAGCGACTCTGGGCTACGAGCGAGTCATGGTGGTCGAAACCGAGGGCCAGTGGGCGCAGCGGGGCGACATTATCGACGTGTACCCGGTGGCCAGTGAGCTGCCGGTGCGATTAGAACTCTTTGGCGACGAGCTAGAGCGCCTGCGGGAGTTTGACCCGGCGACGCAGAGATCTCTGGATGCGATCGACCACCTGGTGCTCACCCCCACCCAGTACGGCCCGGTGATCATTGAGAAATTGAGAGAACAGGGTCTGCTGGATGATCTGCTTTCGGCAGCCGCTCAAGAAGGGCTGGAAAGCGGCATTCTGCCCGAGGGCACCCGCCGCTGGCTAGGGTTGGCTTTTTCAAACCCCGCCTCGCTGCTAGACTATTTGCCCGAAAATACCCTGATGGCGGTGGATGAGGTCGATCAGTGCCAGGCTCATAGCGATCGCTGGCTAGAGCACGTCGAAGACCACTGGCAGGAGGTAAAGGAAGAGAGTTTTGAGTTCTCAGTTTTGAATTCTGAGTTAGAAGAAATTCAAAATCCAAAACTCAAAACTCAAAACTTTTCTCTCCCGAAGATCCACCGCCCCTTCACCGACACCCTCAGCGACGCCGAGGTTTTCCCCCGGCTGTTTCTCTCGGAGCTGACGGAGGTGAACCACGGCGGGCTGAACCTGGCCAGTCGCCCCGTTCCTGCGATTCCGCACCAGTTTGGCAAGCTGGCGGAGACGATCAGAAAGGAGTGCGATCGCAAGTATTCGGTCTGGCTAGCCTCGGCCCAGCCGTCGCGCTCAGTATCCCTGCTGCAAGAGCACGACTGTCCGGCCCAGTTCATTCCCAACCCTCGGGATTTTAATGCGATCGACAAGCTGCAAACCCAGCATGTGCCCGTGGCGGTGAAGTATTCGGGCCTGGCGGAGCTGGAGGGCTTTGTGCTGCCCACCTTCCGCATTGTGGTGGTGACGGACCGCGAGTTTTTTGGCCAGCACACCCTGGCCACCGGGGGCTACGTGCGCAAGCGTCGCCGCGCCGCTTCCAAACAAGTCGACCCCAACAAGATGAAGCCGGGGGATTTTGTCGTCCACCGCAGCCACGGCATCGGCAAATTCATCAAGCTAGAAAGTCTCACCGTCAACCATGAAACCCGCGACTACTTGGTGATTCAGTACGCCGACGGGCTGCTGCGGGTGGCAGCAGATTCGGTGGGTTCCCTCTCCCGCTACCGGGCGGCCAGCGGTCAGGCTCCGGTGCTTAACAAAATGACCAGCACCGCCTGGGAAAAGACCAAGGGCCGGGCCAAAAAAGCCATTCAAAAAGTCGCGGTCGATCTGCTCAAGCTCTATGCCCAGCGGGCCAAAATGGAGGGCTTTTCTTTCCCTCCCGACATGCCCTGGCAGCAGGAGTTGGAGGATTCGTTCCCCTACCAGGCCACCCCCGACCAGCTCAAGGCTGTGCAGGATGTGAAGCGCGACATGGAGAGCGATCGCCCCATGGATCGCCTAGTCTGCGGCGACGTGGGCTTTGGCAAAACCGAGGTGGCGCTGCGGGCGATCTTCAAAGCCGTCACCGCCGGGCAGCAGGTGGCCCTGCTGGCCCCGACCACCATCCTCACCCAGCAGCACTACCACACGCTGAAGGAGCGCTTCGCCCCCTACCCGATTCAGGTGGGGCTGCTCAACCGCTTCCGCACCGCCACCGAACGCAAAGACATTCTGCAGCGGCTCAAGACCGGGGAACTGGATGTGGTCGTAGGCACCCACCAGCTCCTCGGCAAAGGCGTCACCTTCAAGGGCCTGGGCCTGCTGGTGGTGGATGAAGAACAGCGCTTCGGCGTCAACCAAAAAGAGCGGATCAAATCCCTCAAAACCCAGGTGGATGTGCTCACCCTCAGCGCCACGCCAATCCCCCGCACCTTATATATGGCCCTCTCTGGGGTGCGCGAAATGAGCCTGATCACCACGCCACCCCCCTCGCGCCGCCCGATTAAAACCCACCTGTCGCCCCACGACCCGGAGGCGATCCGCACCGCCATTCGCCAAGAGCTGGATCGAGGCGGCCAGGTGTTCTACGTGGTGCCCAGGGTGGAGGGCATTGAAGAAACCTCCGCTAAGATCCGCGAGATGGTGCCAGCGGCCAGAATTGCGATCGCCCACGGCCAGATGGACGAAGGGGAGTTGGAATCGACCATGCTCACCTTTAGCAACGGCGAGGCGGAGGTGCTGCTCTGCACCACCATCATCGAGTCGGGCCTCGACATCCCCCGCGTCAACACGATCTTGATCGAAGACGCCCACCGCTTTGGCCTCTCCCAGCTCTACCAGCTCAGGGGAAGAGTCGGGCGGGCGGGCATTCAGGCCCACGCCTGGCTGTTTTATCCCAAAAAATCCCTCACCGACAAAGCTCGCCAGCGCCTCCGCGCCATTCAGGAGTTCACCCAGCTCGGCTCCGGCTATCAGCTGGCCATGCGCGATATGGAAATTCGCGGCGTCGGCAATCTGCTGGGGGCCGAGCAGTCGGGTCAGATGGATGCGATCGGCTTTGACCTCTACATGGACATGCTCGAAGAAGAAATCGCCGAAATTCGCGGCCAGGATATTCCCAAGGTCGAAGACACCCAGGTGGATCTCAACGTCACCGCCTTTGTGCCCAACGACTACATCCCCGACCTGGAGCAAAAGATGGGCGCTTACCGCAGTCTCGCGGCAGCTAACAGCAAGGTGGAGCTGATGCAGATTGCCGCAGATTTGAGCGATCGCTACGGCCCCATCCCCTACTCCACCGCCCAGCTCGTCCGCATGCTAGAACTCAAGCTAGTCGCCAAGGCGGCAGGCTTCTCGCGCATCAAGCCCGAGGGCAAGCAGCACGTGGTAATGGAAACCCCGATGGAAGAACCGGCCTGGAAGAAGCTCAGCGAAAATCTGCCCAACCATCTGAAGGCGCGCTTTGTCTACAGCGGCGGCAAGGTGGTGGTGCGCGGCCTAGGCGTGCTCAAGCCCGAAAAACAGCTGGAAAGCCTGACCGAATGGCTGGGGCATTTGCAGGGTGCGGTGCCAGAGCCAGTATTGGGGTAGGGTCGTTGGCACAGTTCCCACAAGCTAATTCATGAGTGGCATTGAACGTGAGATTACCCTCGACACCAGACACGTTGCCAAGCACCTGCCTGATACGCCCCAGGTGCAGCGACTACTCCGACGAGGCAGGGCTGCTCATATTTTTAAGAATGCCGCCACAATGGAAAGAGTTGCCCAAGCCATTATTGCCAGGGGCGAGTTTACAGGCAGCCTTCGAGGGTATGAGCGTTACGGCTTGTTTTTTGCCGAAGCTATTGGTTATCGCGTCAGCCCCACAGATGGTTCAAGCACTCCGTTATTTTATGGAGAGGTGAAAATTGATGCAGAAGATCGATACCACGTCATCCCCCGCACTCGACCCAGCCAAGACTGACTGGGATTTTGTTGAGGTGTGGATTGATCCCTTGCTGTCTCCGCCCTACCTTTTGTTGTTGATGGGTGAGCCCTCTGGCAGTTGCCGTGTACATGACCCAGCCGATGGATACAAGGTTGTGTTTACCAGCGCCACCTACAACGAGGCTCAAACCTGGCTGTTAGAAGATGAATACGAACCTGTTGAAGGACGACTGTCTGAATCAGAGTTATAGACATTACATTTTTTGAGATGATGACATGACATCAGAATCGAATTTTTCATCGGTTAATGCTCATGTAGAAGAATATTTAAATTACTACTGTGGCTTATCTAATCCACCTGGATTCGCCGTCTTACTAAAAGGCACATGGGGTTCCGGGAAAACATGGTTCATAGAACAATATCAAAGGGGCTTAGAGGCCAAGGGCATTCAAGTCTTGTATATAAGTCTCTATGGAATGAATAACACTATTGACATAGAGGATAAGTTTTTTCAGCTACTTCACCCAATAATGTCATCAAGAGGAATGGCCGTTGCCGGAATTGTTCTTAAAGGTTTATTGAAAGGAGCGATAAAGATTGACTTAACTGGAGATGGGCAAGACGATGGAACCTGGAATATTCAAATCCCAAACATTGATCTTCCGAATAAGTTAGGCAATATAGATAAAAGTATTTTGATATTCGACGATCTCGAACGTTGCAAAATAGATCTTGGCAGCCTATTAGGCTATATAAATTTCTTCGTAGAGCACAATGACATGAAAGTCATTCTTATTGCGCATGAAGATAAGCTTTTAGAGAATGCTAGCTATCCATCCATCAAAGAAAAACTAGTTGGCAAGACCCTCAATATATTGCCAATCTTTGAAGATGCATTAAAATCGTTTGCCCACAGGGTTGAAGACATAAAGATCAGAGATTTTTTGCTAAAAAATTGCGACATTATCCAGGATTTATATCAACGAGCTAATTACAAGAATCTTAGAAGTCTGAATAATATTTTATTAGAGTTTTCCAGGATTTTTCACAAGCTTCCAAAGCCAGTCCAGACACATCCTGAAGCCTTGGCGAATATATTAAAAGTTCTAACAGCATTGTCAATTGAGATTCACCAAGGGAATATATCCCCTGAAGACATAGGCGAACTGACAACACAATACGCAAGCTTCTTGAACAAGAGAAATCCTTCCTTTTCAGGCGAAAGCGAGCAAAGCCAGAACAATAAATGCCAAAACCATTTCAATGAAATCCTCGACAACTATCCTTTTCTTGACATGTATCAGGCTTTTCCTAGCTTGGCTTGGTGGAAGAGTTTTTTCGCTCAAGGCCTAATAGATCTAAAGGAATTGGATTTATCCATATCAAGCAGCAAGTATTTTCAGGATGAAAATACGCCCAACTGGGTAAAGCTTTGGCATTTTTCGGAATTGTCTGATGACAAATTTGAAGCATTAATAAAAGAAGTTGAGATGGAGTTTAGCAATAGAGTATATTCTAATTCTGGGGTTGTAACCCATGTAGTGGGCTTATTTTTAATGTTTTCCGATGCAGGTATTTATAGAAGAGCTAAGAAAGATATTCTTGAAGACTCAAAAAAATATGTTGACGATCTTAGGCATTCTAATCGACTAGAACCTTTGTCTTTATATATCGCCCTGCCTGAAGCTATTGGCAGTATGTTTGGAGGTTATCAGAACCTTGCTTTCCAAGGAAAGGAAACCGAAGAATTTAAGGAGTTTCTTGATTACTTCAGGAACGCAAGAAAGGAGGTCTATGCTGAAGAGATGCCTCGAAAAGCTCAAGAGTTGATTGAAGTTATGTGTAACGACATTTTCGGGTTTCACGAGGCAATCTGCTTGGATGCTCCCTTCAATGAAAATGGGCGTCCAAAATATCATGAATCGCCGATATTAAGCTACGTCGAAGCTAGTGTTTTTACTGAAAAAGTGATGGCTATGAAAGGCGAAGATGCTCAATATATTTTTTGGGCACTATCTGAAAGATATAAGTATGAAAACACAAATGAAAAGCTGACTGAGGAATTGAATTGGCTCAAGTCCGTTCAAAATATTTTATCGAACGAGGCTTTCAATAGGCAGGGTAAACTTAGTGGTTATCTTTTGAATTTGCTGAATCAGCACTATCTTGTAAATTCAATTGAAAGACTATCTTCTAAAAAGCAAAACATATAGGAGTAACGTTTTGCATCCTTTCTGTCAGAACCATAAGGATTACGATCGCAAGTATTTGCCGTGTCAACTCTAGAGGCTGAATACAAAACTGATCTATGAAGATTAAGGTTCTTATCTGGCAGGAAGATGGTGTTTGATGCGGCTCTGTGCCTGCTTTACCTGGTTACCACACCTGGAGAGAAAGCTACGAGCATCTGCTAGTTATGCTGGAAGATGCTGTGCAAGGGTGGCTTGATGTTGCCAGTCTGCAAGGAGATATCGGGCCAGAAAAGCAGCTTATTGAGCTATCTTTATGAAGCCTGCTTCAGGTAAAGCTCTTTGCAAAATTCTCGAGCACAAAGGTTGGGATCTGAAAAGAATTACTGGCAGCCATCATATTTACACAAAAGCAGGATTCGATAGCATTTTGTCTATCCCGGTTTATGGCAGTCGAGATTTACCAACTGGTCTATTGAGAAAACTCCTAAAAGATGCTGGATTAACTGAGCAGGATCTCTAAACATTTGACGATCCCTCAGGAAGGTCATTTACGATGCTGAAGATTCATGCCACGTCATCCCCCGTACGCGACCTAGCCAAGCCTGACTGTGATTTCGCTCTCTATCGACAATGTGCCAAGGTCTACACCTATTTCTGGGAGGCCTACGTCACGGCCATTCTCTGCAAACGACATCAGGCCGTCGGTAAGGACAGCGGCTTAACGAGTTGCACTGAGCGCCCGAACAACACGCTGAGGCAGCGGATTTCCTGACTGGTGAGGAAGACCCTGTCGTTCTCCAAGAAGCTAGATAATCACATCGGTGCGATCTAGATGTTCATCCCTGACTACAATCGCCAAGTCAGAAAGAAGCTGTCAGCAAGAGAAGAGCCCCTCTTTTCCTCTGTCCTTTACTAAAATGTGCTGCTGCCAAAGCAATTATTGTTAAAGCAATCAGGGTGCGATCGCGGCTGACCACAGCCTATAGGTTTCCCGTTGGAGCTTCCAAAGTGTGAGACCCTAGAATCCAGTGTTAACTGGACTCGCGCCCCTATGCAGGTTGACTGGCAAGATGTTAAGCCCTACGAAGACATCATTTATCAAAAGGCCGATGGCATCGCCAAAATCACCATCAACCGGCCCCACAAGCGCAACGCCTTTCGCCCCAAAACCATCGTCGAACTGTACGAGGCTTTCTCCAACGCTCGGGAAGACAGCCGCATCGGCGTGGTGCTGCTCACCGGCGCTGGACCCCACACCGACGGTAAATATGCTTTTTGCTCGGGCGGCGACCAGAGCGTGCGCGGCCACGGCGGCTATGTCGATGAGGGCGGCGTGCCCCGGCTCAATGTACTCGACTTGCAGCGGCTGATTCGCTCGATGCCCAAGGTGGTGATTGCCCTAGTGGCGGGCTATGCGATCGGTGGCGGGCACGTGCTGCACGTGGTGTGCGACCTCACCATTGCCGCTGACAACGCCATTTTTGGCCAAACTGGGCCTAAAGTGGGCAGTTTTGATGGCGGCTTTGGGGCCAGTTACCTATCACGCATGGTGGGGCAAAAGAAAGCCCGCGAAATTTGGTATCTCTGTCGCCAGTACAGCGCCCAGGAGGCGCTAGATATGGGCATGGTCAACTGCGTAGTGCCCGTAGACCAGCTCGAAGCCGAGGGGGTGCAGTGGGCACAAGAGATTCTGCAAAAAAGCCCGATCGCCATTCGCTGCCTTAAAGCGGCTTTTAACGCCGACTGCGACGGCCAGGCGGGGCTGCAAGAGTTAGCGGGCAACGCCACCCTGCTCTACTACATGACCGAAGAAGGATCCGAGGGTAGGCAGGCGTTTCTAGAGAAACGAGCGCCCGATTTTCGACAGTATCCCTGGCTGCCGTAGGGCAATGCTGCCAGTAGGCACCGAGTTCTCTATTAGAGGGTGAGTCATGCTGAGAGGAATTGCTCAGGATCTTTGGGTGGCGGAGCAACCCCTGCGATACTTTGGGTTGAGCATAGGCACCCGCATGACCGTAATTCGACTGGCGAGTGATGATCTCGTCGTCCTATCACCCATTCAGGTGAGTGATGGGCTGGTAGGCGAACTTAACGAACTGGGAAAAGTCGCCCATATCGTCGCGCCTAATCTGTATCACTACCGCTTTGCCGCTGAATTTAAAGCAGCCTACCCAGGGGCAACGTTTTGGGCTACGGCGGGGCTAAGGGCAAAGAGACCAGAGTTAGCGATTGACCAAGCTATAGAAGGCGCTGCAAACAGCCCATGGCATGGCATTGAGCACCGGTTCTTCGACGGATTCAAAACTCTTACCCCCAGCGGCCCAGATCCTCTGGAGGAGTGGGTGTTCTTCCATGTCGCCAGCCGCACGCTGATTTTGACGGATACGGCTTTCTGTTTTGACCAGAGTTTTCCTTGGCTGACCCAGCTAGTGACCAAGGTTGGCGGCGGCTACAAAACCCTGAGCCCATCCCTGCTAGAACGCCTTGCAACCACAGACAAAGCAGCGGCTAGAGCAGCAGCTCAGCAGGTTCTCCGCTGGGATTTTGATCGGGTGATCATGGCCCATGGCAGTATTGTCGAACAGGGCGGCAAAGAGCAGTTCAGACGGGGATACGAGCAATTTCTAGGATGCTCTCTCTAGACCCGCTCTAGTCACCAGGCTCTCTATCCCTCAGAATTCATAGCCTCTGGGGCTGGCAGTAAGCGGCTCAGCACCACGTAGAGCACCAGCGCCGACAGTACGCCATTGATGGGCACAATACCCCAGCCTGCTTGACCGGTTAGATAAGCGATCGCCGAAGCCACCACGTAGGCAATCACCCCGGCCCAGTTAAAGGCTGGCTGCGGCACCGCCAGATCTGGAAACTGCCCCCGCCGATGCACCCAGTAGTCGGCCATGATGATGCCGCCGATGGGCGGGATAAAGGTGCCCAGCAAGATCAGGTACTGCACCAGCCCTTCGTAAATGCCACCCCAGGCCATAAATAGGGCGATGGTCGCGCCCCCCAGCACAAACAGCGTGCGGCGGCTCGATCGAAACATGCTGGCCCCGGCGATAGAAAAGGCGTAGATAGTGTTGTCTTGGGTGGTCCACATATTCAAAAAGAACAAAATGAGGCCGCCCACCAACAGCCCCTGCTGGGCCATGACCTGAACAATATCGGGCTCGCCGTAGACCTTGGCGCAAAACGCCCCCGAGAAAATCAGCAGGCCATTGCCCAAAAAGAAGGCCAACAGGGTGGCAATAAAGCCTACCCGGCCATTTTTAGCAAACCGGCTCCAGTTGGTGGCCTGGGTGCCCCCCGACACAAAGGTGCCCACGATGATCGTGATGGCCGCCCCCAGAGGCAGCGGGTCTGCGATCGCAGCCGCCTGCAACCCCGCAAAACCGCCTATATCGCGCGCAGCCACGGTCAGACTCATGGCCATCAAGAGCACCATGGCGGGCACGGCCACCCGGCTCAGCCAGTCCATCGCCTGGTAGCCAAAGTAAGCGGTCGAGCAAAATGCGTAGGTGAAAAATAAAATAATCAGCCAGTTCCATGACTCGGGCACCCCGGCCAGACTGTTGAGCAGCTGGGCCATCAGCGCCGAACCCCAGGCATACCAGCCAATCTGGGTAAAGCCAAGAATAAAGTCTACCCAGCGAGAGCCCACATTGCCAAAGCTAAACCGGGCCATCAGCACCGTGGTTAGCCCTGTTTCTCCGGCGATATAGCCCAAAAAGGCGGCGTAGAGGCCCAAAACTAGGTTGCCGACTACGATCAGCGCCACCAGGTTGGGCCAAAACTGAAACGAGGGGCCAATAATGCCGCCAGCAAACAGGGTGCCCGAGTAGAGGGTGAAGCCAATCAGAATGGGGGCGAGAGAGAACAGCGATCGCCGCGAGGTCTCGGGCACTGGGCTCAGGGGATAGTCTTCGGCCTCCCGGCTCGACTGACCAGTGGGAGATTCGGTGGTGGTAGCCATAAAACACCAATCGCGCGGTTCAGATCACTGTAAGGATAGAACGACGAGCAAGCAGTATTCCACCCAACACTATTCCCTGAAACGCTGGGCCAGAGAAACCTCCCCAGCCGATTTTTCTGGGCAAGCCCCATCGTTGGCGTCACGGGAGAGTATGCCCGTCCCCTTAGCCCTCAAGGATCTTCGGCACCTTAAAGAAGTCATCTTCGCGATCGGGGGCGCAGTCGAGCATGGTGGCGCGATCGCCAAAGCTTTCTAGCCGATCGGTGCGGGTAATGTTGCTGAGTTCGATCGCCCGAGTGGTCGGCTCCACGTCGTCGGTGTTGAGTTCTTTGAGCTGCTCAACGTAGTCGAGAATGCCGCTGAGCTGCCCGGTAAACTGGTCTTCTTCGGCGGGGGACAGCTCTAGGCGGGCCAGCAGAGCAACTTTGCGAACCTGTTCGAGATCAATCATGGGAAGGGCATCTAGAGCTAAAGAACTGAGGCTTGGCAACCGTAGGTTGGGGGCAACACAGAGGAACCCAACGCACCGTCAATGGAACGGAGAAAGCGAGGAGGAAAGCGATCGCACAGAGCGAAAAGTGGGTGGTGGGCAGTGCCCACCCTACAGCCCGTTTTTTTACGGCCTAGAAGAAGATATCGTTCTTCATGCGACCGGTGTTTTTCATCCAGTTTTGGGCTTCGATATAGTTGTTGGGGGCGATGGTAACGGCCTCTAGCCAGTAGCGGGCCGCTTCGTCAAAGTAGTTTTCAGCCGCTTCGGTGTCGCCGCTGGCCTCGGCCTGCTCACCTTTGTAGTGGTAGATCACCGCGATGTTGTTGAGGGCCTGGCACAGACGGGGGTTAAGGTCGAGGGCTTCCTGATATTTTTCTAGGGCGATCTCGTGCTCGCCGTTGCTGGCGTGGATCAGGCCAATATTGTAGAGAATGAAGCTTTTGTCGTAGGGATCGTCTTCGAGAGTGAGAGCTTCGCGGTAGTTCTCCATCGCCTCGGCGTATTCTCCATCGGCCTGGGCCGACATGCCGTCGCGGTAGTAGGCAAAGGCTTCCTTCGCACGCTGCTTGGTCGGCATCATCTTCAAGATCATGTCGGCCATGACGGTGAAAGATTTGTCGATGAAGTTGTCGTTGCGTTGGGTTCTGGGCATGGGTGGCGACGCGCAAATGAGGGACTCTACCCTTTGCCTGAGCCTCCCAGAGGCATTGCCCCAACGGAACCCCAGGTCAAGGATCAAGCAAAGCTAACCCTAAGCCTAGCAAACCCTGGGAATTTAATGGGAGTAGTGCCCCTCTGGGGTTCCCCAACGTTAAGAACTCTTACACCAGCCTTTATCTCATTGCTCCTCGCTTCTCGCTGTCTTCAAAACTATTGCGACACCGCTTGTTTATGCTAGAAGAGGACTGCGCTAAACCGCTGTCACCCTCGGTGGTGAAACCAGGGTGGGGTGACTTCCCGCAGCAATTCCTCTGGGAAGGCCTCAATGGTGGAGGCCCACAACCGCAATTCACCAGGTTTAACCCCTTGTTTCGACCCACTGATGGATCTATCTCTACTGCTGGCGATCGCCCTCATCGTAGCTCTGGTCATCTGGCTCAAGCGCCGCCAGACTGGCCGTCGTCTCGGCGGGGGCTACCGCCTTAATACCCCAGAACCCAGCACCGCCCCCACTCGCCCTGTCCACAACCGTACTAAGAAAGAACTGCTGCGCCTAGTGGGGGGCAACCGCGCCGTCGCCGAGCGCCTGGTAGAGCAGGTGCAGCTGCGCAACCCCCACCACAGCCAGCAATGGTGCTGGGAAAAGGCCATCTACGACATTCAGCGCGATCGCCATAGGTCTTAGGCCCGGCCCCCAGCAATGGAGTACGATTGCAGCGGCTTTTTATGACTACTCTTTATCCTTAACTATTGGTATCACTATGACCGCCCGCATTGAGCTCACCGCCCAGCCCCCCCACCAAACCCTCACCCTTGAGTTTCCTGGCGATGGAGTCGCGCTCCGGGGTCGGGTGCGCATTCCGGGCGATAAGTCGATCTCGCACCGAGCGCTGATGCTGGGGGCGATCGCCCAGGGCGAAACTCGCATTCAGGGCCTGCTGCTGGGCGAAGATCCGCGCAGCACCGCCGCCTGCTTCCAGGCGATGGGGGTGACCATGTCATCGCTTGAAGACGATTGGGTGGTGGTGCAGGGGGTAGGGCTGGGCAATTTGCAGGAGCCAGCCGATGTGCTCAATGCGGGCAACTCGGGCACCACCCTGCGGCTGATGCTGGGCCTGCTGGCCAGCCACCCCGATCGCTACTTTGCGGTCACCGGCGATAGCTCGCTGCGATCGCGCCCCATGGATCGCGTGATCAAACCCCTCGGCCAGATGGGCGCCGAGATCTGGGGTCGCCAAAACAATCGCCTTGCTCCCCTAGCGGTGCGAGGCAAAGCCCTTCAGCCGATCCACTACCCGTCGCCCGTCGCCTCTGCCCAGGTCAAATCTTGCCTGCTGCTGGCGGGGCTCATGACCGAAGGCAAAACTACCGTCAGCGAACCCAGCCTGTCGCGCGACCACAGCGAGCGCATGCTGCGGGCCTTTGGGGCCGATATTGCCGTCGACCCCGATAGCTGTAGCGTCACCATCCATGGCCCCGCCACCCTGGTCGGGCAGACCGTGGTGGTGCCCGGCGACATTAGCTCCGCCGCCTTTTGGCTAGTGGCCGGGGCGATCACCCCCGGCTCTGACCTGGTGGTCGAGAATGTGGGCATCAACCCAACTCGCACCGGCATTCTCGACGCCCTGGCGGCCATGGAAGCCGACATCACCCTAGAAAACCTCCGCGAGGTGACCGGCGAGCCGGTGGCCGATCTACGGGTGCGCCACAGCCGCCTCAAAGCCGCCCACTTTAGCGGCGACCTCATTCCCCGCATGATCGACGAGATTCCGGTCTTGGCGGTGGCAGCGCTATTTGCCGAGGGCACTACAACGATTGTCGATGCCGCCGAGCTACGGGTCAAAGAGTGCGATCGCATCAGCGTCATGGCCAGCCAGCTCAGCCATCTGGGTGCTCGGGTCAACGAGCTGCCCGACGGCCTTGAGATCTATGGTGGCACCCCAATTACCGGCGGCACTGTCGATAGCCACAATGACCACCGGGTGGCGATGGGCTTGGCGATCGCCGCCCTGCGGGCCAGCGGCGTTGTACAGGTGCAGCGGGCCGAAGCCGCCGCCGTCTCATACCCCAGCTTTACCGCCACCCTGACCCACCTCTGCGGCTTAGACTAATTCATCCCTAAACCATGACTTAGGACAATATCTTGGGCACACTCTAACCAAGCCCTAAGGGCGCAGCCCAGCGGCTTGACGTTGTAAACACTCAATGTGGCAACCTTGAGAAACCTTGTCCATAGCCTCACTACCTACATGGCCCTCAGCCCTGACATGGTCGCGCGGGGACGGGTCAACCAGTGGCTGCGATCGCGCCCCAACCTCTCCTGTGACCAGTGGTTTTATCGCTACTGGTCACCCCCAGCTCATCCCCAGACCCTGCCCAAACCCCTGATTGACTTTGTCTATGCCCAGCTCCAAGACTACTCGGGGCTAGACATCGGTCGGGTGCAGCCCACCGACCACTTAGTCGACGATCTGGCTTTCCCAGCCGTGTGCTGGTTTGACTGGGGGCTGACCCTGTGCGAAGACTTTTACGAAACCTTTGGCCTCGACATCAGCGAACATTTTGACGAGACCCAGTTTTTTACCTTTGCCGATCTGATTGGTTTTCTCAGTCAGCAGCTAGAGAGTTTTGACAGCGGCGAAGTGGCGGGTTAGCCGATTTTAAGACATTCCTTCCTCTCTCCTAGGCAGTGCCACCGCACAGTTAGGAGGTTTAACTTTGCGGTAGTGCCCGCCCACGGAGCTGCTCCAGGATCTAAAGTAAGCATCTAAAGTAGAAGCCGTACCCTCAGACCTGAAGCACCCCCATGAGCCTGAAAGATCGCATTAGCGACGATATTAAAACCGCCATGAAGGCCCGAGACAAATTGCGCCTGGAAACGGTTCGTAGCATTAAAAAAGTCATTCTCGAAAAAGAGACCCTGGTGCGCCCCAGCGGCCAAGATGCCCTCACCCCCGACCAAGAGCTAGAGGTGCTCACCCAGCTCGCCAAGCAGCGCAAAGACTCGTTTGAACAGTACACCAAGGCTGGCCGCGACGACCTCGCTGCCCAAGAGGCCCAAGAGCTGGCCATCATCGAAGAATATTTGCCCCAGCAGCTCAGCGACGCCGAGGTCGAAGCCGTCATTGACGAGCTGATTGCCAAGACCGGAGCCGCCTCGCCCAAAGACATGGGTAAGGTGATGGGGCCAGCTATGCAGCAGCTCAAGGGCCGAGCCGACGGAGGCAAGGTGCAGGCCCTGGTCAAGGCCAAGCTGGGAGGCTAGGTCTCTAGCTTTAGAAGATTTCTGCGAAATGAAGATATGCCCATGTAGGGGCGCAGAGCCTGCCCCCTTGGAAAGCAGCAAAAATCCTGGGTATTTTTGCTGCAAGAATGATTTTGAACTCTAGATCAGCCGCTGCCGAGATCGCGTTAATACCCACTCACGACATACACCTATCGGTTTCTATCGTAGCCGCCATGAAAGCCGTTGCCCTCACCCACTACTTGCCCATCAGCGATCGCAATGCCCTCATTGACATCGATCTGCCCCAGCCCACCCCCACCGGGCACGACCTGCTGGTGCGGGTTGAAGCCGTCTCAGTAAACCCGGTCGACACCAAAGTGCGCGCCCCCAAAGACAAGGTAGAGCCCAACCCCAAAGTGCTCGGCTATGACGCCGCCGGGGTAGTCGAGGCCGTGGGCAACGCCGTCACCCGCTTTCAGCCTGGTGACGCGGTTTACTATGCAGGCGATATCACCCGCCCAGGCACCAACGCCGAGTTTCATCTGGTCGACAATCGCATTGTCGGTCACCGCCCCGCGGCCCTCTCCTGGGCGGAGGCTGCGGCCCTGCCCCTGACCACCATTACCGCCTGGGAAGCGCTCTTTACCCGCCTCGGCATCAATCGAGCCGGGGGCAACCGAGGCCAGTCAATTCTCATCATCGGCGGGGCCGGGGGGGTTGGATCGATCGCCATTCAGCTGGCTAAGCTGGCCGGGCTGACGGTGATTGCCACCGCGTCGCGGCCCCAGTCCCAGGCCTGGGTAAAGCATCTGGGGGCAGACCACGCCATCGACTATAGCGAAGCGCTGATCGAAGAGATGGATCGCCTCGGCCATCGCGAGGTCGACTTTATCGCCAACTTTAGCGATACCGATGCCTACTGGGCCGTCATGGCCGAACTCATTCGCCCCCAGGGCAAGATCGTCGGCATCGTCGGCAACCGCGACCCCCTCGATTTAAACTTGCTCAAAAACAAGAGCGCCACCTTTGTGTGGGAGTTTATGTTTACCCGATCGATGTACCAGACCGCCGACCTAGCCGACCAGGGCCACCTGCTCGACGAGGTCGCTGCCCTGGTGGCAGCGGGCAAGCTGCGCACCACCCTAGGGCAAACCCTTTCCCCCATCAACGCCGCCAACCTGCGCCAGGCCCACGCCCAGATCGAGTCGGGGCGCACCATTGGCAAGCTGGTGTTAGCGGGGTGGAGTGGGCCGGTTTGAGCAGTTCGGGTAGGGCGTCAAGCCGATCGAGCAGAGCTTGAATTTCGTCCAGCCCCCTGCCCATGGGCCTGGTTATATCGTCGCTGCACCTAAATCTCGGGAATCTTCTCGGCCATCAGCGATCGCCCTTACCCCAAGCCCAGCCCCTGCAATCTATTGTTTGACAGCCCTACTAACCTCCTGAAGCTGGCTCCTAGGGCGTTTCCGCCGTCAGCACCGGGGCTGGAGCGGCCACATTCAGCACCGGGTTTTGGGGAAAGAACCCGTGGGACATGATCTTGAACCCGGCCTTGTGGACGGTCATGATCGGCCACTCTTCAGGGCGGGGAATGTGGGTGACACCTTGGGTGTACCAGACGACAACATCTTTGCCCACCAGAGGTTCGTCATCGGCCACCATCTCTGGCAGACCTTCTTTCGGGCCGCTCTGGTTGGGGTAGTCGCCCGCTGCGTACAGCTCGTTGGGTTTGTACTGAGTTGCCCAAAAGTGGTGGCCGGCAAACTCGCCGCGCTGCCGCACATTCGATACTTCGTCGGGGTAGAAAGCAGAGTTGCTGCCGGGCATCAGCATGTAGCCCGCAGGCACGCCCAGGTCATTCTGGCGGGTTCCTGAAACCACCCAGGTGCGGCTGCTGGCCATGCTCATATCGCGCACGGCGCTGGCTTCCGAAGTCAGCGCCGTCGCCTCCATGGCAAAGGCGTTGCCGTAGGGGTTGTTGGCGCCCTGGGGCAGGGCCTTCACATTCATTTCAGCGACGCTGTTGGTAGGGCCATCGATATCAAAGTCGAGGCGAAAGTTGAGGAAGTGCTGGTGGTTGACGGCGACCACGTGGGGGGCGACCAGATGGCCAAAGTGGTCGCTGTGGTGGCCGTTCTCGGTCACATCCTTGGAAGCTTTGACCAGCATGATACCCGTCAGGTCGGTCTGCTCTTCGAGCATGCCGTCTTCGTGGAAGATCCAGCTGATGGCGTAGTCGTAGTTGCCGATCGCCGCCACGGTGGTCATCACCAGTTCTCGGCTGCGTCGTCCCTCGTGGGTTTCGTTATTGAAGTCGTAGTGCCGCCAGAGAATGCCGCCGTCGCGCTCGTAGAGGGCGATGACATCTTCCATAACGGTCGGTTCGCCCAGGTCGTCGGCCATGACTGCATCGAGCAGCACGGCGTTTTGGGGCACTTCATTACCCAGGTACATGGGGGTCGAGAGCCAGCCAAAGCGGTACTCGCCCACGTCAAAGGCGCTCTTCACCGCCCAGGTGGGGCCAGTTTCGGCGTAGGGCACCACCATTTCTGACAGACCAGCCCGGTAGAGAATCGGGCGCTCGACGCCATCTTCGGTGTAGGTCACCTGGTAGAGGGTGAGCCCATCGCGGGGGTGCAAAATGTAGCGAAACTTCCAGTTTTGCCAGGTGACGGCATTGCCCTCCAGGCCAAAGGTCGTGCCCTGGGGCTGCTGAATCGTCAGCGTCTTGGGGGAGGGCTGCAGCGGGGCGGTGGTCTCTTCGTCGTAGTCGAAATTGGCCTGGGAGAAGGTCACCGGGCCGGTATCGATCACGTCCATTACCTCGCGATCGCTGAGGTTGACCACCACCATCAGCCCCTCGATGGGGGCACCATAGTAGTTGACATAGTTGGGCTGGTAGTAGGTATAGCCGCGCATGAGTCGCTTGCCGCTGGCCCGTTCAGAGGCGCTCAGCAGGCCCGGTGCCCAGCCGTCTACCACGGCATTTTCGTAGTCGGTGATGCCGCGCTTGGCCATGGCGGCCTGCCAGCGGGGGTCGGCCTTGGCCAGTTCGCTGAGCACCTCAAAGTCTTCGTCGAGGATGGCGGGCTGTACGCCAGGCTTCTCTTGCCACGACGTGACCTCGGCGGTGGTGAGATCGACCACCGCCTCGTAGGTAGCATTTTTCAAGGGCTCTAGCACCACCACAAAGGCGGCACGGGGCACGGCATCCCCCGGTTTGAAGCCCCAGACGAGGGTTTTGTCGGGCTCTTGCAGCGAAATATTGGGGAAGCGGGCCGACTCAGTGAGCGGGTGGGCCGCCTTGACCGCCGCCACCGCTGTCTCAATTTCGGCAGCGGTCAGGGGATCGAGGGGATGAGGGGGCACCTGGGCCGGGGCCGGGCGTAGGGTGAGGGTGGCGATGAACAGGAGGGCGATCGCACTCACCCACGCGTACCGCAGCCATTTGAGCCGCAACCAGTTTGGCAACCTCTTCATGACCTTGACCTCTGCCCCTTGGGCACTACAGAAAACCCCGCCGGTTGTCGACACAACCCCGCTGAGAGCTGACTGTAGCCCACTTACTTTGGCCAAATTGCCGTATAAACTACAGCTCAGTCATTTTTTGGGGATCCCTGCGCTTGAAGCCCAGCCGGTGTTGGAGCACGCGCCAGCGGTGGCGGTGGGTGGGCAGCCGCAGCCAGTAGGCCCAGCGCCGCGAAAAAGCTCCCAGCCGTCCGGTAATGCACAGGCCAAAGCCGCACACCACCGCTTCCCCCCGGCCCAGGGTGAGCATGTCGCCCAGGTGGTGATAGACAAAGGGTTTGAGGGGGCGATTGGCGATCAGGGCGGTGATGTTGCGGGCGACGGCGGGGGCCGCCTGGTAGGCAGCCTGGGCGGTGAGGGGAGCGCGGTCTCGCCCGGGTGCGGGCATGGCTGCCATGTCGCCTAGGGCAAACACATTGCTGTGGTCGACCAGTTGCAGGGTGGGCCGCACCGGGCATTGGCCAAAGGGGGTGGGCTTGGGGGCGTCGCTGCCCAACCAGCGGTGAGGTATGGTGCCCACCGTCCACAGGGTCAGGTCGGCTGGGCTATGGCGGGTTTGGCCCTGGTGGCCAAAAGTGAGGCCGGTGGCATCGACCGAGTCAATGGCGGCATCGAGATAGACGGCAATGCCGCGCTTAGCCATGGCCCGAGCCGCCGCCCGCTGCACCCGTGCCGGGTACGATCGCAAGATTTCTCCCCGCCGATCGACCACGGTGACCTGACCGCGCTGCCCGAGGCGATCGCTCAGTTTGCAGGCCAGCTCAACGCCGCTGGGGCCAGCCCCGGCCACGACTACTCTCACCTTGGGCAGGTGTTCTAGCTCACCCAATCGGCGCTCTAGCTGCTCGGCCTCGGCCAGGGTGGTAAAAGGCAGGGTATGGGTATCGCTGCCGGCGATCGCCGGCGGGCGCATCTGACTCCCCAGAGCTACCACCAGGTAGTCGTAGGCGAGGGGGTCTCCGTGGCGCAGGCTGACGGTTTGCTGGGCTAGGTCAATGTGCTCGACCCAGTCGGGGCGCAGATCAACAGTAGTGGGCCGCAGCAGATCGCTGTAGGCGGGGCCAATTTCCCAGGGGGCTAGCTCTTGGGTGAGTAGCTCGTAAAGCATGGGGGTAAAGTTGAAGCGATCGCGCGGTTCGACCAGGGTAATGTGCAGCGGTCGGGGGCAAGCGTGCGATCGCCGGTGGAGGTCTAGGGCGCAGTAGAGCCCCCCAAAGCCGCCGCCTAAAATACAGATTCGCACTGCCTCTGCGGGGGCAGCGGAGGCAGATCTATGACCGACAGATCGCTTCAGTGGCATAGCATAAAGAATGCAGGGGGCTATGGCAAGGGTGCCCAGGTTACTGCACAATAGCGCTAGGTTGTCCTACCTCAAAAGCACCCATCCTTACCCCATGCACGAGTTTTGCCAGGGGCCGTCACCCAACCCTTCGCCGGTCATAGACCTCTGGCTGCTGGCCACCGAGACCGCTGACTCTGCTGACCTGGCTCGGCTCAGCGCCTGTCTAGAGCCTGCCGAGCAACACAAGCTCCAGACCCTAGCCAGACCCCAGGCTCGACAGCAGTTTATTCTGAGCCGGGGCTGCCTGCGGGTTTTGCTGAGCCACTATACGGGTCAGCCGCCAGCAGCCCTGCGCTTGGTCTATGGCCCCCAAGGCAAGCCAGCCCTAGATTTTGCCGATGAGAATGGCATTGCCCCCCGGTTTAACCTGTCCCACAGTGGCGAGCGGATCTTGATTGGTGTGAGTGTGGCCCACAGTGTCGGGGCGATCGGCGTCGATATCGAGGCGGTGCGATCGATGCGGTATCTGCCAGAGCTGTGCCATCGCTGTTTCACCCCTGCCGAGACCCAGTCAATTTTGGCCCTCAACGGCCACGAGGCTGACTACCATTTTCTGCGCCACTGGACGGGCAAAGAAGCCTGCCTCAAGGCTCTGGGCATAGGCATTGCCGAATCGCTGCAAAAACTAGAGCTGACCCTACCACCCCTAGATCTAGGCCTAGAGCTAACCCAAATTGCTCTGTCTGCCCCCGACCTACCCCAGCACCCCAAACAGCTTTACCAGTGGCAACCAGAGCCAGGCTATCTGGCCGCAGTAGCCGTGCAGGCCCCTAGCCAAATCAAGGAATATTTTCGTCTGCACCAGACGACTCCCCAGGCGCTGGTGACCGGCGCAGCATTTACCTCTCGCGACAACTAGCGGGTCAAGCACACCAGTAGCCCCAGCGATCAGCACAGAGAGATGGCTGGGGAGAAACCCCGCAATCAGTGGGGTCATCCATCCTCAGGCTGCGAGGGATGTCGCCTAGAGCACCATACGCCTAGAGCACCATTCGTTTCGCAAGTCAGTCTGGGGAGGGAGGCTACGACCTCGATCGCCATTGCATAGTAGAGATAAGACAGAGAGTTTCTGCCCCAGGCCGGGGCTTTTAGCTGAGGGCCGATTAGGCGCTCTCTAGTTAGGGGAACAATGTCATGGCATTGGAGTCTTGTAACTTATAAGACAAGTTTGTCCCACATCTCAGTGCATTTACCACCTTGCCAAGCTAATCGCTAAAGCCCTCAACCCAGCGGTCAGCTACTGGTCTTATCGTATTTCACCCCACTCAGCTCTCTCTGGTGAATTGGGCTAATCTCCTAGCTGCCGCCTCCGACTTGCTCTGAGGCTATTTTTGTCGGGCAGTTTTATAGGAGTAATGACTAAAAATGGTCATTTTCACCTTGGCATCACGCTTTTTTTTCAGGAAATCATCGCTTATGAGCACTCTACTAAATCTATCTGCCAAAGCCACGGGTCTGGTTGCCCTGGGCACCGTGGTCGTAGGTGGGCTAGCACTACCTGCCTCAGCTCAAACTGCCGAGTTTGTCGATGTGGGCGCTAGCTATTGGGCGCGCCCCTTTATCGAAAGTCTGGCTGCTGAGCAGATCATTGCCGGGTTCCCTGACGGTAGTTTTCGACCCGACCAGCCGGTGACCCGGGCGCAGTTTGCCGCCATTGTGCGCAACGCCTTTAACGAGCCTCGCACCCGCACCGCCCCCCGCTTTGCCGATGTGGCCAACAGCTACTGGGCCAGAGAGGCGATCGCCGATGCCTACGGCCAAGGCTTTATGTCGGGCTATCCCAACGGGGCTTTTCAGCCTGAGCAGCAAATTCCTCGAGTGCAGGCGCTGGTGGCCCTGGCCAACGGCCTCAGCTACAGCCCCCAGGGCTCTGTCAACGAAGCCCTGAGCGTCTATCGCGACGCGGGCCAGATTCCTGGCTATGGCGAAAGCCCCGTGGCCGCCGCCACCGAAAACCGTATGGTGGTCAACTATCCTAACGTCGATACGCTACAGCCTCAGCGCACTGCTACCCGTGCCGATGTAGCCGCCTTTATCTATCAGGCGCTGGTAGCTCAGGGCCGCATGCCTGCCCTCCAAGCCGGGCTGAGCGCCAGCAACTATGTGGTCGGCTACACCCCTGGCAACACCGCCACCGGCAACACCACGAGCTCTCCCCGGTTGGTGGCCAACGGCACCCAATTAGACGTGCGCTACCCTGGCACCAGCGATGTAGACATTGTGGTCGCCCCCGGCCAGACCGTGGCCACCAGTCTGCAAACCACCCAGGCCATTCTCAACGGTCAGAGCCAGGTGCTGATTCCGGTGGGTAGTATGGTGCAGGGCCGCATTGTGCCGGTCGAAATTCGCGGATCTTCGGTGACAGCGGCTAAGTTTGTGGCTGACAGCCTCACCATCAACGGTCGCACTTATAGCATCAATGCCGAGTCGAGTGCGATCGCCGCTACCAACAGCGTCAATAACGGCACCCTGCAAGGGGCATTGGTTACCGGCGCAGCCGAGTCAATTTTGACCTCGATCACGGGCAACCGCACCTTAGGTAGCCTGGTGGGCGCGGTGATTACCGGCGACAGCCAGGTCACCTCCAACAGCGCTGTGGTGGTGATTCGCCCTAGCGACCTCGACCTCACCCTGCGCTCTGATTTAACCGTGAATGCGATCGCCTCGAACTAGGCATAGAGAGAAACCGGGCTTCTAAGTTGCTAACCCCAAGGGGTCGTTTTAGCAAACCAGGAGCCCGGTTTCTCTACAGCGGCGCTCAGGCAGACCAGCGCCTAGCCCACAGCACAGCCGTCTTGATCGCAGGTCACGATAGCTGACAACGCACTCTCGGGCACTACGGTAAACCCGCCGACGCTGACGCCCGCAATGCCATACTGCTCTTTGAGCACTTGGTTAAAACTGGCAATAATCTGCGGCAGCTGCTGCTCTAGCACCGATCGCACGCGATCGGCCTCAGGGGGCGGGTTACCAACGGTTTCTACAGACATAGGGTTTGGGCCACATAGAGTATTGACCCATTGTAAGGTGGCCCCAAAGCCAAAAATATTTTTACTTCATGGCTCTACATAAGAACGACCGAGGGGCTGGGGCATAGCCAACCTAGCGCTGGTGGTCGTCGTCGAGATCGATCTTGAGCGTCAGCCGCAGAGGCAAAAATAACTGCCAGCGAATAGCGATCGCCCGCAGGCCAAAAATCATGCCCATGGCCAACAGCCGACACAGGGGGCTGACCATGAGCTGAAGCAGCACCACGTAAAGCGTGCCGCCCAGCACAATGGGCGTGGCGTATAGCTCTCGCGACAGCAGCAGCGTGGGCCGATGGGTTACCACATCGCGAATGATGCCCCCGGCAATACTGGTCACCAGCCCCATCACCACCGCCACCGCCGCCGGATAGCCAAGGGCCAGGGTCTTGTCGATCGCCTGAATGGCAAACAGGGCCACCCCCATGGCATCGAGGTACGACAGCAGTCGCAGCGGCAGCTTCAAAATCAGGCGAACGCCAACAAACGCGGCAAACGACGCCCCCAGCGCCACCCAAAAGGCGGTCAGATCTTGCAGCCAAAACACCGGCACATTGAGAATTACATCCCGCAGGGTGCCGCCGCCGATGGCGGTCAGCAGCCCTACCACCACAATGCTAAAAATATCGAGCCGCTGCCGAGCTGCCGACAGCACCCCCGAGATGGCAAACACGGCCACCCCCACCTGGGCAAACAGATACTCCATGGGTTGCCTCCAGCGAGGTCGGCCCAAGCGGCCTAGATACCTGCCAATTATCCCCTACTGCCGCGATCGGGCTCGGCCCCGATGGAGTGGTGAATGAACAGCCGCCCCGCTGCGATCGCCCCCTCGCTGCTAGGGTAGACCTCGCCGTCGTTGAGCACCGCCATCTCAGGGTTGATCACCCAGCAGCGATAGCCAGCACCCTGGTGGTAGGTCACCCCCGCCACCCAACCCGGAAACACCGCAACGTGAATCAAACGACTCATATCCATTGGTATCGGCTCCCTTAGCCCTGTGACTCAATGCCTACCCAAACTCCTGCGGCCTAGCCCCTATGGCCATCACCGCCAATCAGGGTGTCCAATAATTTGGTTCAAGTGTACTATAGTGATTAAGCAAAGGCAATGGCTCCCTCTGGGGCAGGCGTCAGCTCTAAAGCGCGTCGGCTTTTTCCTCAGAGCCACTACACTTCTAGGTTGAAGTGGGGTTTACTAAGGTCATCGCTGGGCTTTGGCCCATGGCTGATCCCATATCACTCATTTTTGCTCACGGCTCGTTTTCGCTCCCTTTTGATAACTCCCCAGGCAGCTATGGCATCTAAAAACAACGAAGTCACCGAAAAACAAAAAGCCCTTTCCCTGGTGCTGGGCCAAATTGAGCGCAACTTTGGCAAGGGCTCAATCATGCGCCTGGGCGAAGCCAGCCGCATGACCGTTGAGACGATTCCTACGGGGGCGCTAACCCTCGATTTGGCCCTGGGGGGTGGCCTGCCCAAGGGCCGAGTGATCGAAATCTACGGCCCCGAGAGCTCGGGTAAAACCACCGTTGCCCTCCATGCCCTGGCAGAGGTGCAAAAATCGGGAGGGGTCGCCGCCTTTGTCGATGCCGAGCACGCCCTCGACCCGGTCTACGCCAAAGCCCTAGGGGTGAATATTGACGAGCTGCTGGTCTCCCAGCCCGACACTGGCGAGATGGGCCTCGAGGTGGTCGATCAGCTGGTGCGATCGTCGGCGGTCGATGTGGTGGTGATTGACTCGGTGGCGGCTCTGGTGCCCAGGGCTGAGATTGAGGGCGAAATGGGCGATACCCACGTGGGTCTCCAGGCTCGCCTGATGAGCCAGGCGCTGCGCAAAATCACCGGCAGTATCGGCAAGTCAAACTGCACCGTGATCTTTCTCAACCAGCTGCGCCAAAAAATTGGTATTTCCTACGGCAACCCCGAGGTGACTACCGGCGGCAACGCCCTCAAGTTCTATGCCTCGGTGCGCCTCGATATTCGCCGCATTCAGACCCTCAAAAAAGGGACCGAAGAGTACGGCATTCGCGCCAAGGTCAAGGTGGCCAAAAATAAGGTGGCTCCGCCCTTCCGCATCGCTGAGTTTGATATTCTCTTTGGCCAGGGCATTTCGACCATGGGCTGCTTGGTCGATCTGGCTGAGCAAACCGGCGTTATTGTGCGCAAGGGAGCCTGGTACAGCTACGACGGCGACAACATTGGCCAGGGCCGCGACAATACCGTGCAGCGTCTGATCGAAGATTCTGCCTTTGCGGCCAAGGTCGAAGCCCAGGTGCGCGAAAAGCTGGCGATCAACGGTGCCCCGGTTACCGTCGAAGAGCCCGACGACGACGATGAAGTGCTCGACGATGAGGATATCTAAGGGAGCCAGCATCGCCAGGGAGTACTCTAGGGTGGCGCTGCCCACCACATCTCACCGGAGATAGTGGCGCTTTGGCATCGCTCAAGGGAGGATGGGTCTACAATCCTACCCGTTGATCTATGGATACTCCCCCCAACCGTTCTAATGCTGGCCTAGGTTTGGCGATCGCCGTTGCGATCGCCATTGTTGCTGCCGTCATCTTCAACACCCTCTTCAACCGCTTTCCGCCCGGCGGCCAGAACGTAGGGGAGATCGCCAATACTATTCTCTCGGGGGTGCTGATTACCCCGGCCAACTATGCCTTCGCCATCTGGGGCATCATCTACCTGGGGGTGTTTGCCTACGGGTTTTACCAGTTCCACCGCGATCGCCGCAGTGATCCCCAAATTCAGCGGGTAAATTGGCTTTTGATTGGGGCCTGCGTTGCCCAGACAGTGTGGATTTTGCTGTTTACGACACAGCTGTTTGCCTGGTCGATCTTGGCTATGGTTGCTCTACTGGCCTGCCTGATCGGCATTTATCTGACGCTCAATATTGGTCGCGAACGGGTGTCGCGCCAGCGACGGTGGATGGCCCACATTCCCTTTAGCCTCTACCTAGGGTGGATCTCGGTGGCCACCATCGTCAACGTGGCTTCGGCACTCTATGCCTCCAGCTGGGGCGGCTGGGGCATCTCATCGGTGACATGGACGGTGGGCATGATGGCGATCGCCGCAGCGCTAGGCCTAGCGGTGATCTACAAACGGCAGGATTTGGCGTTTACGCTGGTGTTTGTGTGGGCACTGACGGCGATCGCCCAGCGCCAGAGCGATATTCCCGCCATTCGTTGGCTGGCGCTGATCGCGGCTGGGGTGCTGCTGGTTGGGCTGGCGATCGTGCGGCTGGGGCCTCCGAGGTTGGAGCAATAGCTAACGTTAGGCATCTTTGGCGATCGCAGTGGCTTGCTCCCGCAGCACCATCTCGCGGTGGCGAATGCTGTTATTGGCAATCTCCCAGGGGAAGGTAAACGACTCAAAGGATTCGCTGGTAATGCGATCGACATCTAGGTCTGTCACCACCCGCTTGAGAATGTCGAAAAGAGTTTCCCGCAGGGTCTTGAGTTCATCTAAGGTCTGGGCAGTGTCGATGTCGTCAATCAGAGCCAAGATTTCCAGGTTGTAGGTGTCAGCCCGGTTTTTTTGCTTGCCCAGCAGCCACGATCGCAGTTGCCACATACCTGAGATGCCCAGCACCAACAGCGACAACAAAAACCCCATGGCCTCGGCATACTCCACCAAAAACTCAGGCTCTCCCTGACGGTAAAAGGCCTCAGCCCCTGGGTGCATCGGCAACCCCAGATCGTCTGACGCATCGAGGCGAATCATGGCGGCGCGAGGATAGATCGCCACTAGCTCGTTGCGGTGTTGGTGCAGGGTACTGGTCAGAGCATTGACCACCTTGTCGGGCAGATCTTCATGGGCTACTAGCAGGGCATTCACCGCCACCACCGGCAGGTCAGCAGGGGGAATCGGCTGTCTCCCGTTGTAGGTACCCTTAGGAATCACCTGGGCGTTGAGGTAGGGCAATGACAGCCGCAGAGCATCGACCTGATCGATGGGCACCAGGCGAAGGTTGGGGGTTTGTAGCAGGTCAGCCACCGCCGAATTGCCCAGGGTAATCACCCGAAATAGCGCGTCTACCTCCCCGCGGGCCAGGGCAGCGTGGGCCTCGGCAGCGGGCAGGGGCAGGGGGGTTATGGTCTCGGCGGTGAGGCCATAGTGCTGGGCCAGGGGCCAGAACAGGGCATAGGAACCGCTGCCCTCAGGTAGCAGGGCCACCCGCTTGCCGCGCAGGTCGCCGACCCCGTTGATATTGGCCTCGGTGCGCGCCAGCAGATGAAACATTTCGGGAAACAGCAGGGCCACCGCCTGTACTGGGGGCTGCACCGGAGTATCGCTCTGTACCAGGGCAAGCTGGGCCTGCTGGCTCTCCAACAGAGCCATATTTTCTACCGAGCCATCGGTTTCACGCACCTCGATCGCAATGCTGGGATGGTTGCGGGCAACCACCGTGGCAAAGGCCTGGCTAAAGGCGTAATATTCGCCCGTGCTGCCGCCCGAGGCCATCACCAGGCGGTAGGTGCGGGTCTGTTCTCGCACCAAGACCACAACCGAAGCCACCACCCCTAGCAGACTGATCGCCACCACGGGCCAGACAACCTTTCCCTGCATAGTTCTCTAGGTAGATATAGAATGGGGACTGGCTAATTTTGCCGCGAGGGCTAGGTTAAGTCCAGATCACACGTTCAGATCGAGGGACGCGGCTGATGGTGGGCCGGGCCAATGCCTAGATAATGCTCTGGGCCTGGGCTATTGACCTAGATACGAAGCTAATCTGGCATACCTCCTCGGGCAAGACTCCATCTCTGGACGTGGGTAAGACGGCTATGGCTCTGCTCCAAAATTTACCTCAAGCACCGGATACCCTGCGGGGCCGCACCGTAGGCCGCAGTTTTCAGGCGGTGGTGCTGCTGGGGTTGGTGTCGACGCTGTTGCTGGGAGCCTTTGGGCTGCGGCTGTTTCAGCTCCAGGTGGTGGAGGGCGATCGCAACCGCCAGCTAGCCGACAGCAACCGCATTCGTCTGGTGCCCAAACGCCCAGCTCGGGGCACCATCTACGATCGCAACGGCAAAATCTTGGCGGGTAGCCGTCTGTCGCACACCATCTCGATTTGGCCCATTGCCCTACCCCGCGACCAGTGGCCCACGGTGATCAACCGGCTTTCTAAGGTGCTGGGGGTACCCCCAGAAGAAATTCAGCAGCGGCTGGCGCAAGCGGGCTACGAGTCGATCGAGTCGATCACCATTGCCCGGGGCATTAGCCCAGCCCAGGCGACCGCCCTAGCTGAGTACACCAATGAGCTGCCCGGCGTGCGGCTAGAAGCTGAGGCCGTGCGCAACTACCCCAACGGCGACCTAGCTGCCCATGTCTTGGGCTACACGGGCGAGCTCACTGACCAGCAGCTAACCGCTCGGCGAGACAAGGGCTACCGCCTGGGCGACGTGGTCGGCCAGATGGGGGCCGAGTCAGCTTTTGAGAGCACCCTCCACGGCGCTTGGGGGGGCCAACAGGTAGAGGTTGACAGCGCTGGGCGCATCATCAGCATTTTGGGCGACAAACCCGCCGTAGCTGGGCAAGACATTCAGCTCACCATCGACATTGAATTGCAGCGGGCGGCAGAGGCGGCCCTGGGCGATCGCCAGGGGGCGATCGTCGCGATGGATCCTCGCAACGGGGCTATTTTGGCCATGGCCAGCTGGCCCACCTACGACCCCAACATCTTTACCACCCGCATCACCGAGGCCCAGTGGGCCCAGCTCCAGGGGGCCAACCACCCGTTTCTAAACCGAGCACTCCAGGCGTTTCCACCAGCTAGCACCTTCAAAATTGTCACCACGGCGGCGGCGATTGAGTCGGGGCAGTATGCCCCTGGTACAGTACTGCCCACCTACCCCTACCTACAGGTGGGAGGCGTTCAGTTTGGTGAGTGGAACCGGGCCGGCTTTGGCCCCCTGGGCTTTGTCGGGGCCATGGCCTGGAGTGCCGATACCTTTTATTACCAAATTGCCATGCGCATTGGTGGCCCTACCCTTATTGAGATGACCCGGCGGTTTGGCTTTGGTCGCAAGACTGGTCTTGAGCTAGGAGCCGAAGAAAGCGCTGGTCTCGTGCCCGATGAGGCCTGGAAGCGCGAAGCCCTCGATACCCCCTGGGTGATTGGCGACGCGATTAACATGTCAATCGGTCAGGGGTTTTTGCAGGCTACCCCGATACAGGTGGCGGGCATGTTTGCGATCGCCGCCAACGATGGCTACAAAGTCACCCCCCACCTACTCAAAGACAACGAAGAGCACCGCAACTGGAAAGAATCTCTCGAACTGAGTGATGTCACCGTAGATGTGATCCAGCAGGGGCTGCGGCGGGTGATCACTGGCGGCACAGCCCAAGCCTTAAATGTGCCTCACATTCCCCCCTTTGCCGGTAAGACCGGCACCGCCGAAGCCCCCCCCGGCCTCTCCCACGCCTGGTTTGGTGCCTACGCCCCCATGGATAACCCCGAGGTCGTCATTGTGGCCTTTGCCGAGCACTCCGGCGGCGGCGGCGGCAAGGTGGCGGCCCCCATGGTGCTACAGGTGCTAGAAGCCTATTTTGGCGAAGAAACCCAGGATGCCACCACCGCTACCCGGTAGCGGTAACCCATCAGCCTCTCGTCCGGGGACACCGGCGCCAGCCCCTCGGCCCTGGCGCAGCCGATGTTTAGCACTTTCCTACCGCCAGCGTTGCATGCTGCAATATTTGATTCGGGGGTTCTTTTATTAGTACGATGCAAGTCTGTATAACTAGCCTCTAACCTCAAAACACCGTGCGAAAAATTGTTATTGCTGGCAACTGGAAAATGTACAAGACCCAGGGCGAGACCCTGGATTTTTTGCGGCATTTCCTGGGGCAACTGACCGAGACCCCAGACGACCGCGAAGTGGTGCTGTGCGCGCCATTTACCGCCCTGGGGGCATTGTCTAAGAGCCTGCACGGGGCTCGTATCAAGGTGGGTGCCCAAAATATTCACTGGATGCCAGAGGGGGCCTTTACCGGTGAGATCTCAGGTGACATGCTGCGAGAACTGGGAGTGCGCTACGTGGTGGTAGGCCACAGCGAGCGTCGGCAATACTTTGCCGACACCGATGAAACCGTGAACCTGCGCCTGCAAGCGGCCCAAAAGTGCGGCCTTATCCCTATTCTTTGCGTGGGCGAGACCAAAAGCCAGCGCGATGCGGGCGAAACCGAGTCGGTGATTACCACTCAAATTGATAAAGGCTTAGTAGATGTCGATCAGAACAACTTGATCATTGCCTATGAACCGATTTGGGCGATCGGCACCGGCGACACCTGTGAAGCCGCCGATGCCAACCGCGTCATTGGGGGCATTCGCAAGCTGCTAAAAAACCCTGATGTCACGATTCAGTACGGTGGCTCGGTCAAGCCCAACAATGTCGATGAGCTGATGGCCCAGCCTGAGATCGACGGGGCTCTAGTGGGTGGCGCTAGCCTAGAACCTGACAGTTTTGCCCGCATTGTCAACTTTCGATAACGGCTCCGTCGGCCAATAGTCCGTTGGCTTTCTAAAGTCATCCTGGTAAACCTGGGGTGTTTGATGTTCTCGCCCTAAGATCAGCCCAGCGCCTTGTCGTCTCAGGCGCTGGGTTGCGCTTTTATGGGTGGACTATGAATGTACTGGCAATAGACATCGGCGGCAGTAATGTCAAAATTCTGGCCACAGGGCAGACCGAAGCCCGCAAGTTTCCCTCTGGCCCGCTGATGACCCCCGAGGCCATGGTCGCTGGCGTCAAGGATCTGGCTCAAGATTGGGCCTACGATCGAGTAGCGATCGGGTATCCAGGGTTAGTGAAAAAAGGAGATGTAGTTCAAGACCCTAAAAACTTAGCTCCAGGCTGGGTGGGGTTTGACTTTGAGGTGGCCTTTGGTTGCCCAGTGCGGCTGATCAACGATGCCGCGATGCAGGCCCTGGGTAGCTACGAGAGCGGCACCATGCTGTTTTTGGGGCTTGGTACAGGGCTGGGGTCAGCGATGGTAATCGAAGGGGTGGTGGTGCCGATGGAGCTGGCCCACTTACCCTACAAGAAAGGTACCTATGAGTACTACCTGGGCAAGCCCGGCTTAGAACGTCTGGGCAAAAAGAAATGGCGCTTCTACGTCGAAACCTGTGTAGGCCACTTTATTACGGCGCTGGAGCTTGACGATGTCGTAATCGGCGGGGGCCAGGTAAAGCTGCTCAAGGAACTGCCGACAGGCTGCCGTCCCGGCCACAACCGCAATGCTTTTACCGGCGGGTTTCGCCTTTGGCAGCCAAATATGGAGCGCTTTTCTGCAGCACCTTAGGGTAACCCCGGTCGCGACTCTAGCCTAGCGATCGGGCAGAGCCGCGACGGGATCACACCCCTGGGAGGGGTTGATGGGCTGAATGTAGCCCTGGTTGTAAGTACTGCCGTCGGGCATGGTGGCAAACTCTAGTCTAGCCCCAGCCAGGTTGGCATCGGTGAGGTCGGCATCGGTGAGGTCGGCGTAGCGCAGATCGGCCCCGCGCAGGTCGGCCTTGGTCAAATTGGCCTGACGCAAAATAGCACCGTAGAGACTGGCTTCGGATAGGTCTGCCCCCTGGAGCTGAGCGGAGCACAGCTCGGCATCGCGCAGCTCTGCTTGGGTGAGCGAGGCTTGGGTAAGGTCAGCCATACCCAGGCTAGCGTGAAGCATTTGGGCCTGGCTGAGGTCAGCCTGGCTGAGATGGGCTCGGGTGAGGTCGGCCCCCTGAAGGTTGGCCTGGTGTAAGGTCGCCTGCCGAAGGTTGGCCTGGTAGAGTACGGCGTTGATCAGCTGGGTGCCGATGAGGTTGGCCGCCGATAGATCGGCCTCACGCAGGTTTTTGCGGTTGAGATCTTGGCCACTGAGATCGGCACCGGCAAAGTCACACTGCTGGCAGCGACGGTCTGCGGCGGGCACCGGCGATCGCTCTGTAGCCAAGACCTCACTAGTGGAGGGAGGCGGGTAGCGGGTCAGCTGCTCTCGCGCCACCCGCAGGGCGGCGGGGGCGATCGCTGTAATCAGCACCATCAAGCTGATGAGAATATTCAACCGCATGACCAGGCTGGGCTTTACCCGGAGAAGGAACGTTGCTTTTCACTACTCAGTGTTTGTCTCCTGCTTCCGGAGATTTCTTGTCAAGAAACGGTAGGGGCCGGAGGATTTCTGTGAAGGTTTTACCAGAAGGGCTCAGCCACGGCCCAAACACTCCGTAAAACTACGTACAACGCTCTGAGAATTTATCAAAGTATTACAGAGTCCCATCCGTGAATTCGCAGATTCTTGCCGGTCTTTTGCTTATTCTTGGAGAGGTTCTCTAGAGAGTGAGCTAGTTGGCTTACTGTTTCCCTGTTATGGATGACTCTCCCTTTCGCCGAATTGTTTTACCCGCGCTGCTGGCTGCCAGTGCCGGATTCGCGGCGCTCACTTGGCCTCTGGCCTCTGACAACAGCACCCGATTATCTCAGCAACTGCCCGACCCTTTTGAACGCTGGATAGACTCAGCGTTGATGACCCATCAGCACAAAGAGTTTTCGATTCGCTACATTGGCTTTGCCATTTTATCGAGTGTGACCATTGGCGTGGGCACAGCCGGGGTAATGCGGCGGCAACAGTCGCGAATGCAGCGACACCAAGATCTGCTCGATCAAGTGCTGACAGTCGAGAGGAACAATCTACCCTCGGCCTTAGAGAGTGACTCGCCAGCTAATGTCGTCCGCGCGCCTGAGCCTGCTGCTACTAACGGTGGCAGCCTAGACTGGTCGCGTCTGCTAGGGGAAACGACGGCTGCGACGCTTGGACAAGTCCCGAATCTCAGTGCAGCAGTGCTGTCTACGCCCCTAGAAAGCCACGAAATCTACCAGATTCAAAGCAGCAGAGACTCTCACTATCTGGCGATCAAGATGGGAGAAGAGTACTACTGTTTTTATCGTCAGCGCCCTAGCTTCGACAAAACCCAAACCCTGGTACAGCAGCTACAACGGCGGGGACAACGGGCGATCGCCACCCGCGACGGCAGCGGCTATGTCGTCTGGGTGCACCAGCCTGACCCCGCCGACCCCGCCATCCCCTGGCTGGAGTGGGCTAAGGGGTGAGAGCCCGGTAGGCAAAACATGACCCATGACTAACGATACTGATCAGCAACTTTGAGTAAAACAGGTATGACTCTCAAAACGCTAGAAAACCTCTGGACAGCCTTTGTCGATGGGGAGCGAGACTTTACTGGCATCGATCTGGCCGGGGCTGACCTCAACCACTGGAGCCTGGCTCGAGTTGACTTCTGGGGTGCCGACTTTAGCGGTGCCGACCTGACCAAAGCCAATTTTCGCCGGGCCAATCTCAAAGAAGCGGTGTTTAGTCACGCCAACCTGGCCGGAGCTGACCTGCGCTGGACTGACCTGCGCGAGGCTGTTTTGACCGGAGCTGACCTCAAAGAAGCCCGCCTGGAAGGCGCACTATATAACCCTAAAACCCTCTTCCCCCAAGAGTTTTGCCCGGTGGAGGCACGCATGGTGAGCCTCAAACCAGGGGCACCCCTAGCGACCCAAGATCTGCGCGATCGCGACCTGGGCGGCACTGATTTGAGCGGCGCTGACCTGAGCGGGGCGCTGTTGGTCAACAGCCAACTGTTTGGGGCGGTGCTAAGGCAGGCCAATCTGCTCAGCGCCCTGCTGAGCGACAGCGACCTGCGCTACGCCGACCTGCGCCAGGCCACTCTCATGCTAGCCGACCTGCGAGGGGCTGACCTGCGCCAGGCCGATCTGCGCCGGGCCAATTTGGTCGGGGCCAACCTGCGCAACTGTCAGCTAGCTGGTGCCTATCTCGACGGGGCACTCTATTCTGACAGCACCCAGTTTCCGCGCGGGTTTGAGCTACCCACATCGCTGCATCGCCTGGCCCCTGGGGTCTCACTGTGGGGGGTCGACTTGAGCGGTGCCAGGCTGACTGGGGTTGACCTGCGGGGGGCCAATTTGGCCGGGGCCAACCTGATGCAGGCCGACCTCTGGGGAGCCTGCTTGGCCGATGCCGACTTGTCTGGGGCCAATCTGCTGGGCACTAACCTGCTGGGCACCGACCTATCTGGCGCCAACCTCAACCAGACCAATCTGATGCAGGCCATCATCGACTTGCCAGGAGACGCGGCAGCGATCGCGACCTTAAATAGTCAGATCGCCTAAGGATGGGCGATCGCGTGGATGGACGCCCAACTTCTCCTACTAATCACAGCAGGGGAAGTTGGCTGCCATCTTCGGCAGTTGCCTCGTAGCCTAGATGGCGGCGGGCAGCAGGGGTGACCATGCGACCTCGGGGGGTGCGTTGCAGATAGCCAATCTGCAATAGGTAGGGCTCGTAAACTTCTTCGATGGTTTGTGGGTCTTCGCCGGTGGCAGCGGCCATGGTATCGAGTCCTACGGGGCCACCGCCAAAGTTTTCGATCATCACCGACAGCAAACGGCGATCGGTCCAGTCGAGACCGCAGGGGTCGACGTTAAAAAGCTCTAGCGCTTCGGCGGCCAGGGCGGCGGTGATGGGGCCAGCAGCTTTGACCTGGGCGTAGTCGCGCACCCGGCGCAGCAGCCGGTTGGCAATGCGGGGGGTGCCCCGAGCACGGCGGGCAATGGCTTCAGCCCCGTCGGGCTCGACCGGAGTTTTGAGCACATCAGCGGTACGCAGCACGATGGGGGTAAGCTCGTCAATTTCGTAGAAGCGCAACCGCTGGATCAGGCCAAAGCGATCGCGCAGAGGCGAACTCAAGGCCCCCACCCGAGTAGTTGCCCCCACCAAAGTAAACGGGCAGAGGGGAATGCTGCGGGTGCGGGCCGACTGCCCCTTGCCAATGGTGATATCTAAGCGCGAGTCCTCCATGGCTGGGTAGAGAATTTCTTCGGTAACCCGAGGCAAGCGGTGAATCTCATCGATGAACAGCACGTCGCCGGGCTTGAGGTTGACCAGCAGCCCGGCAATGTCGCGGGGGCGCTCTAGGGCAGGAGCAGTGGTAATTTTGCAGACTACGCCCATCTCTTGGGCCAAAATCAGGGCCATGGTGGTTTTGCCCAGACCAGGCGGCCCGTAGAGCAGCAGGTGATCAAGGGGCTCTTTGCGCGACTGAGCAGCTTTAATGGCAATGTCGAGCACTTCCTTCAGTGCCGCCTGGCCGATATAGTCTTGCAGCCGCTGGGGGCGCAGGCTGTCTTCTACGGCCAAAACCCCAGATGTGGCAGACAGCTCTGCGTCGATATCGTCGGGCTGAGCATCGCCACCCTTGACCAAAGAGAGCAATGGCTCTGCCGCAGTCTCTACTGGGGCGATCGGGGTCGACGGTTTCGCCTTAGCCTGCTTAGCCTTGGCAGCCTGCATCTGGCCTGAGTCGTCGGACGTGTGGGAAGAAACAATCGCCATAGGGGAGCCTTAGGGGCAGCCCCCCTATGATACTGTGGTGCATTTGCACTATCAAGCCTACAGCAGTACCAGCATAATGCCCAAGCCAGACAGCAGGCCTAGGATGACTGACCCCAGCCCTAGATCGTCTGGCGGGGATACGCTGAGGTCTTTTTCAAAGTCGCACTTGAGGCAGTGATAGACCGTGGGCTTATACTCAACGATGCTATGGCTGCCGCACTGAGGACACTGCACACTGGGCGGGGTGAGGGTAGATACAGTCATGGCTACGCACCTGTAGATAAATGGGCAACCAGGGACACACCTAGCAGCATGAAACATATGTCCGGTCTGCACGAGGGGGAAAACTTCTGAAAAGCTCTGGTCTCAGTTCAGGATTTAGACCACAGCTTTGACCCAGGTGGGTCAAATTCCGGGCTTTGCTCCGCATTTATTTCCGTTGATACCCTCGGCCAAGCCGGTGAAAGGCTCAGACCTCATCCGTAATACAACATACTACAAGCAGGCGGCTGTTGTCTATAAGACAGGGGGAAGGCGCTTACCTTCAAGGGGTACTAGCTCTCAGTGAGGTTTTTGGTCAGGCAAATTTCCTCTGAAAGGTATAGATGAGGGTCGTACTGCTGATAGACGTGGGCAACAAGAGGGGCGTCTATGGTTGTGTTAAGCACTAGCGGACTGCATATTTGCACCACGCCTGAGGCTATTCACTATTCTCAATGGAGGCACTATGGCTAACTCCCGAGTTGAAAGCGACAATTACGATCCTCATATGGTTCCCGCTGAAACTGCCGCGCGCAAAGAGCGTGAGGAATCTGGATACAAGCAGGTAAACGAAAAAGATCTAGGAGATTCGATCGACACCGCTGCCGGTGCTACCGTAGACCAAGAAGGGCTAGCAAATAACTACCCCGTTGAGCCTGAGATGTACATCAATGAACCCGGCGACCTGCGAGAAGAAATGGAGGCAGAAAAGGCGCAGCGCAAAGCTGATTTGCAGGAAATCAACCAAACCGACGAAAGCGGCAAGGTGACGAGCGGGTCTGATCAACGCGGCAAAGGCGTTGGGCAGATTTAAGCAGAGCAGCGTCGGCATTCGTTTGAGGCGCGATCGCATTTACCAAGTAAGTGCAATCCAATAGACAGTTGCAAAATAGGGCCAGGAGTTATTCCTGGCCCTATTTTGCAATGGAGCTGACTTTGATTGCTTTTTATAGGCGCAGGCGATCGATGCGTTGAATTAGGCGATTTTTTCAGCACTCATAGCTGTCTCGGCCTGACTTTTCTTTAGCTTAACTTTCAGGGCAATGGGGCATAGTACGAGTGCCACAAAACAAAACTCCCCGGAGCAATGCACCGAGGAGTTTTGAAGGATTTACCTAACTAGCCCAACCTAGCCAAAGCGGCTTGACGTCGAAGCTATCAGGAAGGCCGCATAGGTGAGGATGTAACCCACAGTGAAGTGAGCCAGACCCACCACCCGAGCCTGCACAATCGACAGGGCAACGGGCTTGTCCTTCCAGCGAACCAGGTTCGCCAGAGGAGTGCGCTCGTGCGCCCAAACGATGGTCTCGATCAGCTCTTGCCAGTAACCCCGCCAGGAGATCAAGAACATAAAGCCGGTGGCCCAAACCAGGTGCCCAAAGAGGAACATCCAGGCCCAGACGGCGAGATTGTTCATGCCGTAGGGGTTGTAGCCGTTGATTAGCTGAGAGCTGTTGAGCCACAGGTAGTCGCGCAGCCAGCCCATCAGGTAGTTCGACGACTCATTGAACTGAGCCACGTTCCCAGACCAGATAGCGAGATGCTTCCAGTGCCAGTAGAAGGTAGTCCAGCCGATGGTGTTCAGCATCCAGAACATTGCCAGGTAGAACGAATCCCACGCGGAGATGTCACAGGTGCCGCCACGGCCAGGGCCGTCGCAGGGGAAGCTGTAGCCAAAGTCCTTTTTGTCGGGCATCAGCTTAGAGCCGCGCGCATCCAGAGCACCCTTGACCAAGATCAGGGTGGTGGTGTGCAGACCCAGGGCGATCGCATGGTGAACCAGGAAGTCGCCAGGGCCAATGGTCAGAAACAGCGAGTTAGCGTTGCTGTTAATGGCCTCAAACCAGCCGGGCAGCCAGACGGCGTTGGCGGTCTGAGTCACGCTGTCGGGGTTCGACAGCAACGTGTCAAAGCCGTAGAGCAGCTTGCCCGAGGCAGCTTGCACCCACTGGGCAAACACGGGCTCGACCAGAATCTGCTTTTCGGGGGTGCCAAAGGCCACCACCACGTCGTTGTGGACGTACAGACCCAGGGTGTGGAAGCCCAGGAACAGCGACACCCAGCTCAGGTGCGAGATGATCGCTTCTTTGTGTTGCAGAACGCGGTCGAGGACGTTGTTCTTGTTGGCAACGGGGTCGTAGTCGCGGATCAAGAAGATCGCGCCGTGGGCAAAGGCCCCCACCATGATGAACCCAGCGATGTACTGGTGGTGGGTGTAGAGCGCCGCCTGGGTGGTGTAATCCTTCGCGATGAAGGCGTAGGAGGGCAGCGCATACATGTGCTGCGCTACCAGGGAGGTGACCACACCGAGGCTAGCCAGGGCCAGCGCCAGCTGGAAGTGGAGGGAGTTGTTCAAGGTGTCGTAGAGACCCTTGTGCCCTTCACCCAGACCGCCTGCAGGAGGCTTGTGAGCATTCAAGATTTCCTTGATGCTGTGGCCAATGCCGAAGTTGGTGCGGTACATGTGCCCGGCGATGATAAAGATCACCGCGATCGCCAGGTGGTGGTGGGCAATGTCCGTCAGCCAGAGGGCTTCGGTTTGGGGATGAAACCCACCCAGGAAGGTGAGAATCGCCGTCCCAGACCCGGTCGCCGTACCAAAGATATGGCTAGAGGTGTCGGGGTTTTGGGCGTAGACACCCCAGTTACCGGTGAAGAAAGGCATCAAGCCTTCGGGGTGGGGCTTCACAGAGAGGAAGTTGTCCCAACCGACGTGAACGCCGCGAGCTTCGGGAATCGCCACGTGCACCAGGTGCCCGGTCCAGGCCAGAGAGCTGACGCCAAACAGACCAGCCAGGTGGTGGTTGAGGCGAGACTCGGCGTTTTTAAACCAGGAGAGGCTGGGGCGAAACTTGGGCTGAAGGTGCAGCCAGCCTGCAAACAGGAGAATGGCCGACACAATCAGCAGAAACACGGCACCAGCATAGAGCTCGCTGTTGGTGCGCATACCGATGGTGTACCACCAGTGGTAAACACCGGAGAATGCCACGTTAACCGGGGTCGAGGAACCAGCTTGGGAGAAAGCATCTACCGCAGGCTGGCCAAAGTGAGGATCCCAAATCGCGTGGGCGATGGGTTTGACGTTGAGCGGATCTTTGATCCACTGTTCAAAGTTGCCTTGCCAGGCGACGTGGAACAGGTTGCCCGAAGTCCACAGAAAGATGATTGCCAGGTGGCCAAAGTGGGAGGCGAAAATCTTCTGGTAAAGATTCTCCTCCGTCATGCCGTCGTGGCTTTCAAAGTCGTGGGCGGTGGCAATCCCGTACCAGATCCGCCGTGTGGTCGGATCTTGGGCCAAGTCCTGGCTAAATTTGGGGAATTTAGTTGCCATGAATCAAAAAGGATTCTAGTACGACATTTGAGTCATGAGTGCGGTATGTAGGGGCGTAGGGGTGCACTGCTGTGCGCCCTGCGCCCCCAGGAGATTCCATGACGAGAAACCTAGCCCACCGCGATAATTCGAGCCAGGAAGAAGGCCCAGGTGGTGGCGATACCCCCGAGGAGGTAGTGGGCCACACCCACAGCCCGACCCTGAGTAATGCTCAGAGCGCGAGGCTGAATAGCGGGAGCCACCTTCAGCTTGCTGTGAGCCCAAACGATGGACTCAATCAGCTCTTGCCAGTAGCCGCGGCCACTGAACAGGAACATCAGGCTAAAGGCCCAAACAAAGTGGGCACCCAAGAACAGCAGACCGTAGGCCGACAGAGCCGAACCGTAGGAGCCGATCACCTGAGAGGCCTGAGCCCACAGGAAGTCGCGCAGCCAGCCGTTAATGGTGATCGCACTTTGGGCGAAGTTACCGCCGGTGATGTGACTCACCGTGCCATCGGGGCTCACTGTGCCCCAAATGTCGGACTGCATCTTCCAGCTGAAGTGGAAAATTACAATCGAGATCGAGTTGTACATCCAGAACAGGCCCAGGAACACGTGGTCCCAACCGGAAACCTGACAGGTGCCGCCCCGACCAGGCCCGTCGCAGGGGAACCGGAAGCCCAGTTCGCCTTTGTCGGGTACAAGCCGAGAGCTGCGGGCGTACAGCACGCCTTTGAGCAGAATTAGCGCGGTCACGTGGATGGTGAAGGCGTGGATGTGGTGCACCATGAAGTCGGCGGTGCCGAGGGTCATGGGCATCATCGCCACCTTGCCAGCCACAGCGACGACATCGCCACCAAAGATGGGGCTAACCCCAGCCAGGGCGTTGGGTGCAGTGCCCCCTGCCGCCGCTGCATGGAACCCTTGCACCCACTGGGCAAAGACCGGTTGCAGGTTAATGGCGGTGTCAGAGAACATGTCCTGGGGGCGGCCCAGGGCGCGCATGGTGTCGTTGTGAATGTACAGACCAAAGCTGTGGAAGCCGAGGAAAATACACACCCAGTTGAGGTGAGAAATGATGGCATCGCGGGAACGCAGCATGCGATCGAGCGCGTTGTCGACATTCACCGCCGGATCGTAGTCACGCACCATAAAGATGGAGGCGTGGGCACCGGCCCCCACGATCAAGAAGGCGCCAATCCACATGTGGTGGGTAAACAGCGACAGCTGAGTGGGGTAATCCGTCGCGATGTACGGATAGGGCGGCATGGCGTACATGTGCTGCGCCACGATGATGGTGATGGAACCGAGGATGGCCAGGTTAACCGCCAGCTGGGCATGCCAGGAGGTGGTCAGGTTCTCGTACAGGCCATCGTGGCCCTTGCCACCAAAGAGCAGAGGATCGCCTTTGTGGCCTTCCAAAATCTCCTTCATGCTGTGGCCGATGCCCCAGTTGGTGCGGTACATATGACCCGCAACAATGAAGAGCACGGCTAGCGCTAGGTGGTGGTGAGCCGTGTCAGACAGCCAGAGGCCGCCAGTCACAGGATTGATACCACCCTTGAAGGTGAGGAAGTCGGCGTACACACCCCAGTTGAGGGTAAAGAAGGGCTTCAGGCCCTCAGCAAAGCTGGGGTACAGATCAGCCATCAGGCTTTTATTCAGGATGAACTCGTGGGGCAGGGGGATATCCTGCGGAGCCACGCCAGCATCCAGCAGCTTATTAACGGGCAGCGCCACGTGAATTTGGTGACCGGCCCAGCTGAGGCAGCCCAGACCGAGCAGGCCAGCCAGGTGGTGGTTCATCATCGATTCCACGTTTTGGAACCACTCCAGCTTGGGAGCGGCCTTGTGGTAGTGGAACCAGCCAGCAAACAGCATCAGGCCCGCCATTACCAGTGCGCCAATAGCGGTGCAGTAGAGCTGGAAGCCATTGGTAAAGCCAGAGGCGCGCCACATCTGGAACAGGCCAGAGGTGATTTGAATACCCTGGAAACCACCACCCACATCGGCGTTGAGGATCTCTTGACCGAAGATCGGCCAGACCACCTGGGCGCTGGGCTTGATGCCCGTGGGGTTGGTCATCCAGGCTTCGAAGTTGGAAAACTTAGCGCCATGGAAATACATGCCGCTAAGCCAGATAAAGACGACGGCTAGGTGACCGAAGTGCGCACTAAAGATTTTGCGCGAGATGTCTTCTAGGTCACTGGTATGACTATCGAAATCGTGAGCGTCGGCGTGAAGGTTCCAAATCCAAGTGGTGGTTTTGGGGCCCTTAGCCAAAGTGCGATCAAAGTGACCGGGCTTGCCCCACTTCTCAAATGAAGTAGGAACCGGATCCTTATCAACAACAACTTTAGCTTTCGCCTCCCGCTCGCGCGGGGTAGTTGTCATGGAGACTCTCCTCTCTCTAGACAAAGCAATACAAGAATCAATCGCTTTAGCTGAACTGTACCCGTGGTCACAATGGCCCGCAGGCACAACCGATACTAAGACGGTGATTGCTCTTGAGCATTATAGTCTCGCAATTTGACGCTTTTTGACGGAGGTTAACAATAATTCAATCTGCGGAATCCCTTGATCTGCGGGCTTTCTGGAAATACTCCGATCGCAAAATTGATCTCTAACAGGGCGTTCTATTAACAAAACTCAATAAACAATCGGCTCGGCATCTCCAAATTGGCAGTTAAGCCATCTTTTTGTTAATTGATGTTAACAATCAAGGCTCGTTGCTTGATCTTTGGCGGGTTTCAGAGGATCTAAAGCTTCCGAAATTAGAGAATCTGCTGCTGTAGTTAGGGGCATGACCAATCAGGAGGCATCAATCATGGCCAGAGCTATTTGCATCTACAGCGGCAGTGGGGTGGGTAAGTTCAATGGATTTGCCGAGCCTTACGAAGGGCGAGGATCGGGGCGGTAGGGAGAAGGGGCGATCGCCTACCCGTATCTAGCCGTACAGTAGCGTTACTCTTTAAAAAATTCTCTAAAAGGCTAAATTCTCTAAAAGGCTACGTAGCCTTTTACTAAGTAGTCTATGGCGTATCACCCCTACCCTTCGCGCAAAAAATTTTCGGCCAGCTGCGTTTTGATCAGCTTGCCGAGGGTTTGCATGGCCTGCTCGACGGTATCTGACCAGGGCACGGCGGTGTTGAGCCGAAAGCAGTTGCCGTAACACTGGCCCGAGGCGGAGAACATGATCCCTGGGGCGATCGCAATGCCCTGCCCCAGCGCCTCTTTATATAGGCGCATCGAGTCAAAGCCCTCGGGCATTTCGAGCCAGAGCACATGGCCACCGCTGGGACGGGTCATGCAGGTTTCGGCTGGAAAGTGGTCGCGCACGGCCTGCTGCATACGCAGCATTTGCTCGTGGTAGGTGCGGCGCAGGTGGCGCAGGTGGCGATCGTAGCCGCCGTTGGCTAAAAAGGCCGCCACCGTGAGCTGGGGGGCCATGGCCGTGTTTTGGTTCAAAATCGACTTCATGCGGGCAATGTCGGCGTGGTAGCGCCCACCAGCGCACCAGCCCACCCGCAACCCCGGTGACAGAGTTTTGCTCACCGAGGCGCAGTAGAGCACCCGGTTTTCGGTATCAAAGGCCTTGATGGCCTTGGGGCGAGTGCCTTCAAAGCACAGATCGCCGTAGACATCGTCTTCGACTAAGGGGGTGTGGTAACGGTTAAGCAGATCGACTAAGCATTTTTTCTTGGCATCGTCCATGCAGCTGCCCAGGGGGTTGCTGAAGTTAGACACCAGCAGTACCACCTTAACTTGGCCGGTTTGCAGCGCCTCTTCTAGGTGAGGCAGGCTGAGGCCGTCGCGGGGGTGGGTGGGCAGGGTGAGCGCCTTGAGCCCCAGACATTTCAGCGCCTCTAGGGAGGCAAAGTAGGTGGGTGACTCGATCGCCACCGTATCTCCGGGCTGGGTCAGAGCCTGGAGACAAAA
The DNA here is from genome assembly GCF_055795045.1 of Pseudanabaena sp. PCC 9330. Lineage (NCBI taxonomy): Bacteria > Bacillati > Cyanobacteriota > Cyanophyceae > Pseudanabaenales > Pseudanabaenaceae > Pseudanabaena > Pseudanabaena sp. PCC 9330. Next base: position 3,784 of record NZ_JAYFES010000120.1, on the reverse strand, counting down.
GTAGATGGCCTCGTTGGCCCCGTTGGTGATCACCAGCTGGTCGGGATGTACCGAGCAGCCCGCGTCGAGCATACGCTTGGCCAGCTCAGCCCGCAGCTCTGACACCCCCAGGGGTGTGCCGTAGGCATGGGCCAGGAGAGAGTTGTCTCGCAGCACTTTACCCATCAGCCGGTTGAGCTGGGCCAGGGGCAGATGCTCTAGGGCCGGCAGCGCCGCTCCCAGCTGAATCAGCCCTGGATCGCGCATCAGGCTGATGACCTCGAAAGCCAGAGAGATGTCAATATTGGTGGCCTGGCGGGGCGGCGCGGTGGGGGCAGGCTCCTGGGGCAGCGGTAGAACCCCCTGTTTGACGTAGTAGCCCGACTGGGGCCGTACCACAATCAGCCCCCGGTCTTCGAGCAGGCGATAGGCTTCCATCACGGTGGAGGTGCTGACCGAGAGCTGCGATCGCAGTTTGCGCACCGACGGCAGCCGATCGCCCGGTTGGAGGGTGCCGTCGGTAATGAGGGTCTGTAGGCGATCGGCTACCTGCTCGTAGAGCACCTGGTTGGGGGAGAGGGCGATGGGGGAGAGGGCCATAGGTGAGGAATGGGGCGGTGAGGGGGATAGGGCAGTGAAGGAGATGGAAGGCTTGGAGACTGAGCGGCAATCGGAACAGTTTTGGGAGGCAACGACCGGAACAGTCTGGAAAAATTGAACTGTTACCAAAACAATTTACGCTAACTGCCTCTGTTCCGGTAGGGGCAGAGGCCCGAAACTTGAGCTATGCCGAATCGATTCGTGCTGTTCCCTTTGGCAAATGCCGTTTACATGCAGGACAGCCCCCATGAAACCCAACAGTTTGTACGCTCATCTTGAGCTCATTCAAGATCTGCCCGCTCAACCCACCCAGACCGATTACTCTCTGGGTCGGGCTTGGGCGGTGGCCAAGGCCCGTCTTGGCCCAGTAGCCAGTGGTCTACTGACTTACCTTTGCGGATCTACCGATCTGCGGGTGACCGTCAGGCGCGATCGCAGCGGTCACCCCCGGCTGGTCGCCTACGACCCAGTCACCCAGCAGCGCCGCACCTTTGGCACCGAACAGGAGCTACGGGCGTGGATTGACCAGCGCTACTACCAGTAGCCCTATGCCAATAGCGCCAGGCGATCGAGCTAACCCGCTGAGCTAGAGCGCCAGTGCTCTAGCTCTAATCTATATCGATGGGCGAAGCTGGTAGGGTCAACGGCTTTTATCGCAATTACCCCTATGACCACAAAACCTGAGGTGGCGATCGCCATTCTCTACCAAGGCGATCGCTTCTTGCTCCAGCTTCGCGACGACATTCCCACCATTGCCTGGCCTGGCCATTGGGGCTTCTTTGGCGGTCATCTAGACCCAGGCGAAACCCCCGATACCGCTGTCTACCGAGAGCTGCGCGAAGAGATCGGCTACGACGCACCGCAGTTAAGTCTATTTAAACGATCAGAATCAGAGACCGTCGTTCGCCATGTGTACCACGGGCCGCTGGTGGTGCCAGTAGAGAGCTTGGTGCTGACGGAGGGTTTAGACCTAGGGCTGTGGACTGTAGACGAGATTCACCAAGGCAAACGCTTCTCTGATCGCGCTGGGGAGGACCGCCCCATGGGCACACCCCATCAGGAACTTTTGCTCTCTTTTCTGGAGAGCCGTAGGATAGAACAAGCCATACCAAATCCGGCTCAGGAGTTGTAGTTTACCCACGGGCACAGCTTCCTTGTGGGCCTTGGCCCGGTTGGGTTTGGATGACCTCTATCTATATAGTGCGTTCTTGCCGCTCCATGGCTGAATCGTCTGAACAGCTCCAGCTTTTTGCCTCCGCCCCGGCGGATCTGCCTGAATACCGCATTCGAGAAAGCGCCCGCGCCCGCCACGTCTCGCTGAAGGTGCACCTCAACGGTGAGATCGAGGTGGTGGTGCCCCCCGGCTTTGACCACGGTCAGGTGCCCGATCTGCTGCATCGACGGCGGGACTGGCTGTGGCGATCGCGCCAGCGCCTAGCCCACCAAACCGCCACCCTAGCCGACGAGCACTTTGAAGAAAAGCCGGGGCAGATCGAGGTGCGATCGCGTCACCAAACCTGGCAGGTTAACTACCAGACCGCCTCTACCCGCAGCCTGTCGCTAACCCAGAGCGCCCCCCAAACCCTGCTGCTGCGCGGCCCCATAGACGACAGCGCCGCCTGCGCCGCTCTGCTGCGCCAGTGGCTCAGCCGCAAGGCCCGAGCCGAGTTTGCCCCCTGGCTGCGGGAGCTGAGCTTTGTGGTCAAGCTGCCCTTTGGCCGAGTGTCGATTCGCGGTCAAAAGACCCGCTGGGCCAGCTGCTCTAGCAACAAAGACATCAGTCTCAACTACAAGCTGCTGTTTTTGCCGCCAGAGCTGGTGCACTATGTGTTTGTCCACGAGCTGTGCCACACCATGCACATGAACCACTCCAAGGCGTTTTGGCAGCTGGTAGAGAAAAAGCTGTCGGGGCACCAGCGCTACCGCGACGAAATCCGCGATAGCTGGCAGTACGTTCCTCGCTGGGTCGAGGAATAACCCATGCTTCACCCCCTCCAAACTCCCCACAGCGGCTACCACTGGAATGACAGTGCCGGACGCTTCTTTGAAGGCTGGTACTTTCGGGTCACAATCCCCGATATTGGGCAGACCTTTGCCTTCATGTACTCCATCGAAGACCCCGGCGGGGGCTATGCCCACAGCGGCGGCTCAGCCCAGATTCTTGGCCCAGAGGATGGGTACGTTTGCCGGTCGTTCCCTGATGTGGAGCTGTTCTGGGCGTGGCGGGAGGGGCTAGGCCTCGGGCACTGGCGGGGGCAATCCCCTAGGGCAGGCAAAAATGCCGGGGCCCAGCATGCTGGGCCCCGACGACAGCAACCCCGGCTGCTGTCATCGTCAGAATTTCAGGGCACCGTTGCTGAGGGCTACCAGGTTACTGCCACCTGGCATCAGGGCTATTTAAACGACCCCGCATTTGGCCCGGTGGCTTGGGAATACCATACTGAGCCGATCTACGGCTGGGCCAGCAGGGGCAACCCCCAGCAATCTACCGCTGGGCTGCTCTCTAGTCTGCAAATTTTTGAGCCGGGCTGGCAGATTCTGATGGCCCATGGCCACGCCACCGGGTGGGTCGAGTGGCGGGGCCAGCGCTACGAATTTGCCCATGCGCCTGCCTACAGCGAGAAAAACTGGGGGCGATCGTTCCCTCAAAAGTGGTTTTGGCTCAACTGCAATGCCTTTGAGGGTGTGCCCGACCTCGCCTTTACCGCCGTGGGTGCGCGCCGCCAGGTGCTGACTTGGCTGGAGTCGGTGGCCATGGTGGGCATCCACTATCGAGATCAGTTCTACGAATTTGTGCCGTGGAATGCGCGGGTGAGCTGGCAGGTAGAGCCGTGGGGCTACTGGCACATGCGCAGTGAAACTCTCAATTACGTGGTTGAAGTCACTGGCACCACCGCTCACTCGGGTACACTAGTGCGCGTGCCGAGCCACGAGGGCATGGTCTTTCGCTGTCGCGATACGACCCAGGGCAACCTCAACCTCAACCTGTGGCAAAAGCGGGAAGGCAAGCTGGAGTTAGTGGTAGCGGCTAGCAGTACCCAGGCCGGGCTAGAAGTCGGTGGTAGCCCTTGGGATACTCCCTGGGTGAACAAGTGATACCAAATCCTCCTTGTATGCCCCCGATTCGGCAGGGCAAACGGTTGTTTGCCTTGCCGAATCGGGGTTTTGTGAGCGTCTTAAGCTACCAGGGCAGCACTTCGCCGTT
>NZ_JAYFES010000119.1:0-70867 GCF_055795045.1 Pseudanabaena sp. PCC 9330 | reverse complement strand
TGTCCATAGCTATGGCCTCTCTATCCCAAACCTTCGATACGACCCGCGCCGAAATCGTCACCGCAATGGAGCAGCGGATCGAGAAGGGCGATCGCACCAAGCTGACTAAGAAAGAGTTGGAGGAGTTGATCGCTATCCTCGTGGCCAAGCTGGTGGAGATGAATACCCTCGGTACCGACACCAAGGCGGCAATCGATCGCCTCTGTGCAGCGGAACAGGCGCTTTTGGAGCGGGCCTATCCCCGCAGCAGTATCAATTCGGTCTATTTCCCGCGCTATACGAAAGCGATTAAATCCGCGATCGAGGCCGGGCGTATTACCCTTAATGGCAAAAACTCGTACCCTCGGCGGTGGACGAAGCGCAATCCGCTGCCGGGGGAGCCCAGCAGCGGCTCTGAGGCAAAGAGCCTTGGAACTTTAATTTTGACTAAAAGTCTTGTATGGCAACGCTTTCGGATTATCGTGGATCAATTAGGCATGTTGAAGCCGGAAGAGCCGGTTTTTGTCTCAAGTGAACTACCCTGAAGATGACAACAGGTAGCCGAAACAATGACAGAGGCCTAAGGGTTGACGTAGGTGCCCAATTAAGCCTACAGAGGGCCTCAAATCAAAAATAGAATGATAAATAGACCAGCCAGGGCAAATAAAAGAATGGCGATAATGACCACTCGGTTGAGGGTGGTGATGAGCCGCAGCACCCGGCGTTGCCGCTCGATCGCGTGAATTTCTAGCCGATGCTGGGCCAGGGCGATCGCCAGCAAGACCACCCCCATCCCCACAAAGGCAAGGCCGACCAGGTAAGCGATCGGGGTAGCCATAGCCAGCTCAGCCTCGGGAAACCGCTGCCGCAGACTTTGGCTAATTTGGTCTACGGCCAGGCCTGTGCCAATCAGCCCAATGCAGTTGCCGACCCAGGCATTCATGGATCGCTCGGCGGCGGCGCGGGTGCGCTCTTTGGCCAGTTCATTGGTGGTGCCAGTCAGCGGTTGAGACTCACTCATCTAGCACCTAGCTCGGGCTGCTCTGGGGCACCTTTTACCATCAGCACCCCCGTCAACCAGCGGCTTTCTGGAAAGCTATCCAAAATTAAGATCACGAAAAAGGTCAGGGGCATGGCTAAAAAGGCTCCTGGCCCGCCCAAGAGCCAAGTCCAAAAGGCAAAAGAGACAAAGACAGCAGTGGGTGAAATGCTCAGACCCCGGCTGAGCAGAGCGGGTGACAAAACATTTTCGGCCAGAATGTTGGCGGCGACAAACCCCAGCACCACCACTAGCGATCGCCCCAGGCCAAATTCGGCCAGCGCCAGCACCACCGCCGGAATCGCCGCCAAGACAATGCCGATATAGGGAATGTAGCTTAGGAAGAAGGTCAGTACCCCCCACAGCAGCGGAAAGTCTACCCCTAGCAGTAGTAGAAAGGTCGCCACCAGCACCCCGGTCACGGCATTGACAATGCCCCGCAGGCCAAACTGACGCACCACGCTCTGCCCAAAGGTGTTGAGCTTGACCACAAAGCGATTGTCGGCAGCAGTATTTTGGCGCAGCCGAGCCATGATGTATGGCCCCTCCGCGAGGAAAAATAGCGTGGTCATTAAAATCAGCGAGGCGTTACTCAGCAAGCTGCCAACCCCGCCCAACACCGCCTTGAGAAAGCCGGTCAGGCTGCCGCCGTTGACGACGGCGTTGAGATGGACGGGGCTTAGGCCAAATCGCCCTAGCAGGGCTTCGATCTGGGCAATGCGGGTGTCAAGCTGGGTGACATAGTCGGTCAATCGGGTGGCCATGCTGGTGACCGAAATACTGACGATGTAAAACAACCCTCTAAACAACAGGGCAATGATGAGCAGCATGACCACCAGGGCCAGCCAGCCCGGCAGTTTGCGCCCCAGCCAACTGTAAAGAGGGCTAAAAATGAGGCTCAGCACCAGGGCAAAGAGTAGGGGGTTGAGAATGGGGGCCGCCACCCGCATGGCCCCCAGTAAAAAAGCAACGGCAGCCAGGGTAAGGCTGATTTGGGCCAGAGATGCCTTCACCGGAGGATGTTCCATGGGGTCTAGGACTCGGCTAGGGTAGCGAACTCAACCTGCCCGTTGCGACCAATATCGAGGTCGAGCTGCTGGTTGTCACGATCAAACCCCACCAGGCCAGGGGTTTCGATCACGATGCGCCAGCCATCGGCTTGCAGCTGAGCGATCGCCCTATCGGTCTCCAGCCCCACCAGGGTTTGCGGAAACACAGCGGCGGTATCGGCGGGGCCGAGGTCTAGCCAGGCCCGCAGGTAGTCATTAATGCCCTGGCGCTGCTCTGGGGTCAGCACCGACCGAATCGCCAGGTTTCGCTCAAACACCAAATCGTCAATGGCCCGTTCGGCGGTGATGGCATCGGTGCGCGCTTGGGTTAGGGCCAGATCAGCCGTCGCCGGTACGAGCAAATTGTTCAGCACCGCCAGGGCCGCACTGTAGTCGATCCGGGCGGCTTCAATCTGAGGCCGATAGGCGGCAAAAATGGCCTCAATCTGGGCGATCTGGTCGGCGGTCAAGGCTTCGATCGCCAGATCCTGGCTGGCCTCTGGCTGGGCCTCTAAATCAGTGAGGGTGCTGGAATCCGTGGTTGACGGATCTGGTAGGGGCTGCACCAGGGGCATACTTTGGAGCTGTGACTCAGCCAGGGTTTGAGCCAGGGCCCCAGGCAGGATCAAGCTCAGACCGGCCAGGGCGATGAGGGCTGACAGCACAGGGGTCGGGGCGATGCCGTCCAACCGAGGCCAAATGGGCATTGTTTTCATCGATAAACTCCTTGCGATCGCTCGGGATGCTGAATGGTCGTCAAACCGGCGGCGTCGGGTCGCCGGATAGGGCCAGAGGCTCGATCAATGGGTTGAGACGGCACCCGCTAAAATTTCATCGCCCGTATCGGCAACGGTGTAGATCACATCGCCACCGGCTTCAAGCTGGGCGGCAATATCGGCGGATAGGGTTTCGGTAATCACCTCCGTGGCGGCAGCGGCCAAAAAGCCTTCTACCTGCGAGACCCAGGTGTGCTCTACGACCGCAATCAAGGCCGAAGAGTTGGGGGTCAGGCTTTCGGCCACCCGCTTGAGGCGATCGCCCGGAAAACCGCCGTTGCGCAGCTTGCTGCCGAGGCCAACGATCAGTCCACCGCCCAGGGCCATCAAACCCAGGGGGCCAGCCAGCAGGCTCAGTACACCGCCCGTTACCGCCCCGATCGCAGCATGTTTACCCGCGACCGCGTTGGCGGTTTCCTTGATTTTGACCTTGCCCTGGGCATCCTTAGTCAGCACCGCTGCATCCAGAATGGCAATCAGGCCGTCCTGACGAAGCTGTTGCAGGTCTTTGAGGGTATCGCTGGCGACCTGCACATCGCTAAAGGCGGCCACGATGACCTGAATGGGGGAATCAGCCATGGTTAGTTTCTCTGTTAAAGATTTTGATCTGAGGGGTTTTGAGCTTGAAGCAGCAAAACAAACGAAGGCGTTGCAGAGGTATGAATCCAAAAAGCAATGCCTCCCGTAGGGGCAAACGGTCGTTTGCCCTTAGCCAAATTCATGCCTCAATTCAGCAATGCCAAACAAACAAATCTAGTTTGGGTTTACAGGCGGCAATTGGCCCCAGAATTAGTCTGATCCCAGGCATTTTGCACAGTCACGATTTCGTCAGCAATCGAAGCCTGGGCCTCGACTAGGGTCTGATTGTTAGAAATATCGTTGACCGCCCGATTCAGACTTTGGTAAGCCGCATTTAGCTCGTCAACCTTGGCCGTTTGAACCGTGTCAGCGGCCTGGCTGACCCCATCCATGGCTTGTTGAACCTCTTTTTCAGCGGTTTTTAAATCGCCTACCGTTGAGCTGGTGCTGATGGTGGTTAGCCCTTTAATGGCCGATCCTAAGCCAGCTAACTCCTGGCAAAAATCAACCTGGGCTTCTTTAACCGAGGGCTGGCTACAGCTGCTGAGTAGCAGGGTAGCGCAGGCAGCCGTGAAGACGTAGATGTGACGCATTGAGCACCTCTTAAAGAAAAAGTCTGAGTCTAAACTGGCCCCGGCGATGTCAGGCTTTCTGGCTAGGCTGATGACTACGACAGCTATTTTTGACGGCCCACACCAGGGGTCGCTGACGGCTGGGCAAGGGCCGGTTGAATGGCACCATCAGAGCAATCAAACCTATGGGAAATGTAGCCATCCCAAAAAGCGTTGCTAGCCGACGGTTAGGGGGTATCTGGATCTGGCATCCGCAGAGGGGCTGCTCTAGCGGCTCTTATTTTTGGCTTATAGAGGCCCTGTAAATATGGGCTCCTAAGGCGAGAGCGTTGGTCTTTAGCGATTTTTAGACACATCTTGATAAGAGCATTTGTTATGGTCAGATACCCTCGGTTGCGTTGTGTTCTGTGTGCTGGCTTGGCGGGGGTGAGCTTGGCTACGGCTGGCCACGCCCAGACTGCTGGGCTCACAGGTGATCTGGCTCAAGCGGCAAACCCGCCAGCAGCCAGCCCAGAGAGAGCGTTCCATGGGGCAGCAGGGCGATATTCGGTGAGCCTGCCCCTCGATACCCAAGCCGATACCCCCATCACCCGGGTCAGTGGCCAAACCCTCACCTGGACAGTGGCGATCGCCCGTCAGGGCGGCGGTTTTTACGGGGTAGCCTACACTGACCTGCCGCCCGAGCTGCTGGGTATGGGGGGCGAAGCAGTGGTTGAGAGTTTGCGATCGCGGCCCTTCTTTGCAGACTTTGACTGGGAGGCCCTGGCCAATCGAGGTCAGCGGGTGAGCCTGGGCGATCTACCGGGTATTGAGTTTACCCAGGTGGAGGCCGGTAAGGCGTCGGTAGCACGGTTTTATCTGGCCAATCGCCGCCTCTACGCGGTGGTTGCTATGGCTCCCATGGACGAGGCCAATCAGTTTATAGAATCCTTTGCCATTGGCGATCTGTGGCGACCGTTTGTGAGCGAAGCGGGGCAGTTTTCGGTGGATTTGCCCATGGGCCCGGTGTTTACTCCCCAGCAGGTGGCTTACCAGGGGGCAACCCTGAACTGGTGGCAGTACGTGGGCTATAACCTCCACGCGCCGGGCGATCGCTACGGGTTTGCCTACGCCGATCTGCCCGATGAGCTGGTCGTGCAAAACCCGGATAGCCTGCTGCAGGGGGTGGCAACCCTGGTGCTGACCGAGCTAGATGCACCGACTCTGGCCACCACCGGCACGGCAATTTCCCTGGCGGGTCTGCCTGGGCGGGAGTATGCGCTCACCAAGGCCAATGGGCAATCCTACGTGCTGCGGCTTTACCTGAACGATCGCCGGATCTACGGTCTGCTGGCTACCAGCGCCTCGTTGAACCACCTCGATCGCTTTCTCACCTCGTTTAACGTGCAGTGAGTCGGTCAGGCTAAGCACCGCAGTATCTCAACCTATCCACCTACCTGGAACCCCCCATGCGCCCTGTTCATTGTCTTGCCGTGCTGATAGCCGCTAGTGGCAGCTTTGGCCTTCCGGCCCTGGCTGCGACAACGGTGTCTTCCCAGTCCTACCCGGCCCAGTCCTACCCGGCCCAGACCGTAGAGCTAGCGGGGCTGTTTCGAGCCATTGATATTGCCGAAGATGTCGATGATGCCCTCGATGGTGACTTTGGCCAAATTGATCCGGTGCGAGAAGTCACCGAGGAGGTGGGCGATGCCATGGATGACGTCAATGACACTATTTATGATGTCACTCACATCAATATTGTTGAACCCTTCGTTGAGATTGACGACACCGTAGAAGACTTTGCCGATGACGTGGACGACACCATGCGCCATGTCTCCAATGACGTGAACGATTGGTTTGACTGGTAAACCTTGATCTGAGGAAATCGCAGGGAAATCAGGAGTGATGGATTAGGTCTATGCGATCGCCAACCACCGACTCTAGGGAACTGCTGCCGTTCACGCCATCTGTGGCCCGTCGCTGGTGCCGGGGGCTATTTTTAGCCGCAATGGCGGGCTTGGTCAGCCTGGGATTGCACCTGGTCAGCCCCGCCAGCCTAGCCCAAGACCATGCGGTGGCTCCGGCTCCAATTGAGGCTCTGATGGAGGTGGCCGACGATGCACCCGTTACTCTGGGCGACCAGACCTTATTTACCGTTCGCGACCAGCAGTCTGCCGACACCGTTGCAGAGCGCGCCGCGCGGATTTCCACGCGGTTGACGGCAACTGCCGACGATCCGGCGATTCCGGTGGAGGCGATCGCCCTGTCTGAGACCGAATTTGGCACCGCCATCTACGCCGAAGATAGCCTGATTATGGTGATTGATGAAGACGATGCCGCCGGGACGGGCCTTACCCCACAGGCCCTAGCCCAGCAGCATTTAGAGGCCATGCAGCGCCAAATTCAGCTCTATCGGGACGAACGCAGTGCTCAATACTTGACCCGCGCCGCCATCATTGCGGTGCTGTGCACCCTGGGGCTAGCGCTAGCCGTTTTGATGCTGGCCAACGCCATGCCCCAGTTTTACCGCTGGCTCGATCGCCAGCAAGACCGCTGGATTCCCACGGTGCGGATTCAAAACTTTGAGCTCCTGACAGCGTCCCAACTTACGGGCCTGGTGCGGAACATCACCCAAATTCTGCATTTTGCCCTAGTATCAGCGCTGCTTCTGATTTATTTCTCCTACGTACTGAGCCTGTTTCCCCAGACCCGCACCCTGGGGCAAGGCATTTTTGGGTATGTTTCAGGGGCGGCGCAGGTGGTGTGGGATGGGTTTATTGCCTACCTGCCCAACCTGCTGAGCATCATCATCATTGTTGTGGTCGCCGCCAGCGGGTTGCACTTTGCCCGCTGGTTTTTCACCAGCATTCAGCGAGAGGGCATGACGCTGAGGGGTTTTTATCCTGAGTGGGCGATCCCTACCTATCGGCTGGTGCAGTTTTTGGTGGGGGCGTTTACCCTGGCGGTGGTGTTTCCCTACCTGCCGGGGGCGAGTTCTCCAGCGTTTCAAGGGGTTTCGATTTTCTTTGGTTTGCTGGTGTCGCTGGGGGCTGGGAGTGCCATCTTTAGCGTGGTGGCCGGGTTTATTTTGGTCTACACCCGGGCCTTTAGGGAGGGCGATCGCATTCGCTGTGGCGACATCGAAGGATTTGTGGTCGAAAAATCGCTGTTTGTTACCCGCCTGCGCACCATCGAAAATGTGTTGGTCAGCGTTCCCAATGCGGCCCTGCTCACCAGCAATATCGCCAACTACAGCGCCCTGATTCGCGAAGAACAAACCCCCATTGTGCTCAAGACGACGATTACCCTGGGCTACGATGTGCCCTGGGCACTCGTCCACGAAACCTTGATTGCCGCCGCCGCCGCCACCGCTGGCATTTTGCCGGAGCCCCGGCCCTGCGTCTGGCAGACCTCCCTCGATGACTTTTACGTTAGCTATCAGTTGCGGGCTACTACCACCCATCCTGAAGCGCTGGGGGAGATTTATTCAGAGCTGCATCAAAACGTGCAAAATTACTGCAATCAGGCTGGTATTGAAATTATGTCGCCCCACTACGGGGCCATGCGCGACGGCAACCAAAGTACCATTCCGGCTCATTACTTACCCGTTACCTACCAATCTCCCACGTGGAACTTGCCCTCAGTGTGGCCCGCTTCCCCCAATGCAACGACAGCTAGTGAAACGACCGCTCAAGATCCTGGCCAAATGCAGCCCTAAGAACTATGCCACAGTGTGCTCTAAGCCGTTGCTAAGGTAGGACGAGGTGAAGGGCGGCTAACTCAGCCACGGGCTAATTAAAACCCCCACAAATGCCACAATGCCTAGAACGACCAGAACATTCGCCACCACCACAGAGGGTGACTGTCGCGATACATAGACCAGGTCATTGCGCTGAATGCGGTGAAGTTGCCGCTGGTGATCTCTGGCCGCATAGAGCAGCGCAAAGGTACCCAGTGCCACAAAGGCAAGCCCCAGGATGCGAGTCAAGCGGATGGAGTTGACCGCATCTCCCAGCGTTTGGTCAATGGCCGTAACAATGCGATCGATGCCAAAGCCAAAGCCAATCAGCGAGAGCGCGGTGCGAATCCAGGCCATCAGCGTGCGTTCTTCGGCAGCTCGGTTGCGGGCCTTGGCGAGTTCAAGACTAGGGGTAGGTATGGAGGGGATGGGGTCAGGCATGCTCATAGCAATAGTCAGAGTCCTAACGATTGAGACTTAGCCTGTGGATGAACCAGCGGTGAGAAATACTCAAGTTGGGGTCTTTCAATCAAGACTTTTAACTCCAGACGCTAACCGTCAGCCACAACAGGGTGTAGAGACCGGCCATAAAAATGGCCCAGCCGGTTAATTCTGCTAACGACCAGCGCGGGCTGAATTGATAAATGGCCTGTTGTAACCGCTGTAACTCTGCTCGGTAATCCAGGATGGCAAAAATTAAGGTTGTTATGCCTAACCCAATCAGAGCAAGCAATAAAGCATGCAGCCAGTTATTCATATAAATGCCGCTAGATGCTAACTCTTGACTGATATAGTAGAGCCCAACCCCAGTACTCATGAGGGTGAGGCTATTTCTCACAAAGGAAAGCAATGAGCGATCGGCGGCAACTCGGTTACGCTCTCTAGCTAAATCTTCTTGAGCATTAGCTGGGTAGGAATTGGAAAAGGATTCATTGACCATCAAAGACCTGCCTTTGGGCTGAAAGGCCATTTAGAATGGCCTTTCAATCTTCACAAAAATGGCTTAAGCAGCAGAAAAATGCTCTTTTAGCTTCGTCTCTTGTTCACTAGAAAGGTTCGATTGAATCAGCTCCATTGGCTCTCCCGCAAAGGCTTCCAGCACCTTGTCTACAGTGGCTTTTTCACTCATCAAAAATAGAGCTGATGTGCCCTCAGTGACCTTAGCACGAACGTCCTTGATAAACTGATCGTTAATGCCATAGTCTGCGAAGTGGCCCGACAATGCTCCAGAGAGAGCACCAACGGCCATACCAAAAATGGGAATGAAAAACAAAAGGCCAAACAACATACCCCAGAAAGCTCCATCCAAGGCCCCCAGTCCTTTTAGATTAAGAGCCTGTTTGGTTTTGGGCTTTTTCTTGCCGGGCTCCCAAACCACAGTAGCGGCATCGACAATTTCAATGAGATGCTGTTTTTGCAGTTCGAGCAGCTTGGCAATGGCTTTTTCAGCACCATCAACAGTATTAAATTTCCAAACGGTTAGATTAGCCATAGTTGACCTTATTCACCCTAAATAATGACTACATTGATTGCGATACTAGAGATCCAGCCTTTTTACGCTACCCCTACAAACCGGGGGTATACAAATAGGATTTGGTATTACCAGCCGTAGAGAGCTGGAGCCTCGCGGTAAATCGGCGTCATGAGACCGACCTCAACCGGTCGCTTGGGCACAGTGGCCGCAAGGATCGCGACGCTGGACAGCAGAATGATCAGCCGAAGGGGCTTAATATCCGATAGGGTGCAGCAGGATGTACGGGGCATGGTCTGATTACTGAACGAGATATGCTGAAATTAGGGCAAAGCCATAAGGGAAATGTAGGGGTGAGTTAGCTCTCTGGCCTATGTTCAGCAGCGGTCGTTTCTGGTAGCGCCTGGGCCAGCTTGTAGTTGCGCACGTAGAGAATTAGGCCAATGGAGGCAATGACTAGGCCAATGGCAATTCCTAGACTGAGAATATCGTTTGTGCCATCCCAGGTCACCACTTGACCGGTAAAGTTGACGGCCAGCAGCACAATCACAACCCCGATTAGAATCACTTTCAGCTCTTCAAATTCTTCGATTTTGAGCCAGCGGGGGAGATGAATCGTGCTGTTAATGAACAGGTGATACAGGCCAAGGGCGGTGATATACAGCACTACCCCTAGAAAAAGCAGATCAATAACTTCAATGAAGCTGAGGGCAACTTCCTTCGATGCTTCGATGGTGAAGGCCCGTTCCATAAACATGAGGCCAATCACATGGATCGTGACCAATGCTCCATAGATGAGAATGGCCGCTGCCCCCACCAGGGCAGCCAATACAGCCAGGTTAATCAAGTAGCGAGCGCTTAATAGCAGGCGTTCCATAGAGGTTCCTTTGGGGGTTGAGGGTTAAAGACTAGGGAGAATGCCGTTGCAGGGGATTTTCTAGCTCAAACAGCAGATAGCCGATGACGCCAGGGATGGCCAAGGTGGTGGCCAAGATGGTGGTGGTGGCACTCAGGCGGCTAGAGAGGGTGCGAGCTACTTCTAGCCCCTCAAATAAAAAGCTGGCCGTGACGACGAGACTAAACAAGCCGAGGGTAAGGGCGCTGACCCGAGCGAGAAACTTGTCGAGGGGCGGTACGCGGGTTTTATGCAGCTTGCGGCCCAATAGGGCTCCGGAAATAAACCCGGCCAAGCCTTGCAAGCTCAGAATGATCAGCCGATCGCGAAATTCTAGCGGGACGGCCCCATCCTCTAAGCTGCCTTTCACCGCTACCGCTAGGCCGACGATAATGCCTGCGATCGCCCCCGTACCCATCCACCACAGCAGGGGACGGCTCACCTGGGTGCTGAGAAAGGAGAGGCTGGCGATCGCGATCGCGCTAATCAAAGCTGCCTGGTCGATGGGCACGGGCCGCAGCGCTGTGAGGGTCGCTCCGGCACTGGCGATCGCCCCCAACAGCAGATAGATTTTGTCGATGGGGCCAGGATTGGGGATGAAGTCTTGCAAGGGTTGTCCTCACTGAAGGGATGAGAGGGCTAGTAGTTAATTAAACCCAGGTAGCGAAACGCTGCCAGAATAAACTCCAGGGCCAGGGCCGCCTGCAGGGCCGCAAACACCCACCCGACAATCAGCAATGGAATCAGCCCAATCCAGCGCACAATCAGCGGCGTAATCAGCATCCCCACCAAATTCATGCCCATGATCAGCAACAGCACGGCCACGATCGATAGCTCTAGCCCCGTTCGCCCCTGGGCATTGCCCATAAACGCCAGGATCGCCACCAGGCCATAGGGCGTCACAATGGCAGGAATGGCCAGGGGAGAAATCGCCAGTTCCTTAGGATCTTTGTCAGACATCGGCGGGTGCTCTTGGATGCGCTTGGGCAGCGAGAAGTTAGACAGCAGCTTGAGGGCCGAGGTGAGCAGCAAAATGCCCGCCGCCAAGGCCAATGCGCTCGGCGAAACCTTCCAGTTGGTAATGATGTTGCGCCCCACCCCAGACAGCATCAGCACAATGATGGTCGAGATCAGCGTCGCTAAACCGGCCACCCGCACCCGATAGGCTGCGGTGGCGTCGTGGGTAAGGCGATCGAACACGGGAATGATTTTTAACGGCCCCAGGGTTAAGAAGAAAATCGTAAAAATATACGGAATGTTCTCCATGTTTTCCATAACGGCTCAGGCCTCTGCAACGGTAGGAGGATGGATGGCCCGCACAATGCAGCGAAAGCCCATGTGGCAGGTGGAGGCGTCGATGCCCTGGGCCATGCGGGCGGCGGGGCGATAGCGTTTGCAGTAGTCGGGCGTGCAGAGAAATGACCCACCTTTGACTACCTTGCGAGGAATCTGCACCCCCTGGAGGTTGGGGTCGTAGCTGGCCTCAGGGCTTCCCCCCCGAGGGTTGGCCATGGTACAGCAGGGGGGCTTTTGAATCCGGTTGTGCTCCTGATACCAGTCGGTAGTCCATTCCCACACATTGCCAATCAGGTCGTAGAGGCCGTAGCCATTGGCCGGAAAGCTACCCACGGGGGAGGTGCGCTCATAGCCATCCTCACCGGAATTGCGGTAAGGAAAGTGACCCTGGAAGGTGTTGGCCATAAATTTATCGTTGGGGTACAGCTCATCGCCCCAGGCAAATTCTTTGCCCTCCAGGCCGCCGCGCCCCGCCAGCTCCCACTCGGCCTCGGTGGGCAGATCCTTCCCGGCCCAAGCGGCATAGGCCTGGGCATCGGCAAAGGTGACCTGTACCACGGGATGCTTTTCTCGGCCCTTAATCGTGCTGCCTTTGCCCTCGGGGTGCCGCCAGTTGGCCCCAGGCACGTAGGTCCACCAGTTGTAGTGGTTACCCAGATCGACTGGCTGAGTGGGCGGGGTAAACACAATGGAAGCGGGCTGGAGCAGAGCCGGGTCGGCACCGGGATAGTCGTCTGGGTTGGCGGGCCGCTCGGCAAAGGTGACATAGCCTGTGGCTTTGACAAACTTTTGAAACTCAGCATTGGTGACAGGGTACTTATCCATCCAAAAACCATCGACCTTGACGTTGTGGGCCGGAGCCTCTTCGTCGTAGTGGTGGTCAGAGCCCATCCTGAAGGTGTCGCCTGCAATCCAGGCCATGTCTTTGGCGGGGGGGCGACGGGTTTGCGCGGTAGAAAGGCTGAGGGTCGGCATGGTGAGGGTGAATGGGTAATGGACTTAACCCTAGATCTGAGGCCTATTAATTTTGTAAGGGCGCTGGCGGGTATGGAGGAGAGATCTAAGAGATATATAGGGGGTGTCTGTTTTTGATCTACTGACGAGGTCAATCCTGGGTCGCACTGCTGAGGCTCAGCCATCGGGGATCGTGCTAAGGGCGTTGGTGAGCCCCGCAATCGCATCGGCTACCCAGTTGGGAGAACCCTGGATCGGGACTTTGGCTGAGCGAGTCAGAGGATGGCGCGATGGGAGACGGTCACAGCGGCAGGGGATCTGATGGGGAGGCAAGACAAGCGTTTCCGGCTGAATCCAGCTCCCCTTCTCCCAGGACGGGAGAAGGGGTTGGGGAATGAGGGGAAAACCCCGGCAGCAAGGGTTTCAGGACTTATGTATATACAGTAGCCCGCAGGCAGAGGGCTTACTCGTGGGCCATCATATCGATCGCAACGGTAGCGGCCAAGATCAGCACGTCATGCTGACCCGGTTCAATTTCAACCCCATAGACATCGCTGAGGCGGAACCAGCGCTTCGAGACCTCGGCCAATTTGTTGCGGCCTGCTTCG
The DNA here is from genome assembly GCF_055795045.1 of Pseudanabaena sp. PCC 9330. Lineage (NCBI taxonomy): Bacteria > Bacillati > Cyanobacteriota > Cyanophyceae > Pseudanabaenales > Pseudanabaenaceae > Pseudanabaena > Pseudanabaena sp. PCC 9330. The sequence continues at coordinate 57,931 of NZ_JAYFES010000119.1, read as the reverse complement.
ATGGTGTATTCGTGATCTAAAACATTGCCCTGCACATCCAGATCGGGGCCATCGCCAATTTTCACAACCCAGCGATCGCGCAGGGGAGAGATCAGCGCCTTTTTCACCATCGCCAGGTGTTCGCCGTTGGGGCCTTCAATTTCCATCGAGTCTTTGACCCGCAGCACCTTGGCCTGGAGTTTGCACAGTTCCCGGCCTTGTAGGTCTTCAAAAATGAGGGTGTCACGCACGCGCAGGGCTTTGCCGTTGACCTTAAACACGCGATCGCCCGCTTCATTTTCGATGAAAAAGTCATCGCCAATCGACACCAGCCGCTGCCGCATTTTGTAGCGGGTATTGCCGCTGTGGCGGCGGCCAAAGCTGCGGTCTTGCTGGTTCTCTGCGCGGCGCTCTTGGCGAGAAGCTCGGTTAAGCATGGTAGGGGTTCCTTAATTTAGAAGTGGAATTGAATTAGCCAGGGGATGGAACGGACTTTCAGTAGTGGGTGGACAATGCCCGCCCTACGGGCTCTACTGCCAGGAAAATAGGGTCTTCCAGTCGGTTTTCATGCTGACCACCTGCCAGCCGTTTTGGCTGGCGGCGTTGAGCGAGGCGTTGTCGGGTTCGCTGTAGGCAAACTCGCGCAGGGCATCATCGTGGTTGATCAGCAGTTGAAAGGAAGGGTAGGGCGCGCTCTGGCTGTAGGTGAGCATGGCGATGTCGCCCCCCGATCGCACATTGCCGCAGGCAAACACGGGCGGCTGGCCAATGGCGCGATCGATGCCCACGGGTTTGCCCTCCTTATCGGTTATCAGGTCAATATCGGGCCGTCGCCAGATCACCCCTTCGCCATTGACCTGGCGGTATTCTTTCTCTAGAGAGCTGCCAATCACCTGCTGGGGCACAATGCCGTACATCGTCTCCGAGAGCAGGCGAATAAAATCGATGCCGCCGCCGGAGCAAATCCAGGTTTGAAAGCCGTTGGCCCGTAGATAGGCCAGCAGCTCTACCTGGGGTAGATAGCCCATCTCGGTATAGTGAACGTCGAACTGAGGATGGGTGGCCGTCTCTAAAAAGGCCACCGCCTGCTGGTCAAACTCCGCCTGGGGCATGTTGGCGCTGAGGGCACCGAGCACCTGCACCAGCTCGGTCAGAGCGTCGGGCTGAGCAAAATAGCTCTTGTCCCCCTCAAGGATGGCGACGATCACGGGCCGGGTAGCCAGGTCGGGGTTAGCCTCTAGCTGGTCCTTAAGCTTATCGACCACAAAGGCCCCCTGGGCCAAAGGCTGCTCGCACCACAGGGTGCCGTCGTTATCAAAGGTGGCAATGCGATCGCGCGGCGGAATATAGCCTGCGCCACCCTCGGTAGTCGCCTGCTGCACAAAGGCCATGATTGCCGCCTTAACCGGGCTATTGTGCCAGGAGGGCAGCGGGTCTGGGGTCGCAGCAACGTCTGCCGGTTGAATTAAGGGGTGAATAATCGGGGCTAGACCTGTGGCTAGGAATAGTTTTAGGAGATGCGATCGCTTAAGTTGCATGGGTATCCATGGGTGGGGTAAGGATTGGGAGAGGCTACTGAATCCCTGTGGGGTTGATGGATTTGCCCAGTTCTCCTGCCACAGGCATAAGAATCACCAGCATCAGCAGCGCCCCGACCAAAATCATGGTCAGCACGTTGGGATCGTCGGCAAAGTTGCCGGTGGCAACCACCATCGCTGCGGCAATATTGCGCTGGGCTGTCCCTAACCCCATCACGGGTCGGGTCCGTGGCGTGGGGCCAAGAAAATAGCCGATCGCCAGGGAAATGCCAATAAACAAAATGGCAACAATGATGGCCCCGCTGCCAATCGCGCTGACCATGGTTTCAAAATTGAGGACCAGCATCAGCACAAACACCGCTATCAGGCTGCTGCTAGAAGCCTGGGCCATGTGAGGTTGCAGCCCTCGGGCCAGATCGTCATAGCGGGCCTTAATCAGCAGGCCAATCCCCAGGGGAATCAACATCAGAATAATTAGCGATCGCGCAATGTCCGCCGGATTAACCGACACCCCCGGTAGCAGTAGCGGTAGCACAACGGGAACATATACCACCGTCGCTACCATCAGCAGCACCATCAGTCCCACGCTAAAGGCTACGTCAGCCTTAGCCGCTTGAGCCAGCTTGGGCAAAAAGGGTGCCCCTGCCGCTGTCGCTAGCAAGATCAGCCCAATGCCCAAGGATAGGTCAAGGGGAATGATGGTTTTGAGCACAAACGCTACCAGGGGCACCAGCACAAAATTAGCCACCAGCGATCGCACCACCAGCCCGACATTCTTCAGCGGAGCCAGAATTTGCATCAGTGTCAGGCTCAGTCCCAGAGCCAACATGCTGCTGACCACAAATACCAGCGTGGTCAGGTTAGCGAGAGCAATCATTACCTCGGTCATAGTCAGTGTCCTTTGAAAGCGCAGCCCCATAGCCAGCGAGAAGTAGGGTATGAGAATCCAGACGGCTGAAATCCCTGCGTGGCAGTGCTTTACCCTTCTGCCACAGCCCAAAAACCTCCCTCCCCAACAACCTGGTAGAGGGAGGTACGGGTGTGAAGGAACAGAGTTACGGATGGATTAAGCGCTGGTAACGCCCGCTTCCATCTTCGCCATCACGTCATCCAGACTGAAGCTGGCGGCCTTTTGACGGGGTGGATATTCTGCGAAGGTAGCCAGAAACTGAGCCACATAGGTCTGGGCTGGCACCAGCAGAAAGGCGTGGTCTAGCATCCAATCCCAATAGGTGTTGGAGGTGATATCCGCCCGTTCGTAGGGATCGGTCAACAGGTTAAAGATCTTGGGCACCCGCAGTGGCGTAAACGGTTCTGCCCACACCTGCAACGTTCCGGTAGCCCGTTGCTCCATAAACACAATCTTCCAGTTGTCGTAGCGCAGCCCGGTCAGGTCGCCGTCGTCAGAGAAGTAGAAGAACTCGATGCGGGGGCTCTTGTCGGTAGCCCCTTTGAAGTAATCCAGCTGGTTGTAGCCATCCAGGTGAATTTTGAAGGTCTTGCTGCCGACCGGATGCCCTGCTTTGAGCTTGGTTTTGATGTCAGGCTCACCGGCAGCGGCCAGCAGGGTGGGCAACCAGTCCATGTGGCTGACCATACCCGTGCGGACTTCCCCCGCCGGGAATACGCCAGGCCAGCGCACCATAGCCGGCACTCGATAGGCCCCTTCCCAGTTGGAGTTTTTCTCATTTCGGAAGGGGGTCATGCCCGCATCCGGCCAGGAGTTCATGTGGGGGCCATTGTCGGTGCTGTACATGACGATGGTGTCTTCGGCCAGACCCAGTTGATCGATCAGATCCAGCATTTCGCCGATGGCTTTGTCGTGGTCGATCATGGTGTCGTGATATTCCGACTGCCAGCGACCGGCCTGCCCTTTGCTTTCGGGCTTGCAGTGGGTGCGGAAGTGCATGTGGGTCGTGTTGAACCAGACGAAGAAGGGCTCATCCGCATTCTTCGCATCGGTGATAAACCGCTTAGCTTCGACGGTGACTTCATCGTCGATGGTTTCCATCCGCTTTTTGGTCAGCGGGCCGGTGTTCTCAATCCGCTGGGTGCCGTCGCCGTTGGCCCAGCAGTGCAGCACGCCGCGAGGACCGTAGTTCTGGCGGAAGTTTGGAAAGTCTTCGGGCTGGGGATAGTCCGGTAGTTCGGGCTCTTCTTCGGCATTGAGGTGGTATAGGTTGCCAAAGAACTCGTCGAACCCGTGCATGGTGGGCAGGTGCTCGTCGCGATCGCCAAAGTGGTTTTTACCAAACTGGCCGGTGCGGTAGCCCTGCGGCTTAAGCAGTTCGGCGATAGTGGGGTCTTCGGCCTGGAAGCCCAGCGCGGCACCGGGCAGACCGACCTTGCTCAACCCCGTGCGGAAGACCGATTGCCCGGTAATGAAGGCGGCCCGACCGGCGGTACAGCTTTGCTCGGCGTAGTAGTGAACGAAGCGCACCCCTTCTTTGGCGATGCGATCGATATTGGGGGTTTGATAGCCCATCAGGCCATCGCTGTAGCAGCTCAGGTTGCTTTGACCAATGTCATCGCCCCAGAGAATGAGGATGTTTGGCTTACCTTTCGGCATGGTGGCTCTCCTAAGGAGTGATTGTTCTACCTCGCCGAACCTAGCGCTAACATCTAAGGAATTCCTAGCGACCGACGCACCCATGTCTAGGGAATTTCTAATGTTAAAGAAAGCCTGAGATGTTGTCCGGGTCATTTAGCGCTGAGGCAATATCTTTTAGCCCTCACGACAGTATAAAAAACCTCTCTTGCCGCAGAGCAAAAGAGGCGGGATTAATTTCATTTGTAAATAGGGTGACCCTGGATTCAGGGCTAACCTAATTACCGTGGTGTGTGGATCTGAATGTACGCCCAAGTTATCTGGTTTTTATAGGGAATATCTTAGAGCCCGCTGGAGTCCGCACAAAGCCATAAGAGAAATATAGGGAAACCCTGCTAGATCGTTAACCCGTTCAAATTGATGCAGCGCGATCGCATTTACCTAAGCCATCCCAAGGCTTTTTCAGTAGCCTCAGTAAATTATGGGCTATGCGAGCCAGAACGAACCGTTACATAAACCCTCAGCCTGAACTCTCGTATTAGGATAGGCAAACGCCTTGCACGCCTAGAACGCTGATGAACTGACAAGCTGGCTACCCCGAAAACTCTCGCTCCCTATGATTCCTATTCCTGGATTCATCCTTAAAAGCAGGCTGTACGACAGCCAAACTTCGCTGGTGTATCGGGCGGTGCGGCAGGCAGACAGCCGGGCGGTGGTGCTTAAGGTGCTGCGCCAGGAATATCCCAGCCCTCAGGCGATCGCCCGCTACCGGCAAGAGTATGCGGTGCTGCGATCGCTCTCGCTGCCAGGGGTGATCCAAGCCTACGACCAAGTGCCCTACGCCCATACCTACGTCATCGTCTGCGAAGACTTTGGTGGCCAGTCCCTCAGCCACTGGATGCGGCAGTGGCCCCAAATTTACTGTCCCATGCAGACGGCGGGGTTTCTCAAGCTGGCGATTACGTTGGCCGACATTCTGCACCAGGTACACACCCGTCAGGTGGTTCACAACGACATCAACCCCAGCAACATTGTGCTCAACCCGGCCACGGGGCAGATCAAGCTGATTGACTTTGGCCTTGCCACCCAGCTCAGCCAAACGGCCCCTGCCCCTGCGCCGCCCGGCCAGCTTGAAGGCACCCCGGCCTATATGTCGCCAGAGCAGACCGGGCGGATGAATCGCTCCATTGACTACCGCACCGACCTCTACTCCCTGGGCGTCACCTTCTATCACCTGCTGACCGGGCGTTTACCCTTTCCCACCGAGGATCTCTTGGAGCTGGTGCACGGCCATCTGGCAATCTTGCCCCCGCCCCCCAGCGAACTCAACCCCACCATTGTCCCGGTGCTGTCGGCCCTAGTGTTAAAGCTGATGGCCAAGAATGCCGACGATCGCTACCAAAGCGCCGCTGGCCTCAAAGCCGACCTGGTTCACGCGCTGAAACTGTGGCAGGCCACCGGCACCGTTGCCGATTTTCCCCTGGCGCAGCAGGACTTTACGGGCAAGCTGCACATTTCCCAGCAGCTCTACGGTCGCGAAGCGGATGTGGCGAAGCTACTGGCGGCCTTTGAGCGAGTGGCCACGGGGGAGCGTGGGCGGGTAGATCCCCCTGCGGCGAGCGCCCCACCCCCATCTCCCTACCCTGAACTCTTGCTCATCACCGGCTATTCCGGCATCGGTAAATCAGCCCTGGTACAGGCTCTCTATCGCCCGATTACTCAGCAGCACGGCTATTTTATCAGCGGTAAGTTTGACCAGTATCAGCGCAATATTCCTTATACAGCTATTGTGGAAGCCTTTGGGGGGTTGGTGCGGCAGATCCTGGGCGAAAGCGAGGCGGAGTTACAGCGGTGGCGCGATCGCATTTTGGCGGCCGTTGGCCCCAATGGTGGCCTGATTGTAGCGGTGTTGCCAGAGGTGGGGCATATCATTGGCGACCAGCCTGAGGTGCCCCACCTGGGGGCACTGGAGAGTCAGAATCGGTTCAACTACGCCTTCCAGAACTTTGTGCGGGTCTTTTGCACGCCAGAGCATCCGTTGACGGTGTTTCTGGATGATTTGCAATGGGCGGATACCGCCAGCCTGAATCTGCTCCAGCGGCTTTTGTGCGATCGCACCCTTCAGCATGTGTTGGTACTGGGGGCCTACCGCGCCAATGAAGTCAACCAGGCCCACCCCCTGACCCTGATGCTGGGCTCCCTCAAGCAGGCTGGGGGGTTTCCACAAACCTTGGTTCTAGAACCCTTGACCTCCACCCAGGTCGGGCAGCTGCTATCGGATACCTTGAATCAGCCCATGGAGGCGATCACGGAGCTGACCCACTGGGTGATGCAAAAAACCACCGGCAACCCGTTCTTTATCAATCAATTTCTCAGAACCCTGTACAGCCGGGGGTTGCTCACCTTTGATGGCGATCGGCGACGCTGGCAGTGGGATATTGACCAGATTGAGGCAGTGGGCTTTACCGACAATGTGGTGGCCCTCATGGTCGATAGTTTGCGAGAGTTACCCGCCGACACCCAGCGGCTCTTGCAGTGGGCGGCCTGCCTTGGCGCTGAGTTGGATGGGCAAACCCTGGCCCTGCTGGCTGGGCAATCTGCCGATGCGTTATGGCCCAATCTGGCCATTGCCACCCAGCAGGGGTTGCTGTTGCCCCTGCGCGACCAGACGGGTCCCCGCTACCGCTTTGCCCATGACCAGGTACAGCAGGCGGTCTACGAAGGCATTGACCCGCCGCAGCGCTGTCGGCTACACCTGCAAATTGGTCATCTGCTGTGGCAAGAAACAACCATCGACAAACTCTCCGATCGGTTGTTTGCCATTGCAGACCAATTCAATCTGGGGCTACGGGCGGTCGAGCTGGCGGCAGCGCTCTCGGGGGCAGAGCGTCAGGCGCTTGCCGATCTCAACCTGCAAGCCACTGTCAAAGCCAAGACCTCGCTCGCCTACGATGCCGCCCTGGCCTATGGGCAGTCGGGGCTGGCGCTGCTGGGGGTGAATCCCTGGCAAAAAAACTATCGACTGGCGCTAGCGCTCCACGAAGAAGCCGCCGAAGCCGCCTACCTGAGCGGCACCATGGCCCAAACAGAGCGCTACCTCAATGCTGTACTGGCCCAGGCGACCACCCCGTTGGATACGGCTAGAAGCTATGACATCAAAATTCAAGCCCTGGCCAGTCAGGGCAATCTGCAAGGGGCGATCGCCGCCGGGCTGACCCTGTTAGCGGCGCTAGAAATTTACCTGCCCCCGCACCCAACCGTCGATGAGGCGCAGGGAGCGTTACTGCATCTCAACACCCTCCTGGCTGACCGCACCTCAGAGGAGTTGCTGAAGCTGCCAACCATGCAGGATGCCGTGGCCCTGGCGGCGGTGCAGGTGTTAGCCAAAATCGGCAGCGCTGCCTATATTTCAGCCCCGAATTTGCTGCCCCTGATTTTGCTGAAGATCATAGAGCTGTCGCTGCAGTACGGCCATACCCAGGGTTCAACCATCGGCTATGTCGGGTATGCGCTGTTTAACTGCGGGGTTTTTGGCCAGATTGAGACGGGCTATCGGTTTGGTCAGTTGGCCTCGCAACTGGTGACCCAGCTCAAAGCCCACCAGTTTCAGGCCAAGGTGTTTAACGTCGTGGGCGGGCATGTCATTTTTTGGCAAGAGCCCCTGCGGAACAGTCGCTCGATGCTGCTAGCGGGCTATGACAGTGGCATTGCCACCGGGGACTTTGAGTACGCTGGCTATGCCCTGTTCCACCTCATCACCCATCTTTACTTCAGTGGGGAACCCCTGAGCGAGGTGCTAGAACCGATGCAGGGCTATGTCGAAGCCATTCGCCAAATCCGTCAAGATGTGGCGCTGGGTTGGGCGTCGGTGTGGCTGCAATCGGCGCTTAATCTGGTGGGTCAGGCTGACCAGCCGACTCAGTTAATCGGGCCAGCCTACGACGAAGCCACCGCCCTTCCCCTCGCCCAACACCAGGGTAACCGCACCGAGCTACACCAAGGTTATCTCGCCAAACTTATGCTCTCTTATTGGTTTGGGGAGTACGATCGGGCGGCTGAAAACGCCGACCTGTCGCGCCAGTATTTAGATGCAGTGGTGGGCATGGTGGCCGGTGCAGCGTTTTGCTTCTATGATGCGCTGGTGCAACTGGCCCTGCCGACCGAGGCCGCTGACCTCAATCGGGTCAATGCCAACCTCGAAAAGCTTCACCTCTGGGCCGCCCACGCGCCCATGAATGTTTTGCACAGGGTACACCTAGTCGAGGCGGAAAAAGCCCGGGTGCTGGGGCAGGTGCTGGAGGCCGAAGACTACTACGAACGGGCCATTGCTGGGGCCAAAGCCAACCAGTACCGGCAGGACGAGGCCTTAGCCTTTGAACTGGCCGGTCAGTTTTACCTGGGGCGAGGGCGCGATCGCATTGCCGCCACCTATCTGCAAGAGGCCCACTACACCTATCGGCTGTGGGGGGCCACCGCCAAGGTCCATCACCTCGAAGCCCAGTACCCCCACTGGGTCACCCATAAACTTCAGGCCAGTGCTGGACAGCCCGCCCAGAACGGCCTTACGTCCCAGCGAACACTCCAGCAAGCGATTGACCTACAAGCGGTGTTTCGAGCGGCCCAGGCCATCTCTAGCGAAATAGAAATGCCCCGGCTGCTGTCATCGTTGATGAAAACCCTCCTCGAAATTGCCGGAGCCCAGCGGGGGTGCATCGCCCTGCCGATCGCCCCAGAGGCGGAGCCAGAAGCGTGGTTTATTGAAGCCGTGGGCTACGCCGAGAGTGCCGATTCACCTCCCGCCGCCCTGGCGGTGGATGTGCTGCAACACCTGCCCCTGGATGGGCAACTGCCGCTCTCGTTGATCAACACCGTGCTGCGCTGTCGAGACAGTATCGTGCTGGATGATGCCGCCCAGATCCATGAGTTTGCCGCCGATCCCTACCTGCAAACCCATGCCCTGCGCTCAGTTCTCTGCGCCCCTCTGCTCAACCAGGGGATCGCCGTCGGTCTGGTCTATTTAGAAAACAATCTGACTCCGGCCGCCTTCACCGTGGAACGGTTGGAGGTGGTCAAACTGCTGGCGGGGCAGGCGGCCATTTCTATCTATAACGCCAAGCTCTATGACCAACTGCGCCAGAGTGAGGCCCAGGTGCGCCAGAGTGAGCAGCGAGTCAAGCAGTTTTTAGATGCCATTCCGGTGGGGGTGTCGGTGCTCGATAGGACGGGTCGGTTGGCCTACACCAACGCCAGAGCCGAGCTGATTCAGGGTATGGGCTCCCCTGATGCCGATCTCGATCGCATGGTCGAAGACTTTCAAATCTATCGGGCCGACACCGACGAACGCTACCCCGTTCAGGAGCTACCGGCGGCTAAAGCCCTGGCCGGGGAAATGGCCTACGCCGACGACATTGAGTTGCGCCAGGGTCAACGGCGGGTGCCCCTGGAAGTCATTGCCACCCCAATTTTGAATGACCTGGGGGAGGTGGCCTATGCGATCGCAGCCTTCTCTGACATTACCGAGCGCAAGCAGGCCCAAAAGCTGCTGGCTGACTACAACCGCACCCTCGAAACCCAGGTAAAGGAACGCACCGACGCCCTCACCCGGCAGTGGGAAATGCTGCAAACCCTGGTCGATCGCATTCCCATCATGCTGGCCTTTTACGATGCCAGCGGAGACCTAATTTTGGTCAACCGGGCGATCGAAGACACCCTGGGCTGGTCGATGGCAGAGCTCAGCCAGGCCGACTGGCTAGAGCAGATCTACCCCACCGCCGACGATCACCAGCGCGCCTTGGATCACTGGGAAACCGCCGATGGCACCTGGCTTGACCTGACGATTCTCGATCGGGAGGGGCGGCGGGTCGAAACCACCTGGGCCCACATTCGCCTCAGCGATGGCCGCATCATCGGCATTGGGCAAGACATTACCGATCGCAAGCGCATGGAAACATCGCTGCGATCGCAGGCTGAAACCGAGCGACTCCTCTCTCTGATCACCCAGCACATTCGCCAGTCCCTCGATCTATCCGAAATTCTCTCCACCACGGTCACTGAGGTGCAGCGCCATCTCCAGGCCGATCGGGCGCTAATTCTCAAATTCACCCCTGAGAACACCGTACGCGTGATTCAATCCGTCACCGATCCCCAATACACGATTCCTGGCAGCTTCCCTTGGGCACCCGACTGCGACCTCAAAGCCTGCTACGAAAACTGTCTTCAGGGTCATCCCGGCATCTACTCCACCCTCGATGCCAGCGGCTGCCTATCGCCGTTCGTTCAAACCCTGGGGATGCAAACCGAAGTGGTCGCTCCCATTCTCTACCCCCGTGGTAGCGAGGGGAATGGCCACCAACCTCGACTTTGGGGACTGCTCATGGTGCATGCCTGCCAATTCCCCCGCCAGTGGCAACCTGCCGAGGCTGAGTTTTTGCAGCAGATTAGCAACCAGCTGGCGATCGCCATCTACCAATCCGACCTTTACCACCAGCTCCAGGCCGAGCTCCAGGAACGTCGCCAGACCGAAGCCGCCCTGCGCCAGAGCGAAGCCCGCCTGACCGCCGCCCAGGCGATCGCCAACCTGGGCCACTGGGATCTCAACGCCGAAACCGGCGCCATGACCTGGTCAGACCAACTGTTTGAGATCGCCGGACTGCCCAACCACCAGGGGGCACCTGGGTATACCGACTTTCTGGCCATGTGCCACCCCGAAGACCGCGACCCTCTGAACCAGCAGGTGACCACCGCCCTAGAACAGGGCACCCCCTACAAAGCCGTCTTCCGGTTTATCCGCGCCGATCAAACCATCCGCTATGTCGAATCCCGCGCTGAAACCGCCCTAAATGCCGCTGGGCAGGTGGTTCGTATTTTTGGTACGGCCCAGGATATTAGCGATCGCTACGCCATCGACCGCATGAAAGACGAATTCATCGGCATTGTCAGCCATGAGCTGCGCACCCCCATGACCGCCATCCAAAGCGCCCTGATGATGCTCACCGCCGGGGCCTTTGACGATGACCCCGATCAATTCGCCCAAATGCTCCACATCGCCCAAACCAACACCGAACGGCTGGTGCGCTTAGTCAACGACGTGCTCGACCTAGAACGGCTCGAATCCGGCAAAGCTGAGCTGAATATCGAACCCACCCCCATCGCCGCCTTGGTACAAGACTCCATCGCCACCCTACAACCCCTCGCCGACCAGGCCGAGGTCAGCCTCCGATGGGAACCCTGCCCTGCCCAGGTCCACGCCGACCCCGATGCCATCATTCAAACTCTCACCAACCTGCTCAGCAACGCCATCAAGTTCTCAGCACCGGGTAGCGGTGTTGTGGTAAAAGCTAGGGAACTGGGGCGGGATGGCGCGATCGAGATCGCCGTCGCCGACCAGGGCCGAGGCATCCCTGCCGACCAGCTAGAGAGCATTTTCGATCGCTTTCAGCAGGTTGACGCCCTCGATTCGCGCCAAAAAGGCGGTACCGGCCTGGGCTTGGCCATTTGTAAAACGATTGTGGAGCAACACGGGGGCCAGATCTGGGCCGACAGTGGGCCAGGGCCAGGCAGCACCTTCTACTTCACCCTGGCCTTAGCCACCGGGGAGGGTCAGGGATGAAAGTGCTCATCATCGAAGATGATCAAGACATTGCCAGCCTGCTCTCGGCCACGCTGGCAAAACACAACTGCGTCGTCGATCTTGCCACCGATGGCGAAATGGGCCTCGCCCTGGTGGATGAGTGGGACTACGACATCATTTTGCTCGATGTGACCTTGCCCAAGCTCGATGGCATCACCGTCTGCCGCCAGCTGCGCCAGCGGGGCTGTGCCACCCCGATTATGATGTTGACCGCCCAGTCCTCTACCGAGGCCGTGGTTACCGGGCTCGACGCCGGGGCCGACGACTATGTGACCAAACCCTTTGACCCCCAGCAGGTGCTCGCCCGGCTCAGGGCATTGCAGCGTCGCCAGACCCCCGCCGTGGCTACCAATGCGCTCACCTGGGGCGATCTGGGGTTTGATACGGTGCTCATGCATGTCACCTATGCCCAGCAAGAGGTCGCCCTCAGCCCAAAGGAATACGCTCTGCTGGAACTTTTGCTGCGCAACCCCAAGCGCATCTTTAGCCGCAGTGCCATTATCGACAAGCTGTGGACCATCGACGAAGCCCCCGCAGAGCCCACGGTGACCAACTTAGTCAAAGACCTGCGCCAAAAGTTAAGGCGGGCCGGGCTGCCCTACGACCCCGTTGAAACCCTGCACGGGTCAGGCTATCGCCTCAAATCGCCCCCTGACACCTCGTCAGCGCCAGAGCCGCCTGTATCCTCACCGCCTGCAGCCCCATCAGAGGCCGGGCGGCCAGAGCCCCCCGACCCCGCCGCACCGCCGCCCACCCTGGAGCAAGTGGCCGAGCAGTTTCAGGCTAATCTGAACCACCATTTGGCCGTGCTGGAGGCCGCCCAAGCCTCCCTTAGCCAGGGGCAGTTAACCGCTGACCTCCAGACCGAGGCCAGGGCGATCGCCCATCGGTTGACCGGCAGTCTGGGCACCTTTGGCTATGGCTTGGGGTCAGACACTCTGCGGGCGATCGAGCACCTGCTGAGCGAACCCTTTCCCCTCGGGCCAGAGCAGGCCCAGCCGTTGGCCCGGTTGCTCGCTACCCTCCGGCAGCGGCTGAGCCAACCGCCCAGTTTTGAGCCCGACCGAGAGCCCAGCGACGCCACCCAGCACATTCTGATTGTGGATGGGGATGAGGGGTTTACCCACGACCTGGCCGCCGTGGCCCATGATCTAGCCTTTACGCTGCAGATTGCCCCCGATCTCGCCACCGCCCACCACCGGCTGGCCAGTCAGATCCCCGATGCGATCGTCGTCAATTTGGGGGCAACGGTTCCCAGGGCTGCAACCCTGACCTTTTTAGCGGATCTGACCACCGACTTTCCCGACCTACCCGTGCTGGTGCTAGCCGATCGCGATAGCCTGAGCGAACGAACGGCGGTTATACCCTATCGGGTGCAGCGGTTTATCGCCAAACCGATCCAGGCCATGGCGTTGCTGGCCATTGTTAGCCAGGTGCTCGCCGAAACTCAGCCCCATACCACCACCGCCATCATTGTGGATGATGACCCCATGATCCTCAAAGCCCTGAGCGGCTTGCTCTTGGCCCAGGGTGTACAGACCACCTGTTTACTGAATCCCAGTAATTTTTGGCCGCTGCTCAAGGCCATCAACCCAGCCCTGCTGCTGCTCGATTTAGCCATGCCCGGCTGTAACGGCCTTGAACTCTGCAAAACCATTCGCCAAGATGCCCAGTACCGAGACCTGCCCATTCTGGTGATTACAGTCCACACCGATGCAGACTCAATTCAGCAAGCCTTCGCCGCCGGGGCCGATGAGGTGCTGTCTAAACCCATCCCCGAAGCCATGCTGCTGACCCGCATTAACCAATATCTAACCCGTCGGCGCGTTAGAAACGTAACTCCCTAAGCCACGACCCCTACGCCATGCCCCCTAAACCATGACCAAACGGATTGTAGTCATTGATGATGAAGCTGATTTGAGAGCGGTAATCCAAGTTGCCTTGCTCAAGTACGCCGGGTGGCAGGTCAGCACGGCCGCGACCGCCCTGGCCGGGTTGCAGTTGGTAAAAACCGAGCAGCCTGACCTGGTGCTGCTCGATATTTCGATGCCCGACATGGACGGCTACCAGTGCTTTGAAACGCTGCGGGCTGAGCCATCTACGGCAGAGATTCCAGTGATTTTGCTGACGGCGCGGGTGCTGCCCCGCGATCGCCGCCAGTTTGCCCAGATGGGTATAGCCGGGGTAATTACCAAACCCTTTAACCCCCTCACCCTGTGGCAACAAATCGAAAAAATTGCCTGGGGCGACCCTACGTCTGACTCCTCAGTCCGTTGATTGACTGGGCGGCGGCCCTCGCGGCTTCAAACCCATGGCCCTGGGTAAACAGGTTAGATTTCACACCAGACACTGCAAATTAGAAATTCCTTATAGAAAGCGCATAGAGTAAGCGACATCCTTGGTTTAAAGGCGATGCACGCTTCTATGCCTCGATCGAGACGTTTGTGGTTTGGTGGGCGTCTGTGCTTGGGGCCGCCGCCCTGGGCCTAGGAGCAGGGCTAATTCGCCCTCAGGCGGCCCATAGCGCTGAACAGATTAGCGTTCGGGCCACTGGGCCATTTGTTGTTACCCTCAATATCGACGATTTAGAAACCTTTGCTGAAACCGGCGAGGTGACCAAAAGCTTCAAGCTCTACGCCCGGTTCTTAAACGACGAACAGCTGTCAACCCTACAGACAATTCTGCAACAGCGGCTACCCCTGGATGTGGTCACCGTCAGTCACCTCAGCTACTCGCCCCTGGGTCGCGATGCCATCACCAACGTGGGCAAAATTTTACAGTCGGTACCTGGTGAAAACGGCTTCTACGCCCTGCGGGCGGCGGTGATCAACGCTGCCGCCCAGTCCGGCCCCGAGGGCTGGACGCTGATCGACATGATGCATGCCTTTCCCGACCAATCGGTTGAGGTGAGCTTGGCGGGGCTAGCGGAGTTGCACCGAGAACTGGCCATTCATTTACGTAGGCTACAACCGGGCGGCGGTGCGGGCCATTCTTGAGCAGGCAATAGCAGAAGCCGCTAGCCAACCGCAGATTACCCCTTCAGCCCTGCAAGATCTATCGCAGCCTGGCCCCTACGGCGTGGTTCGCCGCACCATTACAGTTACTAATCCGGCCCTGCGGCAGACCAGCGAGGAGCTGACAGTCAACTACGACTTTGATGTCGATGTGTACCTGCCGGAGGGTCGGTCTGGCCCCGCCCCGATCGCCATTGTGTCCCACGACTTTGGGGCAGTCAAAGAAGATTTTATTTTTCTCAATCAGCACCTGGCCTCCTACGGCTATGTGGTCATGGCCCCTGACCACGTGGGCAGCAACCTCAGCTATCGAGAGTCATTTTTGGGCGGGCGGCTCAATACCCTGCTTAGCCCGATTGAGTTTGTCAGTCAGCCCCAGGAAATTTCGTTTTTAATTGACGAGTTAGAGCGGTTGGTGGCCCAGTCGCCGGAGTGGGCCGCGCAGCTTGATCTGACCCAAATTGCGGCGATCGGCGACTCCCTGGGCAGCTCTACGGTGATGGCCCTGGAGGGGGCGACCATTGACCAAGCTCGCTTGGCAGAGAGGTGCGATCGCAACACCCTGATCCTTAACTTTGCCCTCTACCTCGAATGCCGCAGCATGGACAACACTTGATCATAAAGACAGGTGGTGGCTGACATGGTGCAGACTCTGAGATGACGCAAATTTCAGCGTCTCATGTCACCTCACCTTTTCTCCTCGCCTCACGAGGTTTCAAGCCTTTCAACCACTTCTGTCAGGCAGTCAGGCGATCGCCTCAATAATCCTGCATCAACCCTTTCTCATGGCGAAAAGCAGTGGCTCGAAATCGGCATGGCAGCCGTTACCCATCCCCAACTCCTACTGCTAGATGAGCCAACCGGCGGCATGAGTCGAGGAGAAACCCTAAAGACGGTAGCACTGGTGCAGCAGTTGTCGCAACGAGCAACCGTCATTGTGGTGGAGCATGATATGGAATTTGTTCGACAATTGGATGCAGATGTCACCGTGTTAGTACAAGGGCAGGTATTTATCCAGGGCAACATGGACACGATCCAACAAAATCAGCAGGTGCGATCAATCTATTGATGATCCAGCAGATGCGTTTGCCGCCATTATTGCGATGGATAGTGATTTGGTGGGAATGCGGGCCATAGCCGACCAACTGGGCGAGCAGATGACCCCTTACCTGCGCGATTTTCTCTCCAAACCCTGGACAGCTGAAGATTTCACCAACGCCAACATGATTCGCAAAGCTGTCTGCAACAAAATGTGGAAGTTTATGCGGCAATACGACCTGTTGCTAACGCCTACGCTCAGTGTTCCACCCTTTCCAGTTGGGATTCCAGTCGGTCCCGATCGCATTGATGGGAAACCTGTGCGCCGCGTCGATTGGCTGTACTTTACCTTCCCAATGAACTTAGCCAGACAACCTGCCGCCGGCATTCCCGCCGGATGGACAGAGGACGGCTTGCCCATCCGGCTCCAGATTACAGGTCGTCATCTGAGTGATCCACTCGTTGTTAAGGGCCTCTGCGGCCTTTGAGGCCGCTGCTCCCTGGAGCGATCGCGTACCTCCTATCCTCAAATAAATTGATTCTTAAAGCTCCCCGACGTTAACGAACCAATGCCCAATCTGAAAGCAACGCTCACGCCAAATTTTGCGGCGAGTCATGGCTAGTTTGCACTGCTCCCAGCACCTGCAGCGTGGCTCGTTGCGCTGACGTTAACCCTTTCGTGCCCCAAATATTCATACCTTCACAGAGGCCGGGAACGCTGAGCACCTTGAGGCATTGCCCGGCGATCGCATCCCACAATCGAATGGTGCCATCTTCGCTGGCGCTGACCAGTTCCATCGGGGCTTCTGGTGACAACCCTGTGGCAGGTTTGAAGGCAACGCTCCAAATCCGATTGTGGTGGCTGTGCATCCGATGCCGACAGGCTCCAGTAGCGGCGTCCCACAGGCGAATGGTGTGGTCGTTGCTGCCGCTGGCGATCCACTGGCCATCGGGGCTAAAGGCTACTGACTGAATCCAATGGGTATGGCCAGCCAGGGTGTTCAAACATTGACCGGCAGCCACATCCCACACTTTAACCACTTGGTCGTCGCCACCGCTCACCAGCGTTTGCCCATCGGGGCTGAAGGCCACCGACCAAATGCCGTTGGTGTGCCCCACTAGCGTCTGTAGGCATTCCCCTGTAGTACCATCCCAGAGGCGGATCGTTTGATCGTCGCCACAGCTCGCGACTAAAGAGCAGGCTGGGTGAGGGGAAAAGGTCACACACCGCACCCAATGGCTATGCCCCTGGAGGTGATGCAGACATTCGCCGGTCTGCACTGACCAGATCCGCACGCTGTGATCGGTACTACCGCTAGCCAGGGTCAGGCCGTTGGGGCTGAAGGAAACAGACCGCACCCAGCTCATATGGCCCTGCAAAATTTTGAGACATTGCCCAGAGTTACTGTCCCACAGGCGAATGGTGTGGTCGCTGCTGCCGCTGGCTACCAGGTTTTGGCACGGGCTGGCGGCCACCGATCGCACCCAGCTAGTGTGGCCACCCAAGGTTAGGGTTGATTGCTCTGTGGTCAGGTTCCACAGCCGGAGAGTGCGATCGCATCCTCCGGTCACCAGGGTGCTACCGTCAGCACTAAAGGCCATCGATAGAATGCCGTTGAGGTGACCCCGCAAGGTTTTGACGCATTGCCCGGTGCTCACCTCCCACAGCTGCACCGTCTGATCGCTACCGCCCACAATGAGCGAGTCACCATCGGGGCTAAAGGCCACCGACCAAATATCTTGAATGGAGCACTGGAGCGTTTTGAGACATTGGCCGGTGCTCACCTCCCATAGTTTCACCGTCTGGTCGTTGCTGGCGCTGGCTAAAAGTTGACCCGCAGGGCTAAAGGTTACCGATTGCACCCAGTTTTCATGACCTTGCAGCGTGGCGATGCAGGTTCCCGCAGCCACGTCCCAGAGTTTGAGGCTGCGATCGCGGCTCCCGCTGACCAGCAAGTCACCATCGGGGCTAAAGGCTACCGATTGCACCCAGTCGCTGTGCCCTAACAGGGTCTGACGACAGCGACCTGAATCCACCTCCCATAGCTTGATGGTTTGGTCATTGCTACCGCTGGCCAGCAAATCGCCATCGGGGCTAAAGGCCACCGACCAAACCCAGTTTTGATGCCCCTCAAACACATTGATGCAGGTGCCGGTGGCTACATCCCAAAGTCGCACTGTCTGGTCGTTGCTACTGCTGGCTAAATATCGGCCATCGGGGCTAAACACCACGGCCCACACCCAGCTTTGATGCCCCCTGAGGGTGGTCAAACACTGCCCGGTCTGCACTTGCCAAAGACGAATCGTGTGGTCTTCACTGCCGCTGGCTAGCACTGCCCCAGTCGGGCTAAAGGTGACCGAATGCACCCAGCCCGTATGGCCCTGATAGACCATGGTTTTGGTGCCATCGGCGGTCTGCCACAGGCAGATATCGTTGTCGGTGGTGGCCGTGGCAAAGTGATCGCCTGCGGGGCTAAAGGCCACCGACAGCGTGCTGGCAAAGGTTTCGGTCAACACCGAGCGAGACAGATCGGCGGAGGAGAAATTCACACCCCGCAGATTCGTCCCTTCCAGGTAGGCCTGCCAAATGGTCAAATTAGAGCAGTCGTAGCCACTTAGATCAGCACCCAACTGAATGAGCAGGTTGAGCAGGTTCCCGGCCAGATACCCTGGTGCCAGGGGCCAATGGGTTTGCTGCCACCGCAGCATCTGGGTAAGCACAGTGACAATCTGGCGCTGAGTCTTGAGTTCAACCCATAGATAATCGAGCAGGGGCTTGAGAATTAGGCGAATTTGGGCTTCTCGCACATAGTCTTTGGCCTGGGCTTTGATTAGCGCCTGGGTAGTCAGCAAAATCGGGGGCTGGTCTGGGCCAAGGGTTTCCCAGTCGGCGACCTGCACAATTTCCCCACAGACCTGTTTCACCAGACGATCGAGCAGATACTCCATGATCACGGGCTGAATGCTGAACTGTCCCTGGTGGCGCTCAATTAGCGATCGCTGCCCCAGGGATTTCAACGCATCCAAAATGCTCCGCTGGCCGGGGGCTTGCACCAGATCATCCCCCAGGGTGCTGAGGGAAATGGGCTCACGGGCCATGGCTAACCAGTACAAAATTGACTGCTCCAGCGCCGTCAGCCGGGTGAAGTGCTGCTCTAGCAAGTCATCAAGGGCTTCGACCACCATAATGTCTTGGTGCAAAAAGGCAGCAATATCGCCGTCAAACAGGTCTTGAACCGTGGCTGAGACTATTTTTAGGGCCAGGGGGTTGCCCCCGTAGCGCTGCACCAAGTCGGTGATGTGGGGCGAGAAGGTGGCCTCTATCCCCTTAGCCAGCCCCTTTGCGACTAAGAGCTGATGCCCCGACTGGGCCGCTAGTCCCTTGAGGTAGAGCGATCGCACCGGCGTCTGATCCCCTTCTAGCACCGCAAACTCCCGAGGTTTTTCTCGACCATTGAGCACCAAACAGCTCTGGTGGCTGGTTTCCCCCAGGTGTTTAAAGAACGCTCCGTAGTTCTCGTAGCCTGGGCGGTAGTGCCCCGCCGATTCCCCCTCCTGGAGAATCGTCTCGGCATTGTCTAACACCAGCAGGCAGCGGTGCGAGCTGAGCAGCGTCATCACCTGGCTCAGTTGGGCGTCGGTGGAGACCTCGCGGTGCGCCCAGCTAATGCGGGTGAAGGTTTGCAGCAGGTTGGCCAGCAGCTCGTGGAGCGGGGGGCCATTGCGCAGCGATCGCCAGATCACCAGGTCAAATAAGGGCAACGGCACACCGGCCTGGCTGGTGACCGCCTCGGCTAGCTGACGGGCCAGCTTCACGGAAACGTGGGTTTTACCCATGCCCCCGACGCCAAAAATACCCACCAGTCGGCACCGATCCGTGGCCACCCACTGCCAGAGGGTCGATAGTTCCACCTGCCGCCCATAAAAAATATCGACATCTACGGCTTCGCCCCAGTCTTGGTAAACGCTGCGCAGGGTAGGCGATGAAGACGAGGTGGGCGCGACTGGCGCAGACCAGTCCAGATGGGGGGCTGTCGAGGGATCGCTCACGGGTGAGCTGAAGGGTGAGACCGGCGGGTGGCCCTGGCGATCCCGGAGCCGCTCTAGCTGTTGTCGGGCGTTTAACTTGGTGACCTTCTCCCCCAGGGCGATCGATAGGGTCTGCCACAGTTTGGGGCCAACATGCTTGCGCAAATAGTGGGCTGAGTAGCCACAGGCGGCGGCGATTTGGTCATAGCTCTGGCGTTCTGACGACCAGGCGGCTGTCAGTAGAGCCCGCTCTGGGCCGCTCAAGCCGCTGCCGGTTTGAGCCATCACCCAGGCATCGGCAAAGGCTACCAGGTCTGAGGCATGGTCTGATACTAAATCCTGCTTAGTTACCCCCGACTCCTCTGGGCGAATGCCATTCGCCCCTACGGTTTCACCTGTTGGAAATCGGGGTTGTGTGATTCGGATTTGGTGTGACTCGTGATCTGAGGGGGCAGGCGGGTGATGAGGGCGATCGCGCTGAAGCATCTAGAGCAGTCTAGGAAACAGACCCGCATCCTACGGCTGATCGCCCATCCCGTTAGATCACCTGGAACAAACCTGGAACTTTGCCACAAAAATTCATGGTAGAGACCTGGAAGACCCGGTATCGACAGCCTCAAACCCGCCTCAGATAATGCAGTCACGGATTTTTCATCACCTTTCACGCTGTACTCAGGAGGATTCATCCATGAGTTCGTACCCCCGTTTTTCAGTCTCTCGTCGACAGTTAGTGCGCGGCCTTTTGGCCACTGGGGCCTTTGGGGCCACCTCTCACCTGTGGACGGGCTGCTCGTCTCAAACCAAGGCCCCTGGGGCGGATACCGCTACCCCGGCCACCAGCACCGCTCCCCTGGTCATGGGGGTGATCTACGTTGGCCCCAAAGATGACTTCGGCTGGAACCAGGCCCACGCAGAAGGTGCGGCAGGGCTGAGTGCTCTGGCGGGCATTAAGGTGGTTGAAGAGGCGAACGTGCCTGAGACCACCGCCGCCGCCGAGACCATGCGCAGCATGATTGTGCAGGACGGGGCGCAGGTGTTGTTTCCCACCTCCTTTGGCTACTTTGACCCCCATATTCTGACCCTGGCCAAGGAGTTTCCCGAGGTGCAGTTTTTGCACTGTGGCACCCTGTTTGAGGAGGGCACCCACCCCAACAATGTGGGCAGCTACTTTGGCTTCATCGATGAGGCCTACTACGTCGCGGGGATTGTGGCTGCCCACACCTCTAAAACCGGCAAACTCGGGTTTGTGATGGCAAAGCCGATTCCCCGCATTGTTCGCACCTTAAACAGCTGGATGCTGGGGGCCCGCTCCATCAACCCAGAGGCGACGACTCAGCTGATTATCACCGGAGCCTGGACTGATCCGGTCAAAGAGGCCGAAGCCGTAAACAGCATGGCCGACCAGGGCGTAGATGTCGTCACCTGCAATGTGGACAATGCCAAAGTCGTAATGGAAACCGCCGAGAAGCGGGGAATCTTTTGCAGCGGCAACGGGGTCAACCAGTCTGCCGTGGCTCCCAAGGGCTATTTGACCGGGGCCGAATGGGACTGGACGGGGGTTTACACCAGCTACGCCAAGATGGTGCAGGAGGGTAAGACCCTGATGAATCAAGGGATTCCCCACCTGTATCTGGGCGGATTGGGGGATAACTTCGTTAAACTCTCGCCCTACGGTGCCCCCGTGAGCGCGACCGCCAAAGCCGATGCCGATCGCGCCAAGGCCGGTCTCATCGACGGGTCATTGGTGGTCTACAAAGGCGAAATTAAGGACAACACCGGGGCGGTTGTGATCCCAGCGGGCACCGAGTACAAGCCCGGCCATCCAGAGCTAGAAAAAATGGATTGGCTGGTGGAAGGGGTTCAAGGTCAGATCACCATCTGATGAAACTACGTGGGTCGATGATTTTAGGGCAGCGGTGGCGATCGCTGCTAGAGCAACTGCTGATTCCGGCGGGGGCGGTGGTGGTGGCGCTGCTGCTGTTTGGGGGGCTGTGCGCTCTCGAAGGGCACAATCCCCTGGCGATCTACGCCTCTATCTATCGGGCGGCCTTTGGCTCGTGGTTTGCCTGGCAAAATACGCTGGTGCGCTCAGCGCCGCTGATGCTGTGCGCCCTCTGCACGGTGCTGCCCGCCCGCCTGGGGCTGATTGTAATTGGCAATGAGGGGGCGCTGGTGCTGGGGGGGCTACTGGCGGCGGTCACCGGCCTGGCCCTGGCTCAGGTGCCGCCAACCCTAGGGCTGCTGGCGATGGCGCTGATCGGCATGGCCACAGGCGGCCTGTGGATCATGCTGATTGGGGCGCTGCGGCACTTTCGCGGGGTGAATGAAACCATCAGCAGCCTGCTGCTGAACTACGTGGCGATAGCCTTTCTCAGCCACATGGTCGAAGGCCCCTGGCGAAACCCCAGTTCGCTGAACCAGCCCTCGACTTATCCGCTGCCAACCGCCCTCAGCCTGGGCAGCTTTCCCACCTCCCGCATTCACTATGGTTTGCTGTACGGGCTGCTGGCCTGCGCGATCGCCCACGTCTTAATCCAACGCACCACCTTTGGGTTTGCCGTGCGGACGGTGGGGGGCAACCGGCGCGCGGCCCGCATGGTGGGGCTTTCGCCGGGCAAACTCACCCTGGTGATCTGCTTCTTGGCGGGCTCCTGCGCCGGGCTGGCGGGCATGGTGGAGGTGGCAGCTGTCCATGGTCGAGCCAGCGGCACCCTGCACTCTAACTACGGCTACGCCAGCATTTTGGTGGCCTTTGTGGCCAAACAAAGCCCGCTGGCCGTAGCGCTGGTCTCGATGCTGCTGGGCGGCATTTTGGCCAGCGGCAGCTTGCTCCAGCGCGCCCACGGCATGCCCGATGCCACGGTCATGGTGCTCCAGGGCCTGATCTTCCTGGTCATTCTCTATAGCGAGTCGCTCTATGGGCAGATTCCCTGGTTTCAGGAGCAGCGCCAGGCCGAGGACGACCCAGTCGCGATCGCCCCAGCACAACCCCAACCCCCGACCCCACAACCCTCTGGAGAACTGCATCTATGACACCCAATCCGATCGGCTGGTGGGGGGTTCCCCTGGCGATTTTGGGCGGTCTGCTGCGCGGCAGTGTGCCCTTTCTGTTTGTCAGCCTGGGCGAATGCCTGACGGAAAAAAGCGGCAAGATCAACCTAGGCCTTGAGGGGAGTCTGCTGGTGGGTGCCATCAGCGGCTATGCCCTTTCCTACCACACCGGCTCGGCCTGGCTGGGGGTGGCCGGGGCCGGATTGGCCGGACTGGGGCTGGGGGCGATCCACGCTGGGCTGGTGCAGCAGCGCCGGGTGAACGATATTTCGGTCGGCATTGCCGTGATGATCTTTGGCGGCGGATTGGCCAACTATCTGGGCAAGCCCTATATTCAGCCGATTGCGCCCCAGCTCCCGGCCCTGCGGCTGGGGGCCTGGAGTGAGCTGCCCCCCGTGCAGTCGGCGCTGATGGTCAGCCCGCTGCTGCCCCTGGGAATTGCGATCGCCCTGGCCATGCAGTGGTTCTTTACCTCCACCCGGTGGGGCCTGATTGTCAGGGCGGTGGGCGAAAGCCCCACGGCGGCTAGGGCAATGGGGTTCTCGGTGGCGCGCACCCAGTCACTGTGCATTATGACCGGCAGCGGGTTAGCGGGCATCGCTGGCGCTTACCTATCCCTCTACTTTCCGGGCAGTTGGAATGAGAACATCTCCAGCGGGCAAGGGCTGTTAGCCGTTGCCCTGGTGATCTTTGCCCGCTGGAACCCCATTCAGTGTCTCTACGCGGCCCTGCTCTTTGGCGGTACCCAGGGCCTCGGCCCGGCCCTGCAATCGGTCGGGGTCAATGCCTACTACTACGTCTTCAACGCCATGCCCTACCTGCTCACCCTGGCCGTGATGGTGGTGACCTGCTCGCCGCACCGGGCCTCAATTGGGGCACCGGCCTCTTTGGGGCAGCCCAATTCCGAGTAAAGGGCTGCCCCATCGGGTTGCCCAATGCCTTCAGCACCACAGCAGATATCAGTATGGATACCCTAGATTTGATCCTCCGTCAGGCTACCCTGCCAGATGGTTCCCTAGCGCAGATCGCCATCAAAGATAGCCATATTCAAGCGATTGCGCCCCTTTCAGCCCCCCTCGGTACCGCCAAGACGGTGCTCGATCTCCAGGGAGACCTGCTCTGTCCGGGCCTAGTCGATGGCCACATTCATCTCGACAAAACCTTTTGGGGCTCGCCCTGGCAACCCCATATCGCCGGAGACTCCGTACGACAGCGGGTTGAGATCGAAAAGCAAATGCTCAAAACCCTGACGGTGCCCGTCGAGGAACGGGCCGCCCATTTACTAGAACAAACCATTGCCCAGGGCACCACCGCCATGCGCACCCATGTGGACATTCATCCTGAGGTGGGTTTACGCAATCTGGAAGGGATTTTGCAGGTGCGCGATCGCTATCGCGACTGCATCGATATGCAAATTGTGGCCTTTCCCCAAAGCGGTCTGGTGTCTTGCCCCGGGACGCTAGAGCTGTTGGATGCGGCCCTAGCCGCCGGGGCCGACCTGGTGGGTGGACTCGACCCGGCGGGGATAGATGGCGACATTCAGGGGCACTTAAACGCCATCTTTCAACTGGCTGACAAGCATGGGGTGGATATTGACATTCACCTCCACGACCCAGACCACCTGGGCATTTTTGAGCTAGAGCAAATTGTCCAGCGCACCCAGGTTTTTGGGATGCAAGGGCATGTCACCGTCAGCCATGCCTACTGCTTGGGGATGGTACCGATGGCGCGGGCGGCTGCCACCGCAGACCTTTTGGCCAAGGCTGACATTGCGATCATGACCACGGCCCCTGGGCATCTGGCGTTTCCGCCGATCAACCTGCTGCGCCAGGCTGGCGTTCGGGTCTTCTCAGGCTCTGACGATGTGCGCAATGCCTGGTGTCCCTTTAGCCAGGCCGATATGCTCGAACGCGCCGCTCTAATTGCCTATCGATCTGACTTTCGCACCGATGCCGATCTATCGACAGCGTTTGATCTGGTCTCCGCCGCAGGCGCAGCCGTGCTTGGGCGGGCCAACTATGGCTTAACGGTGGGGGCCGTAGCTGATTTTGTCGTGGTTGCCGCTGATTCAATCCCAGCGGCAGTGGCGGCCCATCCTCAACGGAAATGGGTGATGAAACAGGGCCACATCATTGCCCAGAACGGTCGTTTATTAAAGCAAGAGATCAGCCACACTGAAAAGGTCAAGGTCTAATGGATGGCAAGGATTTAGGAGCACTCCTGAGTTAGCGGGAACGCTTGCTTAGGGTAGCCCAAGTAAATAGTCATCCATTAGATAAGGGCCTAGGAGTGCACCTCATTGACCAGTAGTGGGTTTGACTGAGGGCAATCACCAAGCGACTAATCACGACTAGGACGATCGCGCCACGGAGATATTGACCCGCTCAATCAGGCGATCGCCCTCCGCTGTTGTCTGCGTTATCTTAATGCTGCCTACCGCAACCCAATTTAGTTGCAGGGTTACCCGTTCAGGGGCGATTTTAGTCGACGATCGACTCCCCGATGGGTTGGTGGGGTTTACAGATTGACTGGGGGCATCAGTCATTAGATAGGTGGCATTTAGGAGCTTGAAGCCGCTGAGGGCATGGGCCGTGGTGAACTGCTCTGAGTGATATTCGGTTTTGGCTGATGGAGCTTTAGGGATATTGAACTGCTGGATGAGGGCATCGTGGCTGTTGAGCAAAATGCCAGTAATGAGTGAGGAATACTGTTCAACGGGTAGAAGACTTTGAGCCGAAACATAGAGGGCAAAGTCTTGCTGAAATTCTCGAATGGTGAAGGCTCCAGCTCCTCCATCTCGGCTGTTTTGGCTCAGGCTCCAGCTGCCGGGCGAAATTAAAATATCAGGTAATGATGTGGCTGCCAGATTTGGGCTTGACCCCACACCAATGGATGCTTCGGGCTGAGGCATCAAATCTTGAAGCTCGGCGCGAAGCATGGCAACCATGTTTTGCAGGAGTTGATAAATCAAGGTGTCTCCTTGACAATTAAAGTTTTTAGTTTTGTAGGGCACTGCCCACCTAAGCTCTGTGGGTCAAAGTGCCTTTCCCCATAAGCCAGCATTGCCACTTAGAGATTCTAAGATTCGACTGCTACCCCAAAATCAATGCCTGAAGAATGATCAACCTCGCCATTGTTTTCGCCATCTGCCTTAGCCAATTCTTCTTCCAGCACTTGAATGGCTCCACTAATGCGCAATAATATGTCCCGGACGGATGCCTGCTTGAGTTCTAATTCTGCCAATACATTTTGGCCTGATTCAAGCTCTGTTCTGAGGTTTTGAAGACGTTGCTCAAGTCGCTTTTTCATGTTTTCAAGATAATCCACAACTAGACATTAGATTAAAACGGTCTCAATGCCATCTCAAAAAATTCGAATTCTTCTAGGATCAACACTGGGGACGACAACGTGTCACCAAAAGCTTCAACTCCTCAAAGCTCTCCAAATACCTATCATTTAATTGGAGCGCCCCAAGCAAAATACTAGACTTGAGACAGCTCTGATAGTTTATGCTCAAGCAAATCAATTTTTGAGTCATAATATTTCTTCATTTCTTGAATGGCTGCAATGGCTATAACTCCAAAAGAATCGTACGAAAGACCTTTGATGCTTTCACCCTCACGCATTGATGAGCTTATAAGCTCAGGAAAAATAGCCTCTATATCCTGAGCAATAAATCCAATATCTCGACCGTCAGAATCTCGCCATTTAAAGTGCACAGGTCTCATTTCCATAGCCTTTTCCAAGGTATTTTCCAGACTAACAATGTCTTCTTTAAGGCGGATGTCAGAATTTTTATTCCAATTACCGTTCTGATCCATCCAGTGCCCTAAGGTATTTTGGTGGTAGAAATGAATATTTCCATTCCCTTCATAAGCAATCCTAAAGTAGCGAGAACTGCCAAACTCATATAGCCGAATACCTGAGTTATTTGCAGATTGCTGAATGTGAAGCTTTGCTTCAGGTGTATTGGTTCCAATGCCCACATTACCCGAGGGCATCAGTGCAATGTGATCATCAGCATCATTTGCCACTCCAATTTCAAGCGTACAGGTTTCTCCGCTTGTGCCTCTGCGGTAATATCGCATCCATGCCGCATCGCCACCACCACCCGCAGCATCTTTTGGAAATAGGATGCCGTTGGTTTCTTCGCCACCAAAGCTAGGTGTAATAATTCCCTGAACTGTAAGGTTGCCGTTGCCTCCCCAATCTTTGCCAATAATGACACCCGATTTGCCAAGGAGGTATAGAAGTTCTTCTCCAATGATCTTGAGACTCCCTCGACTGCTCAGGGTGCCATGAGGATCTCCAATAATTAAGGTGCCATCCGCTTGCAAGGTCATAGCGGTCACATCTGGAACAGTGCCATTACTGTTAGTACTACCTGCATCTCCAGAAAGCTTAAAATCTAGCCTAGTTCTACCAGCTATACCAGGTTCAAATGAACCCAGGAAAATGCCGGCAGTATTAAATTTTTTCCCGCCGGTGGAACCAGGTTCTCTTTGGAACCGAATGACTTCAGCAGTTTCAACAGTATGTGTCGAGCTAGCACCAATGATGTGCAGCTTAGCACCCGGTTTTAAAGTGCCAACGCCTACATTGCCACTAGAGTCTACGTTTAGTCCTAAGGTGCTTCCCGAACCCCTAAGGGAAACCGTACTGTTAGACCTTAGGGGTCCGCCCAACCATGTCTGATCATTTACCGAGAAACTCGTTGCATTGACGATGCCTACGGTCAGGCTTCCTAGGGTGCTGGCTCCGGTTACCGATAGACTACCCGTCAAGGTCGCACTCGTTGCATTGACGGTGCCTACGGTCAGGCTTCCTAAGGTGCTGGCTCCGGTTACCGATAGACTACCCGCCAAGGTCGCGTTCGCGGCTTTGAGATTGCCAATGACCTCTAATTTTTCTGAAGGAGTCGTTGTGCCAATGCCCACATTACCGTCGCTAACAACGGTTAAACGCCATGCCCCATTGTTGAAAACACCAATTTTATTGGTGTCATGTCCACCCACAAATCGATCGGAGGAAACCCACAAGCCACCATCGTTATTATTAGACTGCAACCGGCCATTCACTACTAGGTCAATATTGGTGCCGCCTTTGCCTGCTACTTCTAGTTGGGCGCTGGGGTTGGGCTTGCCAATGCCCACGGGGCTGTTGATGGTCAGAGCAGCCTCAATGGTGAGTGGCCCCTGAATGGTGTCAGCCCCCTGGCGGTTGACCTTATCAGTTTCGAGACGCACCATCTCCCGCATAGAGGTATTCCAGTCGGCGGAGAGAATTAAATCGCCGGGGGTTTTATCGGTGTGGGCAAATTTGCCATTTTTGGTTGCCTCGGGCATGGGTAGAATCTCCTGATCCTTTGACGTTTTAGAAATTAAACGGGGAGAAATGGGGCTGCTACAGATGATTGGTGGTCAGTGCCCACCCTACGGCCTTAGAAAAGGAATGCTAGAAAATGATTTCCCAGACGAGGGTGAGTTTAAAGTCTTTGGTTTTGCTAATGCCGGGGAATTGCACCCGGTTGTACATGACGCCGCCTTTTTCAGCATTAAAGAGTCCAGCTTCTTTAAGCTCGTGGGGTTGCCCATTGGCCAGGGGGGCTGGTTCTTCAAAATCGAGGTCGGCACTGAGGATGATCTTGCGATTGGTTTGGGGCTTTTCGGCTGTGCCGGTTTTCACATCCATCAAGTCTTGCTTAAGATCGATCGCTTTCAACGGCTTGCGAAAAACTTCGTTTTGGAGTTGGGTATCGGTATCGGGCTCAACGGCTTTGCCGCCGGTGCCCACGGCGATGTAGCGAATCGGATCGATGGGTTCTTGGGCAAAGAGTTTGGCTACCAGGTCGCGCCCGGTGTAGACAATGGAGTTATGGGCCTGGATAGTGGCGAGGGGTGCCCCGGCTCGATTGACGGCGTAAAGGGTGAGGCGGCCTCGCATGTCTAGGGCGTCGGATAGTTTCATCGGTGGGGCTCCAAAATAGGCTGGAATATGAGCTGGAATGGGCTAATTGCCAGGACAACTAGGCGAAGCGATTGCCAGAGTCAAAGGTGGTGTAGTCTAAAACGCCAGAGGTAATCAAAGTGTCGGCTAGGTCGTGCTGAAGGCCGCCGGGGTAGGCTTCTTGGTAGCTGCCAATGTCAAAGTTGAGTTCCTCCATTTGCTGGTCTTCGGCAAAGGGCGATCGCACCACTGTTAGCCGAGCCGCGTGGGTGTGATATTCTTGCCAGCGTTTTTCGTAGGCGACTACTGCCAGCACCCCCGCCGCCTTGACCTTGTCGAGAATGTCGGGAATCTGGTTACGGGGGTGGTCGCCCGCCTCGCTAAATTTGTCGGTGTAGCCAGGAATATCCCAGGGAATGCGCACTCGGAAGCTGGCGGGGGTTTGCTTAATCAGCTCCACATCTAGGGCGATCGCGTAGTTACTGGCTTGTTCTGGGGTTAGCAGGGCGGGTTGTCGTCCAGCTCGGTCAAACCGCGACAGGTCAAAGAGGGTTTGGTCGAGGCGTCCGGCGGGTTCGCCCACGCGCAGCTCGACGTACCAGTGAGAGGTGTCGCGGGGTAGGGGGGGCGGCAGTTTTTGGGCCGGAATCGCCACCCCATTCAGATAGAGATCGCCCTCGGCAGTCACCCGCAGCACATCGTTGACCTGAAGCATGCCCTGAAATTCAAACCGTTCCTTCGTGGCGGCGTTGACAATGCGGGGATTGATCAACGGTTGTAGGGGAGCCCGTGCTCCGCCACTGCTGGGGCGAACGTCTAACAGCTGGAGCTGAAAGCCCGATCGCGTCGGGATCACGTTGGGGTTCTCGATCGAGAAGGTTTGCTCGTACTGAAAGTTAACCGTAGCCGGATCGTCGGGCGGGGCCGTGTAGGGATGGATGCGAACCGTGCGCCGGGTGAGTTCGGGTAAAAATTCTTCGATTTGGATTTGATCTTTAGCGGCCTCGTCGTCGTCAAAGATGCCCAAGTTAGCCGCGACAATGTCGCGAATGCCCGCTTTGGTGGCCGCCCCCTGGCGCAGCACCCGCATCATTACCTTGAGGCGATCGCGGTAGGGGGCGTAGCTTTTCTCAATGTCGTTGGCAAAGGCCGCCTCTAACACCGAACGGTTGAGGATCTTAAGGGGCAGTCCGTGGGTGGGTTTTTGCCGCAGCAAGCGCTGGGTCTCAGGGCTGAGAGAATCGGCAGAACAATGCTTGAGATACTGCTGATAGAGGGTGGGGCGTTGCAGAGCGGCATTGAGCTCAGCAATTAAGGCAGCTTCGAGCTTGGCGCGTTCCTGAGCGGTGGGGCTAGGGGAAAAGTCAGTGATGAGTTTTTGATTGGCCGGAGTAAACCCTTGCACCAGAGCGCGCGCCATTGGGCCTTGCTTGAGCTTGAGCTTTTGCCCGAACCCCTGGAGGTCTTTGAACACCCCCGGTCGCAGAGACGGACTGACCTGGTTGAGCTGGGAGGTCAATCCTAGAGCTTCGAGGTACAGCAGAAAGATTTGGTCGAGGTCGCCCTGCTGAATGCTGGTGAGACCCTGGGAGCCTTCATTGTCGGCGGTGTCGACAAAGTGCGATCGCATCACCCGAACTAGGTCAGTCTCGGTTTGCAACAGCAGCTGGCCAAAGACGCTGACCATTTGGTACAGCAACGTTTCCGTATTCCCGGCGTCGTAGAAGGCAGGTAAGCGGCTGAGGATGGCGGTGGTTTTGCCCGAGGCGTCCATGGGGGTGAGGGGGTAGGGGGGTGGAGGGATAAAGGGGTAGGGGAAGACCCATGGATCAACTCAAATCTTTACCGCGAGCAGCCCACGGTACAGGAGGTCATCACGGCGGCGGCAGGGGAAGTTCGAGGGCGATCGCGACCTGGCCAGGGTCAATGGGCTGAATCTGGGCCTGTTCGACCAGGCGAATGACCAGATCGGCGCTGCGGGGGGTGAGGTCGAGCTGCTCAAAGACATAGGTGGCCCCTTGCAGGCAGGTTTTAGTCAGGTCCGCCAGGGAGTCGCTCACCCCCATTCTTAAGCTCGGAATCATCTGCGGCGCCAGGCTCTGGATCATGGTGCGCGATAGAGAACCCACCTTGGCCTGGAGTTTTGCCTGCAGGTCGGTGGCAAACAAGTCAGGGTCGAGAGTTTTGCCGACCGCTGGTGGGGCTAAGTCGAGGTGAAGGGTGCTGAGCCCATAGCGCACCGATTGCTCCATGGCGCTGCGGAGCTGATCGCGGTTGACCCCAGCTGGTATTTGCCCGGTGATGTCGAGCCGCAGCACCAGGCGCTGAACGGCGACGGGGACGGGGCGAATATCGGTGGCGATCGCAAACTCTGGCAGCAGCCGGGTCTTCTCAAAGGGGTTGACCTGAACGATGGTGCCGTCAATGCGGTTGGCCAGGGGCGTAGTGCTGTCGGCCTGGGTGAGGGAAACGCGGATATCTTCGCCGCGCCAGTCGACCTGAAGCACACCCTCAACCCCCTGGGCCACGGCGGCCAGTTGTTCCAGGTCAACGGCTTCCTCTGGCCTCAGGTGATCTAAATAGTGCTCCAGGGCCAGGCGCACCCGGTCTTGCAGGTGGGCCTTTTCATCCTGGGTGGCGGTCAGGGAAGCCATTAGTTTTAAGGCACCATTCAGGTTCAGGGTGCTTTCGTAGATAAACACGTTGCCCAGCTGGGCCTGCTCCACAAAGCTAACCTCTACCGTCTGACCATCAAAGGCCGTCAGGGGTTGCCAAAAGTGAGGGACAAGGGTGATCGCCACGTCATTGGCTAAAACCGGGGCCGCTTGTAAGATCTCTTGGCGCACGGCTAACCCCGCCCCCAATCCGCCGAAATAATCCCAGATGGCCTGCTCCATGTGCCGCCGGGTGGCGACTTTAGTGCTTTCATCTGGCCCCAGAGAGCGGGCTTTCACCGTGACATCCACCGGCAGAGGT
This sequence comes from Pseudanabaena sp. PCC 9330, assembly GCF_055795045.1. NCBI lineage: Bacteria > Bacillati > Cyanobacteriota > Cyanophyceae > Pseudanabaenales > Pseudanabaenaceae > Pseudanabaena > Pseudanabaena sp. PCC 9330. The sequence goes on along the minus strand of NZ_JAYFES010000119.1, from coordinate 26,182 downwards.
TTAGTTTCTGAGGCCACGCGAATGTACCGGGGGACAATTTTTTCTAACACATCCGCATCTAGCCGTTTGGCCGAGGCATTGTGCTGGGTGGCGTCTTGATAGTCGCCCTCGCCGCGATAGGTGGTTAACCTAACATCCACCAGGTCGTTCACCAGGTTGAGGGCCAAAATTTCCTTCGTGAGCTGGGCGATGAGCAGCGGTTGCCCCATGCGCTGGTCTGCGATGTAGGTCTTGAGGGTGTCTTGCAGAGCAGTTTCTAGGGCGATGCGCTCGGCGGCGGCGACGCGTTTGCCGGGCATCAGCTCAATCTGGAAGGTGGCATCGAGGGTGACCGCCTGAGCCGGTTTAAGCAACACGTAGATGCCCGCCGCCCGCACCCGCTCGACTTCCTGTTTGAGCCGATCAACCTGGGCCTCGTTGGTAAAGTCAACCCCATCGACAAACACGTCGAGCACGCCAAAGTCGCGTAGAACAATCGGCTCAACGTCGGCGATATCTAGCTCTAAGTCGCGCCCGTCGCTGTCAACCTGACTAATCGACTGCCAAGCGATGGTTTCGCCCTGGGGTCGTTGCCCGGCCAGGCCTCGGGTGCGGGCTTCTACCTCGACATTGACCTCGGCAATGTCTCCTTCTAGGGTGACTGCGGCCAGGGTGACAAACCGCCGTTCGCCAGTTTGCAGGCGGAGCTGGGTGTTTCTAGGCACGGCGATCGCTTTTTTGTAGCTGCGATTGTGCCGTTTGATTTGCACCACCCCCCGAGCATAGTGAAAGTTTTCGCGCACCCGCACTTCGGTCACCCCCGGCAGGCTAAAGAGGGCATTTTCGATGGCGGTGATGTTGGCACCGCTGGCGGCGAGCAGGGCGGTTTTGGCGCGATCGCGCAGCTCGTCATCGGTCTCTCGCCGCTTGCCCACAAACCGCAGGGCCTGCTCGTTGGTCACCGCTTTCACCCCAGGCAAAGGCTGGGGCATCACCTGAATGGTGTTGGCGTCGGTGGCCTGGGTTTCGCCCCGCTGGGCGGCCTGTACCCTGACCTGCACCCGCTTTTCCGTATCCGTTAGGGTTTTAGCCTCAATGGTCAGAAAGGATTTTTTGGGCGACTCCTCAGTGTCTTCGCTGGTGGTAACCAGAAACCCGAGGGGAATCTCAATCGGTTCTGCAATGCCCAGATCGCGCTCAAAGGTGACCAGGCCGGTGGCAAAATCCGGCTCGCCCCGTTTAATCCCCAGGATGGCTACCACCCGATCAAGCTCGCCCCCGGTGGCCGTATCCACAAAGGCCGACAGATAGACCCAGTGCATTTGCTCGTAGAGCAACGCCAGCTCGTAGGAAAAGGATTCGTACAGGGTGCGAACAACGCTGCCTTCTTCAAAATCGGTGAGCTGAGCCGAGGTGCGATCGCGCATATCGGCAAAGATCTGGCCAAAGTCTTTCGCTTCAAACACCATCATCTAGCCTCCCAAATTCAGCGCTAGGGCCAGGGTCAGCGGGGTGTCATCGCCCACCGGCTTGACCGTAATCACCGTAGAAAGGGTGGTGCGCTCTTGCCCCCGAGCCGGCGGGTCAAACTGAATGTAGATAATTTCTGAAATGCGCGATTCCTGGGCCAGACTCTCGCGAATATACATCTCGGCCAGGGTACGGGTGCGCCCATTGTTGAGTTCTCCCATCAGCTGATACAGCCGCGAGCCATAGTCGGGGTGCCCCAGGGCCGCCAACTCTCCCTGGCGGGTGTGGAGCCGGTTGAGCAAGGCCTGGGCCAGGTTATGCCGCCCGTCTACCACCGCCAGATCTCGCTGCTGGGTGCTCAAATCCACGGTGTCTCGGTCGGCGGTTACCTGGGTGGGCTGCCGTCGAGTCAGCATGAGGTCAAGGAATTTGAGCAGGTCGGCCATGGAGTTCTGTCCTAGGGCGAAGGGAGACTGAGCAGTAGGGGCAACCGGGCCAATCATGGCAAAGGAATCATGATTTGAGCTTGGGCACAATTTCTTTCACCAAGGCATCAACGGTGGCGGGGGGCAAGGTCACCGTAGCCTTAGACAAATCCAGGCCCCCCGTAATAGTGACCTTCCCAGACTTGCCGGGGGAGAGTTCAATACCGTCCTTGGTGATCTTGATTGAGGTGCCATCTGGCCCCTGTAGGATCACCCCCTTTGAGGAAACCTCTAAGCGCACGTTTTGATTGTCGGGGGCGTTGATGTCAACCGTTAACCCTTGGGTCACCTGGAGGGGAACGGTGGCCGTTACCGCCTGATCTGACACCTGGAGGGCATTTTTATCCTTTGCCGACAGGATGATTCCCTTATCTTGCTCCAGACGAATTTTGACATGGCCTGTTTTCTTCCCAACGCCATCGTGGGGGCAGGCTTGATCAGTGCCCTCACACCAATTGTCTTTCTTGCCGTTGTAGGGCGGCTCAACCCGGCTGGGCATGTCGTTGGGGCAGACAAAAATTTCCATAAATAGCGGCGATGCCGCCTTATTTTCCTGAATGGGAGCTTCCTTCGGTTCTCCCACATAGGCGTAGTCGCTGTTGGCGCCCTTAATTCTGACCATGCCGTTTCTTCCCTAGTTATCCGACTTTTGTGTTGCGGCCCTTGGCCTGAATCGAGTTGATCTTGTCCATCGGCACCATGATCGGACAGGGAGCACCCAGGTTACCCACATGGGTGTGGCTGGTGAGAATAATATCGTCGTTGTCGGCCACGGCGTTCCCCGGCATTCGCCCCCCCACCTGCACAGAGCCCGTGGTGGCGTCCCCCACTTTAATTGACCCCATGCTCTTTACCGTGACACTGTTGCTGGCGGCGTCGATGGTAATGCCGCCCCCCTCAATTTTGATTTTGCAGGTGCCGTTATAGATGGTGACATTGCCCCCCGAGAGGGCGATTTTACACTGGTCATTTTTGAGGGTGATGTCACCGTCTTTGACTTCGATGGTGCTTTTGTCATTGACGGCGCTCAGTTCGCCATCTTTGACGGTGACGATGTTTTTTTCATCCTTACTGGTGAGAGTCAGCACTCCTTCGGCATCAATTTTGAGGCTACCGCCCTCCTTCAGACTGTGTTGGATTAAGACTTCCTTTTCCTGATTTGCCGGAGGTTGATCGGGGTCATTGTAGAGCCGACCAATGATGATCGGCGCGTTGATATCTCCCCCAATAAAGGTCACCAATACCAGGTCGCCGACGTTGGGAATATTCACCATGCCCAGGTGGGGGGTGGCCACCGGTACTTTGCGTAGCTCAAAATCTTTGCCGTCGGGCTGCTTTTTATTTTTGAGTTTTACGGAGCACTGATAGTTGTCTTTGTCGCTCTCAGAAGCGTGGGGAAAAATCGCCGTCACCACCCCTAGCTCGGTGGTGTAAATTTTGCGGACTTCGTGCTCCGCCACTTTCTTCATCACCCCTACGATTGAGTCCATTTAGGGTTTCTCCCAATCGATCATGGTGTAGAACCCTCGGTGGTGACTGAGGCGATGGGCCACGCCGGTAATTTTGAACGTGCCATTTTGGCTGCTGACGGGCATTTTGGTGATTTTGATGGCATCTCCCAACTGAAGGGTGCTATCTCCCAGCACCCGCACCTGACCTCGGGGCTTTTGGGTGTGGCGATCGAGAGCGGCCTTGGCAATGGTGCCCGCGATGCTCTGGGTGCGCGCGGTGGGGTCGGCCAACCGGAGCATGACGCCTGAACTCCCTCCCGCTGTTCCTTTGACCTCTTTTTTGGTCAGCCAGGCGTAGGCTTGGTCGCCCTGGCCCTGGCTGGCGGGGCTTTCACCGTAGATTTCGACGCCGGTAATCTCTGGCAGGGGCTGGGCCTGGGTGAGGCTGAGAATGTTGAAGCCGTAGGTCAGCTCGTGGGTCTGGGCGGCGCTGTATTGGGCAAAGACAAGCTGGTCTTCGGCGGTAGCGTAGAGGTCAAAGCCGCACTGGTGGGCCAAACCCTGGAGGTGGTCGTAGGCGGAGGTGCGATCGCCCAGCACGTACACCGGAAAGGTAACACCGTTTTCAATGGTCTTGACCTTGAGCTTGAGACGGCTTTGGGCCACATCTTTGACGATCGCGCCCGCATTAGATTTTTCGTAGACCAGGTTAAACTGCGCCGTGGTCAGGGCGTGAAAGGCCGATAGGGCCTGAATGGTGGTGTGCTCAATACCCCATTCGACCCGCTGCACTACACCGGTAAACACGGGCCTCACCTCCTGGCCATAGCCGACCTTGACGGTCACTGGGTCGTTGGGCTTGGCGGTAATGGTTTGGGTGCCCCCCAATACAATGCGGGCATGGTGAACCGGCACCCCCAATGACGCCTTAGCCTGCATCTCAATCAAGACAGGGCGATCGGCAGGGGTATAGGTCGTAGAACCAAGCGTGATTTGGTGATGGACAGGGGGCATAAAACTGCGTAGGCATCCTAAAAAGGAGGTGTTTTTTGTTGAATAGAATGCAGCAAGCCTAGAATAATCTTTTTTCGTTTTCCTCCATTCAATTCGCAGGAATATTTAAGATTCTCAGTGAGATTTAGACACCCTTGTTGACGGCAATTATTCTAATAATATTGCCTCCTGATGTGACCTCAACAGCATGACTAAAGCGGAAAGGCCGACACCAATCCCCCAAAGGCGACCCCTAAGCGATCTAGCCCAGCTTTAATTTCTCCATCTAAACGCTCAAGTTTTTCGAAGAAGGCATCAAAGAGCTGCATAATCCCCAGGTCTTGTATCAGGGCCAAAATCTTTTGAAACTGTTGATTGAGAGGCTCCGCGATCAGTTTGACCGGGTGCAATCGCTCCAGCTTGGCCAGCAGCACTTTTTTCACCAGGGTGGTGAGGCTCAAAATTCTATCCACCAATCGTTCTGAGGGGGCGCGGGTAACGGCGATCGCACCCAACCCCTCAGCCTCAATTTTCCAGGTGACGCCCTCGTCGGTGACCACATCGCCCCCTTCTCCGGCAATCAACGCCTGCACAGGCACATCCAGGGTTAAGACAGTGGCGGAGAGGGTGGCGGCGATCGCAGTCTCAAACCAGATTTCACCGACGGGGGTTGTTGCCACCAGGGGAGTTCCGGCTGGAATGGTCATGGGGTGCTCTGGCGGGGTGTCAAGCTTGAGCGTTACGGTGCCCCGCGCCCCGGCTAGCAGGTTCACCGGGCTGAGCCGATCGAGCAGGCGCAGCACTCGGTTAAAGAGTTCTGTCAGGGGAACCACGAGCACCGGTTCAGGGTTGAGAGCCTCCAGGGGCTTCACCACTTCTGCCAGCACCCGGTTGAGGGGCTCAGCCAAAAAGCTCAGGTTAAACCCCTGGATCTTGGTTTTAATGCCGATGACAGACTGGCCCAAGCGCTCAATCGCTGTGGGAATTTGGTTGGCGACGGTCAGCACCTTTTGCAAATCAAGCACAGCGGGCATGAGGGTTTTTATGCGCTCTAGGGGTTTGGCCCATTGGGCGATCGCCTGCATCGGCCCTGCCGCTAGTGCATCTACCGCTGTTAGCAGGTAAGCTTTTAGCCCCTCTGGGCCGCTGGAGCTTAGATCACCCAGGAAATCGACCCCTTGATCGAGGCGATCGCCCAGCTGAGTCCAGAGGGTTTTCACAGTGGCCAGAGCCGTTTTAGCCAGATCCTCCAGCTGATCGACCCGGCTGGTGGCCAGGGCCAACGCTTTCACCGGGCTGAGGGTTTGCAGACGTTGCAGCAGGCGATCGTAGTCGGCTTTTAAGGCAGGCAAGGGGACAAAATCTGTCCAGGTCTTCACCAGCCCCTGCCAGGCCGACGCCTGGGTCGCCAAGGTAGCGCCGTAGGTTTGGGCTGTTTCCCCGAGGGTGCCGACCATCGTTTCTACCTGGCTCAGCAGCTGCGGCGTCTGAATCTGACTCAGCATCGGCGTCACGACGTTCCGCATAGGTCCCAAAATAGCGTCCAGCCCCGATAGGTTGAGCTGGTGAATCGCGGCCTTAACCTGATTCACCAGCCCCTCCAGCAAGGGTTGAATGCCCTGGTTGAGAACTGTTTGGATGGGCTGCCAAAAGGCCTGATCGTCTAACCGCAGGCCGCCGATCCAGTCTGTCACCTGCCGCACCGACTGCACCACCTGGGCCACCAGGCTCTCTAACCCCAGCTGGTCTAATAGGCTGGTGGCTTGGCCGATTAGCCCGTTAATGGGGGTCAAAATTTGCTCCGCCGAAAGCGATCGCACAAAGCCCATCAATTTGCCGTACAGGCCAATCAAGGGCGCAAAGATGACCTTCGGGTTAATCACCTCATCCACCTGCTTTAAGAGCCGCCCCTGGAGGTCAGTTATAGGTTTCAGCAGCTTGACCAGTTGGTCTGGGTCAACAAATTCTTCAATTTTGGCGATCGCCAGCTCAAAAGGCGGAGCCAACAGATTGCCCACCAGGGTGCCGGGCTCAAAGGAGTAAATCGTCTCTACCACCTGGTTAATCACCGACCGGATAGGCTCCACCAGCTGCTTGAGAATTTGCTCGGTGACAATGGCGTTGTATTGCTCTTTGACCGCATCGGTCACGGTGGAGGGAGGGTCAATGGCGCTGCGGACCAGATCTAACGCCGCCGACAAGGCCGTTTTCACCATGGCGTTGAGCTGGGAGACATCGATGGCCTCCAGGGTGGCCTTGACCTGATCGACCTCGGTCAAGACCTGGTCAAACACCGGTTCGAGGGTCACAGGGTCGAGCTTTTGCACCACCGCATCAATACTCGCCTTGGCCTGCTGAACTACATTGGCCACCTGGGGATGCTCTAGAAAGGCGGTGATCTGGGCGATCGCGCCATGGAGGGCATCGACGATGGGCTGCATATCGAATGCATCGACCTGGCTGATTAGCCCCTTGACCTGGGTAAACACGGTGCCAATCATGCCGTTGACGGTGTCGAATACCCCGTTTAGCTTGGCTATCAGGTCATTGAAAATGAGCTTGGCCTGATTGATCAACCCGGTCAGGTCAACCCCCTGAATAAAACTCACCACCTGCTCAATGGCGTTGGTGACCAGGGCGCTGACCTTGACGATCGCCTGCTCGACGGTGGCGATCGCCTTTTCTACCGCACCCACGCCCTTGTCGAGGCCCGCGGTGACCGTATCAATGCCCCGATCTGCCAGCCCGTGGACGGCCTTGAGGGCCGACTCCATCTGATCGATCACGGTGGTAAAGCTGTCGGTCAGGGGCACCTGGTCTAGGGCGTGGCCGAGGGGTTGGGCGATCGTTCCCAGGTGGCTGGGCGCTAGGGCGGTCAGGGTGTCGTCGAGGGTGGTGGTCAACTCGGTGGCAAAGCTGTCTAGGCCCTCGGCCCAGCTCTGGACAGTGGTGAGGGTGCAATCAGAGCGGGTCTCTAGGGCGGCGATCGCCGTTTCGAGGGTGGTGAGTTTAGCGTCGAGCTGGTTGAGGTGATCGGCGGTCAGACTGTCGTTGAGGGGAATGCTGGTGAGAGTGGCAATGGCGTCTTGGTAGATGCGGGTGGCCAGGTCGGGGGAGAGGCTGTTGACCTGGGCCTGCATTTGCGTGACCACCGCCAGCCGAGTCTGCACCAGGCTGGTAAACGACTGTTTGGGCAAACCGGCGAGAACGGTGGAGACCGGCAGCAGCTGGCTGAGATAGGCGCTGTCTACCTGGGTGGGAGAAAGCTGGGTCAGCCCGGTGGTGATTTGATTGAGCAGGGGCTGAAAGCCCTGGAGCCCACTACCCAAACTGGTGAAGGGAGTGGTGAGCTGGCCCAGCAAATCGCCAATTTCTACAGAGCCGTTGGTGAGCCCTTCGAGTTCGCTGAGCAGATCGCTGACTAACGCTTCGGGGCTAGTGGGCAGGTTTTGGACGACATCGGTGAAGCCACCGACAATGCCGGTGAGCATATCGAGGCCGGGAACCTGTACCGAGAGATCGCCCAGATCGGGCAGCTTGATGGAAAAGTCGGCCAGTGCGGTGAACTGGTTCTTGAGGCTGCTGAGTTTTTCGGTGGGTAGCTCAAGGGCAAGAAGTTGCTGCATAAAGCTCGATGAGAACCGATCGCGAAAGGGGATGCTTCAAACAAAGGGTTAAGCTTCTGAAGCCTGAAACAGAATGATGCCAACCCTTCGTAGCTACACAATTATGAAGCCCAGCGGCTGCGAACGAATCAATATTTATATGAAGAATAAAGAAAATAACGCAACGAACATCAGCGTATAAAGTATCCGTAGTAGGATTATCTAGATTTTTTAATTTAAAGTGGCATTTGACACAGAAAATCTTCTATTCTTCTGTAGCTTAAAGCACTTTTAGGCTTTGCATTAATCTATAGGCCTTCTTGCAGAAGTCAATTATTTAATTTACTTTTTGTATTCTCGCGCTACGCAAAAGCATTTCACAAAGGAACGCACCATGCCGCAGATTGATACTCCACTGAAGCTGAGCAAGTTCTATACGCTCAATCTCAGTGGCAATAGAGCAGATATTCAGAATATTGACTGGAATGCCCTCGGTCGTGGTGCCAATCCCGAAAAGATGAGGATGAGGCAATTTTTTGCAAACCAGAACTGGATTAATGACGTCCACTCCTTTGGGGTCTCCAGTTCAGGGGCACAGGGAGGTGCTTTCTTTCTTTTCAAGAAAGATCGGAATAACAATGCTCAACCTGAAGGGCATATGGCTTACGTTATCAAAAGGACGAATGCTCCTCAGCAGACACTTTTTGCAGAATACGTTCTTAGGGAGGCAGGTGTTGACAACGGAAATAAAATCGTCAAACTTCCTAAAAGTTTAGTTGTTGAACTTGACTGGTCAGATCATGGGCAATGGCAAACCGAAGGCATGAAACTGATTCAGGCAATGACCGACCCTCAGAAAATACATCCTACTTGGAACGGAGACCCCAGCAAAAAAGCAAAATATAATGCAGCCATTAAGGACTTAGCGCCAGCCTCTAAAGCAAAACCTGCTTATCTGATTATCATGAAGGCATTCGCTCCTGTAACGGGTGGTTCTGATCCGTTTCAAAACCTGATTGCCAATCCATTCGCACAACCAGCCCCTAGCCCTAATCCACAACCAAATGCCTACTCTATTGTAGAGTGTAGCGCAGATTTAGATGAATTCTTAACGGCCAAAAATCAGAGCAACCCCCTTCAGGTATCTGCCCAAACGTTACTTCAGAATCGGAGCTATCTTAGTGATGCAGTCTTTCAGGAGATTGTGAGGAACTATATCCGAACAAAGTGGATTCTGAGAAATCAAGCCTTTATGGAGCGAGCAGGAATCATTTTCGCGATCGATTCACTATTGGGAAACGGCGATCGCTATTATATGTTTAATAAAGGGAATGCATTTTATATCCATAAAACCTATAGTGCTAATGCCGTCAATAAGGCAAATAATCCTATTGGAGTTATTGATAATGATGCCTTTTTGCATCAGTATAATCCTGGAAGCTTGCCCAAGCGTATGGCTAGCGCACCGGGTAATACTGACGGTGATAAATATCTGTCATATCTTTTAACTAATGGTGAATCACCTGGGGGTAACATATTATATTCCCAGTTGGATAAAGCGAGCGGGGATGCTCCAACCTCAAACCTTCAGGCATTGATGTCTGCGGCACTTCCTCCTGGTCAAACTCCCCCAGTAGTTTATGATTGGGATAGTTATTTTCAACGCTATTTCTATGAAAGCATTGTTCCGCGCACCCCATTTCAGGCACATCAAGAATTTCTGGCTGATGACGGGACGCTGCTGAATCGCGCAGGTGTCTATCCATCTTTTCCAGCAAACATCAATCACCAAAATTGGCAAGACGCTAAGAACTGGCTAAGGACAGGCTTCTTGAAGGGTGTTCAGGCGATTCAAAGTTTGAATATGAATGAATGTTTGTCAGTTTATGGCAGGCTTTTACAGCTTTACGGAGGATCGATTGATTTCGATTTTACGGCCTTTAAAGTTCGACACGCCTATATGCAACTTGCTCAGAATATTAACCCAGTAAATCGTACCTTTCAGTTTCCTTCCCACGCTAATGCATTGATCGATCCCAGCATTAATCAAGTTTTAAACAACCGCTCACAACCAATAAATGAAATCACTACCACACTCAATTTTGGTAGTACTGAGGGGCTTATTACCACACAACAAAAGGATCAGATTTTAGACTTCGTAAGAAGATTTAGTGAGGGTGAGCAACGAGATAGATTCATACTTGAAATCACAGGAAAGCAAAAAAATGCCTCTGACCAGCGAGTTAGGGCTGTTCATTGCGCTTATTTAAAGTACCTCACAGATCATTTTTCAGAACTAGTTGAACTAGGTAACGTGGAAAGTATTGCGGTAATTCAAGCATATGCAAAGGGAAGAAATAAGAAAGCAGCTCTTGAAACAAACAAATTTTATAAGGGCTTTCATGAAAATGATAAAACAAATGACACTGGCAACAAAGAAGTTGCTGATATTGGGAGATTATCAGGAATACCAGCATCTGCCTATCAAAAATTTTTATGATACGCTCTAGTAGATGATGTCTGAGCCACTCAAAGTGACAGATACAGAACTCTTAAGGAACCTACAGTAATAGTCCTCAGGTTGCTGATATAGGTTCCTTAAGAATCAAGGCAAGAATATTAGTTTAACAGTTTCTTCATCTCCGTCAAACCTCAATGTGCAACCTTTGGATTGAGCAGAAATCGGGTGGATAAGAACCCCATCCTCATCCACCGTTCCTCTACTGGAGCTGATGCCGTCATTCAGTTCGTAAGATTGGCTCGCTTTTTCAATGACTAGCAGAGAGAGTACCCTTTCCTCATCCTCATCTTCAGCAAGATTCTCGAAGGTTTCTTCAATATCCTCCTCTTCATCTTCTAAGATTTCGTCTAGCAACGTATCTTCGTCATCACCCGATCGATCCAAGGTCAGTGCGATCGCTTCTGTATCCCCTTCAAACTTTAGCGAACAGCCCACCGCCAGAGGAGAGATCAGATGAATCAGTAAGCCATCTTCTGCAACTACACCCTGGCTGGCTGGGTTGATGCCATCATCGAGGGTATAACCAATGCCCTTTCTGTCTTCAACAATCAGGTTGAGCGTTCGGACCTCATCCGCATCCGCATCTGTCAATACCTGCTCATCCGTTGTAGACTGCCGCTGAATTACCAGCCGGATGGGAGGTTTTTGTTTCGCTTCTTCTTCTGTTTTAGCAATCTGGTCAGAGGTGATTGTGAATTTGATTGTGAGCGGCGTTGTAACCATAGGTTAAAATTTTCAATGTTGGTCTGAATGTTGCTGAAGTTAGAAAAACTGACGTTACGGCTCAATTACAGATTTGACGGTTCAACCAGGCTAATGCTCCACTCACTTGCCTCCCGATTCAAAAATTCAAGCGTATAATCTCCGATCGCCAGACCCAGAATAACCGCAGCACCGCGATCGTCTAGAGTACCGCCAACCACCAAATTTCCAGCCTGATCCCTCAATTCAAACGGCTCATTCCCCACAGGGTTATTCTCCGCATCAGTAACAACAATTCTCCATACCTGCTCCAGAACATTGAGTAAGTATTCTCCAGACAATACACGATCGATTTGAACCTGCCCGCGATCGTCCAGCGTTGCAGCCGGAGTCATGCTGCCGTCAGGGCGCACCAGCTGATAGATGGCATGACTTAGGGGACGACCCTCCTGATCCTCAATTTGCAGGGTCACCCACCCCGTTGTAACTGGACTATCCTCTGACGATTCCTGGAGAGTCAGCCTGTACTCGCCAGGCATAACGGCATCAAGACAAACCTGTCCTTGGTCATCAAGGATGGCTGACACTGAAGTCGTGCCATCCGGTCGAGTGATTTGATAGGTTGCATTACTAAAAGGATTACCCTCTGCATCCTCAATTTGTAGAGTCACCCAGCCCGTTGTAACTGGACTATCCTCTGACAACTCCTGGAGAGTCAGCCTGTACTCGCCAGGCATAACGGCATCAAGACAAACCTGTCCCTGCTCATCAAGGATGGCTGACACTGAAGTCGTGCCGTCTGGTCGAGTGATTTGATAGGTGTTATTAACAACAGGATTGCCGTCTGCATCCTCAATTTGCAGGGTCACCCACCCCGTTGTAACTGGACTATCCTCTGACAACTCCTGGAGGGTCAGCCTGTACTCGCCAGGAATGACGGCATCAAGGCGAACCTGTCCTTGCTCATCAAGGATGGCTGACACTGAAGTCGTGCCATCCGGTCGAGTGATTTGATAGGTTGCATTACTAAAAGGATTACCCTCTGCGTCCTCAATTCGCAGGGTAATCCATCCAGGTGCCGTTTTTGTTTCAGAATCTTCTAGTCTCTGATCGGGTGCGGGCAGTTCAGATGCTTCATCGGTTGTGCCCTGGTCTGGTTCCCGAATGACCAATTGTTGCCAGACTTCACTATCCAGTTCCGGAAAAGCGATCGCACAATTTCCCTGAGCAATGACCTCAATCTGAGCCTGCCCCTGGGCATCTAGAGTCCCCGTTTGGATAGCTCCATGAGGCAACGTAATGTGATAAGGCTGGTTCGCAAAGGGAAATCCATTGGGATCGGTGAAGGCGATCGCCACCCATAGAGCCTTAGCCTCTGCCTCCAGAGTGTCTTTGACCTGCTTGGCAGCGTCCAGATCGGCCTGAGAGACCCCAGCTTTTGCCAGGTCAGCATCCGAGACCCCAGCCGCCAGTAACCCATGGGTGGTTGCCCCCGCCTCAATCAGCGCGTCAACAGAAGCTCCTCGATCGAGCAGGCTTTGAGCCGAAACCCCTGCCTTCAGCAAGTCTTGGCTAGAAACGCTAACAGGAGACCAATCCAGCTCCACCAGCTCCACCCCAGTGGCAGGTGGAGCGGTTTCTGGAACGATTACCTCTACGCCAGCCAGAGCATTGAAGCCAGCTCCGACATCAGACAGCCCCCCCGTGGCGGCAGTGATATCGCCCATGGCCCCGGTTAATGGCTCTGCCGGGTTAGTTAACTCAGGGATAGACCCCAGGGATATGGCATCGGGCAGCGACGCGATATCCATCATGGCCTGGGCTTTCATTTTTACGGCACTGTTCACCGCCGCCTTGTTTTGCGCCGCAGACTTCTTGGGCGGCACATATTCAGCAATGGTGAGCCGATAGCTAAACTGGTCGGGCAGTTCCGCCGCCTGGACTACCTCAAAGGTTTCTAGCAGCACCTGGGCAAAGTAGGCCTGCCCCACAATATCGGCTAAAAAATCTACCGGTTCCCGCGCTTTATATGCCTTACGCAGGGTTTCTAGGTCGGCCCCGGCCTTGGTGCCGTAAAAAATGCCCTCAATTTGCAGTCGTACCGAGTCGCGCCCCAGGTTTTGGGTGGCGTTGCCCTCCATCCCCGGTACATGGTGATGCACCAGGGCCGCCCGTTCCAGGGTGTCTACCCTATGCACCCGATTGAGCTGAATTTTAGCCAGTTCAATGGGCATGGTTAGTATCCATAGAACTGACGGTATTCACGGGAAATTTCCTGGGCAATGGCGTCTAGTACATCCTCCATGTCCGGTAGGGGGGTCGGTCGATCTGGAGTTGCAGCCATCGGTTCAGGAAAATTGAGGGGGCCATTGGGGCTAGACACCCATCGGCCAGGCTCTGGTGCGGTGGGCATTGCCTGGGGTGTGGCCGGTCTCTCCCATCCGCCAATCCCCTCTTCTGGCGATACATCTGAACGTTCTGGATGAAGCGATGGCCGTTCTGCTTGATGCTGCATGCGGCTCACCCCCTTGGGCGGCAGATCGGCGAGCTGGGGAACGGCTTTGAGCGGGCGGGCTGTATCCCCATCCTGATCGGGAGTGCTTTGGCCAGGAAAGCTTTGATTGTCAACCAACCAGCCATTGCGCGACTGTTGTCCCAGGCTCGGCGTCTCGTTGCTGGGGGAGGTTGATGCTCGGCTAGGGGCGATCGCGGAGATTGGCGTAGCCTCTTGCAGCGAGAATCGATCTTCCGGTTGCCCAGGGCTAAGGCGCTCTGCCTGCAACCCACCCTCAGCGGCGGTGGGGGTGACAGCAGGCTCAAAATAAGGGGGTTGGTTTTGGCTAGAGGACTGAAACTCTGGAGGTTGCTCAATCTCAATAGGATTTGCCTCACCCGCCGCCGCCTCGCGCAGCATGCCTTTGGGCCTATTCTGGGGGGAAGCAGAGGGTTTAATGCCCCCAGATTGGGGCGATTCAGAAAAGGCAGATTGAAGCGTTGGTTGGTCTGTTTCTAGCCATTGCGCCAGATCCCGCAGCCCTTTAACGGGTAGAGGCGCTGAGGCGGGGGATCGCTCGTTATCCCCCGCAATGGGTTGTGTCGGCAATGGGTAAGAGCTGCCAGTCCCGGCTCTTCCAATGTCTGGCAGTCGGGGCGGAGCCTGGGGCGTGGCTGTATCCTCAGCTAGGCTCTGTCCATACCCCAGGTCAGAGGGTAGGGGTAGGGGCGGCGGCGACGGGGCTGATGTCAATGCCGCTGGAGCACCTCTCGGCTGGTCAACTCCACCATTCTGGTCAAACCGGGAAGGATGGTTAGAGAGCGAGGGCAGAGGAATCGTTGGCCCCAGGGTGTCTTTTTTTACGGTGGGGGCTCCAACCCATTCAGGGTCAGGGCTATGGCCCCCCCGGTCATAAGCCTCCAGACTTCGATCTATCGGGTCAGGGGTATCGATCAGGCTCTGACCAGGGGTCTCCGGCCCCAGCCCAAAGCCAAAATCAAGCGTTTCAGAAGTAAACGGAGCTGATAAGGCATTGCCAGAATCGGGTCGAGCCTGGGGCTGGCTTAACCGTTGGATGGGCGTATTTCTAGACGTAGCAGGAGGTTGAGCCAAACCATTGGGCTGAGGTTGTCCATGGGGCTGGGCCGCGCCGTCAGCGTCACTGTTGTCCGTCCTATGGCCAGCATTGGCACCGAACCCAGAGGGGATAAACCCAGAGGTCAGCTGATAGGCTAGTGTTTGACACATCCCGCAAACCTCCAGTGCGGTATCCATGTCAGCTTGCAGGCGGCTGAGTTCAGCCCAGTCTTCAGGACGTAAAGCAACCGGTACCTCGAAACCCATGACAAGACTGCTCTGGAGTTCCCAAACCTCTTGCTGGATCTGGCTCCCAACTTCGGCTAAAGCATCAAAATTCGATGAGTCATCCTTCGGGAGTTCCACGGCGGGTCTCCTCATCCAAGAGTTGCAGGTAGATAGCGATTTGTCCCATGGTCATGGATTGCATTTGTTGAGGTGTCCACCCAAACGCCCGCGCCAGTCGATACCCTGCTGTCACCAGGGGAAAGGCACTGAGGTCAATCATGTTTTTTTTTCCGAGAGACCGCTGATCTGTCGAATTTGGGCGATGAGAAAGTTGACTAACCCCAGATGCATGCTGCGGGCTTGCTCCAGAGAAAGTTTGGGCTGCACCAGCGACTCTTTAATCATCAGTAGAGGAATCAGTCCCGGATCGTTGCGAGCCGCTTTCATAATGAGTTGAAAGGTGCCAATGGTGAGGGGGCGCAGACGCACAATTTTCTCCTCGCCAGAATGGCTAGAAGAGCCATTCTCCGAATTTCCCGGATCTAAAATATCGGCGGGAATGGTGATGTCAAAGGCGATCGCTGCCCCGGCCAGCAAATCGTCAGGCGTTAGTTCTGTCGGTGTCATCAATTATTCTCTAGTTTCCTAACTGCCCGATTCCTCACTACTCATTCGCAGTGCTCGAAAAGTGACCGATTCCATCACAAAGTCATCTTCTGGCAAACTAAAGCTCCAGCTTTCAAACTTTACTCCAAACACCGTCAAGATGCTGCTATTTTCGGGCAAAGATGGGTTGGTTAGATTAATCACAATGTTGAACGAGGGCTGGGGAATGGTTCCGGTCGGGGGTGGACTAGTAGCCCCATCGCCCAACAATAGGCGAATCAACGCCCCATTAATGTGGGCCCGTTCCACAAACCCACTGACATTGATATTGCCAGGCCGCAATTCGGTGGCAAACCGCTTTCCCAGCTCATGGTAGGGCCGCAGTTCATTCTCAACTTTGACCTGCACATTTTGTAGGCGCCCGACAATGCTAGAGAAGTCATACTCGCCAATCAAACCGTCGGCCAACTGGCCTTCTACCGACTCTCCATTATCCACGGCTAAAACCAGCGACGCATCTGATCCGCGAAACACATTGGCATTCGGCATAATAGCAACTCGTTCCTTTTAGTACTTTAGTCTGTGTTCTCTTAGGTGTTGCTTTGTGAAGTAGTTGCCTACTGTGGGCACCTAAACCAGATACATCGTCACCTTGATAAAGTCGATGCTAAAGGTTGGCATCAGCGTCATGATTACAATCGCCTCTCCAGAAATTTCTTGGGCACGGGTAGCCGATACCTCTAAGGAATAGCTGACCAACGCTTCATTATCAACCATGCGCGTCAAAAACCCGTCAAGGGTGGCTTTCATTGCGCCTCGAACCCGCTCATTATTGAGTTTGCCAATGTAAGGATCGCATCCCGATCGCACTCCATAAATGGCATAATCCACAATCCGTCGGGTGGTAATCTGACTCCAGGCTTCATCATTAGTGGTAACCCCCTTCACCACGCGAAACCCGTTGCGCTTCTCAATCGTCAGTACCTTGCTCTGCACCAGTTTGCTGAGCTTAGCACTATTAAATTCGGTGGTTAATCCATCAATGGCTAGCACTTTGTTGGTTGGGCTGGCCTGCACGGCAAGAGATGAGATTAATCCGGCAATTGCCCCCGCCGTATAACTACCGGGCAGTTGCACAGATTTGCCTTGTTCCGATACCGACACCCCAGGGGCAACAAAAATCAGTCGATCGTTGTTAAACGAATGCTGGGCAATATCATCGAGATCATCCTTTCCGTTAACAAAGCCGCTGCCAATAACGCCAATACGCTCTCGCTTAATGCCCGCAGTTGCTTTAAGATGTCCTTCGAGTAGAGAGGCAGCGGCGGTAACTTGGCGGGTTACCCCTTGCCCCGCCAACACCACAATATTGACAATCTCATTCTCTAATAGCGCTAAACTACGGGCGTAGTCAGTATTGGTTGCATTGGCACCATCGGTTCCTCCTGAGAATTTCGTTGCCTCCGCAACATCCGGGAGCTTATCGGCATTGGACGTATATACTTTAACCGATTTAATCAATGCTGATCGTTTAACGATGGCTTCAGATAGCGCTGTAATAGTGTCAAATCCATAGGTTTCTTGGGCCACACCATGGGCAATTTCAAGGATGCCTTTGGGGGTTTTGGTGGCGTCAACCGTTGCGGTAACCGAGATCCCATTCCCCCATGTTCCCGGCGTTAGTGCTTCTAGGTCGAGTAGTTGATTGTTACCAGTCTTGAGGGTGAGCTTTGCAGTTGCCCCCGCTCCTGATGTAGCCGTCCGCACTGCATAAACCGTCTGCCCACCATTTCTATAAATCAAATCCAGAGCGCGGATGAGGGTTAGCTCATTAGAATCGCCCCCTTTCCATTCGTCGCTTTCCCCAAAAATAACCTTGGCTTCGGACAAACTGCTCAGTAGCATCACCTCATCAATGGGGCCTTTGGATGCTGTGCCCACAATCCCAATGTTGCCTGTTGACACTCGGCCTGCGCTAATTAGTCCTTCTGCTCGAACTTCAATGTAGGTACCCGGCAAGATCATTTCTGGCATGAGATTCGACTCCAAATATGTGCCAAGATATGGATTATCAAAGCAAACTGTATCCAATGCTAAAGGGGTGTTCTGCCTGTAGGCAAACCATCGATCCTAATCTTGATTTGACATTGAACTCCTTCCGATTTTTGAGATTTTGAATAAGCGACGACGAGAGCAATGGTGTCATCACATCTAAAGCTATTTGGAAGAAAGATTAATCAATACATCTAATCTAAGGAAATACATGATCACCCCATCAGCAGAATTTTCTTGCAAGAAAATTCTGCTGATGGGGTGAGTGGGGTATCAATTCAGGAAATCGTTAAGAGCACATCCAAGCTAAGATTGCTAGATTTTCCACTTAAAGGATTTTCACTTAAAATGTGAGGATTAGATCGCGCAACCTGTACAGAACCACACTTATTTACATAGCGACACACTGTAGAAAATTAGTTCACCAAAGTTCAACACTCCTGACAGCTTTACGGGGAAGGGTTGGAGAAAAGAGTCGTGTCTAAGGTACAGCAATTTAACAGCCTCGACACTGACATAACGATATAGGGTTGTTTATACCGCTATAACTTTACTGACTGCCACAACTGAACCCGTAGACGAGGCCGTTTCCGCTTAACTGTCCATAGCGATGGCCTCTCTCGCTCAAACCTTCGATACCACCCGCGCCGAAATTATCGCCGCGATGGAGCAACGCATCAAAAAGGGCGATCGCACCAAGCTCACCAAAAAAGAGTTGAACGAGTTCATCTCGATTCTGGTGGCTCGGTTGGTGGTCATGAATGCCCTCGGAACCGAACCAAGGCGACGATTGACCGGCTCTGTGCGGCGGAGCAGACGCTATTGGAAATGGCTTATCCCCGGGGCACCGCTACGCTTAGAAAACTACAGCGTCGATACCGATCGCCGATATTCAGCCTACGCCTCGCGAGTCGCGCTATCTGGGCGGCAACACCACCTTGGCCCGCAATCTGGGCCTGACTCTTGCTCAAATCGGGGGCCAAGCCGACACACGAGATATTGGTGTGCTGGGCTGCTATGAATACATCAGCGATCGCAAGCGGGTCGAAGCGCAGCAAGCCTACCTGCTACAGTTGGGCGACGCCCTACAACCCATGGCCGATCCGGCGAAAATTCAGACGGTGGTCACCCAAAACGCCCTCGATTACTGCGCCGCCGACTGCCCTATGTCCCGTGTCGAGGGGTGCAATTCACTTTTGCAAGTTTGGCCCCCTCATCCCGTTCTCCCAAAGAGGAAGAACGGGAGCCGGACCTTGGATCCGGCTCCCGTTCTGGGAGGAAGGTTGAGGGTGAGGGCTACAAAATGGGGACAAAAGCCCACAATCAAGATAATGGCTGTGGTTTAATCAAGCTTTCTGGAGCTTGATCCATGACAGTTGATTCTTCCTCTGCAGGAAGTTGCCAATGGCAAGGCATTTCAGAAAATGTTGTAAACATTGTTTTCTGCCCCTGGGCCATGGCTTCTTCAATCTGTCGGTAAAACCCCTTCCCTGCTTTTTGAGAGAAGGTAATTTCAAGTTCTTCTTTTACACTTTTAGGGCGTTGAACATATTCTGCAAAGGTAGTCTCAGCAGGGCTCAGCTGAGAATAACCCCGACAAAATAGTTGCTTTAATAAGCCAAACGCATCTTTCTTAGAAATAGGTTCTCCAAGGGGCTGGCAACCATATTGCTTTAGTCGTTCTGCAAAGCTATCTAGATCTGTTGTATCATAAGCTACGTGCTGAACACTATGGTCACCGTGTCTTTCGACGAATGAGGTGACTTGAGACTTTTCTGCGCGATCGATGCCTTCAACTAGAGCAATACCAAAAGTGCCATAGTCAATGCACCAAAGTTTCATGCTGCTTCTCGGATTGTCCGGATCGACATCATCCAGTCGAGTTACTAGCTTTCCGCCTTCAACTTCGATATGAAACCACGCCCACTTCTCAATCATCCCTTCGCTACAAGCATAGGTGACGTGATCAACTTTAGCTAGGTGACTCATAGTTTATGGTTCCTTATAGATTCCTAGTGGATAAATTCAAAGGGTTTGCAATCTAGCCCAGGCGACATTTAACCGAATATCTAAAAGTCGAGGGCTATGACTATATTCGAGTAAAAAAATTGAGTGACTAAGTAGCCTGAACAATCAAAACTATAGTTAAAGCTCATCAAGACCTCAGATGCTCAGGACTGCATTGAACCAGGCCTCTTACTTAGCGGCAAGAACCTGATTTAATGAATTAGATTAAGCTCTAAACTAGTAAAACGCTACAAATATAGCAATCCTTGGTTTCGCAAAGGGAAGACCGACATTAGCAAGAACTTTGGTTCACAAGTCTTGCGAGGGGCGACAAACCTTACCTAGATTGAAATCCGGAGCCACCTTCTCCTAGCAGGTAATGCTCTAAGGGTTGAGCCTATCTTCTAAAGAAGGAGCTAAAACTACAGTTCTCAAAGTAGATTTGAGGCTCGCTACACTTAGCAAGAAGCTGCTGTAAAGCTTTCATGATCGATCACAAAATCTTTATCAGAACCTTCTCCTCTCCACACTGCGACTACGTAAATCTCGGGATAACAATTCTCCAAACATAGATGTACAACACAATACACATCTATCTAAGTACTTACATCCGAGAGCTGCTAGTGGAAAAGTCTAATCTTTATACAAGCGAATGATTTCATAAAGAAATTATTTCAGATGGCTTTTGATATCCGACGGTAGGATGCCAGCTTTTAGGCCTCTTCAGCAGTGGCCCAACTAACGAGAGGTTAAGGATTTTAGCGCTTGTCCAGAAAAGTATCCGGACTATTGTAAAGACAAAGTCCGAGTTCGGCCTCATCGTCTCATTCCTTAAAAGCGTCCCAAAAATTGATACTCGGATAAAACCGCTCATAGCGGGTGTATTACAGATGCCCCGGTCGGGGAGTTGGTGCAATTGCTAATTGCTGACTTAACAAAACTCTAAAATTCTTCAAATACCTTCTGAGAGAAGCTGGGCGTACTATCCGGAACATTTCGAATAGGGACATGAATACTTAACATTAATCAGGGGTTCCCTGGGCAGTATCGAAAATTTTGTGGATCTCATGATGGATGACCTAAACAGCCAAAACAACGGCTGAGA
Source organism: Pseudanabaena sp. PCC 9330 (assembly GCF_055795045.1). Lineage (NCBI taxonomy): Bacteria > Bacillati > Cyanobacteriota > Cyanophyceae > Pseudanabaenales > Pseudanabaenaceae > Pseudanabaena > Pseudanabaena sp. PCC 9330. The sequence goes on along the minus strand of NZ_JAYFES010000119.1, from coordinate 5,407 downwards.
CCCATTACCCTCGTTTGTATACCTAATAAGTCTCAAGATCCTCATATCAGTGAGGACCCTTGATTTACAAGGGTTTCAGGAGTTTTCTACGCCATTAAGTAGGTGACCCAGACCAATTAGCATATCGGTCATGGCGTATAAAGATTTCTAGATGCTCAACGCAAACGACTAACCAACCTCATCTACTGTATATTTTGTGTAAAATTATCGCTAAGCTATAAGCGCTTATCATCCAGCCTCTGCTATCACCATATAGAGTAGCTCTCATGCTAACGAAAACGCTTGGAGGCATTCCCCTACCTCCTTTACAGATAGTGGTGAGATAAAACTTTGAAGCAATGCGCATCGCTAGCATAAGAGCTGTATTTAAGGAATAGAATTGCTAATTAAGGCTATATTTCTGAATTTCTTAATACTGTATCAGTATCATTTTAATTTAGATTAAAGAATAAGGCATGCATCCTATGAAGGACGTTAGAGATACAAGGCTACAAACGATATTGACTGCTTCTAGTGAAAAGAATATTTTAGTAATACCGAATGTTCCTCAGAGTCCTGCAATGATCTCTATGGTTGATGAAGAAAGCCGTGACTTGTCAGGTCGTGAGGATATTGTGACGTTACAACTGCCCAGCGATTTTCCCAAAACGCCATCTACCCAATATCAAGCTGGATGCAATCTATTTGAGAAGCTCAACGGCTCAACTGTAAGAGAAGAGTCTCCAGTAGGTTATGCCGACAGCAAAGTGATTACCTTAGTGGCCCTTACCGCGCTGCTATGTCGCTACACCCAGCAAAATGTTCTCCCTTTTACAGTAAACGTCGTTCACGCCAGTCTGAATGACCTCCATCTAGATGCCACGACCTCATTTTGTTGCTCTGTCCTACCAGAGCAACCCATAACGGTCTTAGTACAGCAGATTGAAGCATTTCTTCAGAGTTTAGACGACTCTGATCAACCATCTAGGCCACAGCATTTCGAGGGAGAGTTCTTGTTGGGGCAATCTCAGGGAGTAGTCGTCACATTCTTGTCCACCGATCTTAAGTTTCAAACCATGGATCAGTGGATGGTATGGCTAAAGAATCAGAATTTTGAAAGCAATTCCGATTTTCACCTGATTCTATTTCCATTCGAGCAAGGAATTTCAGGAACTTGGCTCTATAATGCCAACCTATTTTTACCTGAGACTATTCAACGGTTGTCAGGACATTTTCAAACAGTTCTACAGGCTATTCAGCAACAGCCAACGTGTACTATCACCAGCTTGCCCTTACTTACAGTCGATGAACACCAGCAACTACTGACGAGTTTAAAGGGCGCTGTAGTAGATTATCCTCAAAGTCCGATTTATCGCTTGATTGAGACCCATGCTCAACAATCTCCCGATGCGATCGCAGTGACTTCTCAGAATCAGAGTTTAACCTATGCTTTGCTGAATCAACGGGCTAACCAGTTGGCCCATTATCTCAAGCATTTAGGTATAGAAGCAGGCGATCGCGTTGCACTATGTATTCAACCGTCTTTAGATATTGCAACAGCCTTGCTCGGCATTTTCAAAGCAGGTGGAGTATATGTACCCTTAGATCCTACCCACCCGGCAGAACGCCTCGCTGCCATTTTAGATGACACCCAGGCTAAAGTGCTACTGAGCCAAACTGACCTTGCGTCTATCTTACCAATAACCCCAAGTTCTGTGGTCTACCTTGACCAAGACTGGTCAACCGTAGATGGTTTTCCAATAAACAATCTTGACCACAGCGTCGATTTCGACCAGACGGCCTACATTATCTATACCTCTGGCACTACAGGAAAACCCAAAGGAGTCATGGCTAGTCACCGAAATCTGGTGAATTATATTCTGGCTACCCAAGACCGATTTGGGTTTAATGCTCAGGATATCATGCCTGCCATAGCTCGTTTTACCTTTAGCATTTCCTTATTTGAGTTACTTTCGCCCCTGGTCGCAGGAGGCACTTTAGTAATCTTAGAGCGGGAACATGTTTTAGATTTTCCTCGGTTAGTCCAAACCCTAGAGCAGCTAACCATGCTTCATACAGTGCCAAGCCTGATGCAGCGGCTAGTTAACTACATTAAGGAAGGCAAATTAGACGTTCAAAAATTCAAAGGTGTTAATCATATCTTTACGGGCGGAGATATTGTTCCGCCAGATTTGCTAGAAGCACTGAAGGAAGTGTTTCTAAACGCTAATGTCAGTGTTCTTTACGGATGTAGTGAAGTTAGTTCTCTATGCGCTAGCTATCCAGTTTCGCGCGAGAAACATTTGGCTAAAACTCGAGTTGGGAAACCCTTTAATAATGTGGAGATACGTCTCTATGATCCCCATCAAAACCTGGTTCCTGTTGGGGTTTCGGGAGAGATTTATGTGGGAGGAGCTGGTGTTACTCAAGGCTATTTAAATCAGGAGAACTTGGCTCGAGATAAATTTGTTGTTGTTGACGGTCGACTCTTTTACAAAACTGGTGACATGGGTCGACTGGGAGATGACGGCAATTTAGAATTTTTGGGCCGCACAGATTTCCAGGTTAAACTACGAGGAATTCGCATTGAGTTGGGCGAAATTGAGTTGGCTTTGCGGCGATTGCCAGGAGTGAAAGATGGCGTCGTAGCAGCTAAAGATTTGGGCAGCGGTGAGCACAGCTTAGTTGCTTATATAGTACTCGATAAAACACGGTTACTTGAACAGACCCAATCTACAATTATTGCAGAGGGGCGCCAATTACTTGCCAAACAGCTGCCTGATTACATGGTGCCAGCAGCCTTTGTGATATTGGAAGCCATGCCACTCAATGCCAACCAAAAGGTAGATCGGCGGGCATTACCTCAGCCAACGTCTCAGACACTGCTAGACCCAGTTGATATTATTCCTCCCCGCAGTGCGTTGGAACAAGACTTGGTAAAGATTTGGGAGGCGGTTCTGGGAGTTCAACCTATTGGAGTGCGAAATAACTTTCTAGAATTGGGCGGCAATTCTCTGTTGGCGGTGCAGATGTTAACTGAGATAGAGGAGCAACTGGGCAAGGTTTTGCCTATCACAAGTCTGCTACAGTCTCCCACCATTGAAGCTTTGGCGATGCTCCTGAGCCAAGACCAGCAAGAAGATAAGGCAGTCGAACTAGTACCTCTGCGCAGTAGCGGATCAAAGCCACCACTATTTTGTATTTACGGTCTTTTGATCTATCAAGAATTAGTGGCTCACCTGTCTGCTGATCGCCCTGTGTATGGGGTTTATCTTCAAGAAGAGGTGGATTTGATCAAAGAGGGGTCTGAATCACTAAATGATTCTACCTTTGGTACTATCCCAAATATTGCGGCTCGGTATGTTCAAGCTATTCAAAAGCTTCAGCCCCAAGGTCCCTATTATTTGGCCGGCATGTCTTTTGGGGGCGTAGTTGCTTTTGAAATGGGACAGCAGTTACGGGCTGCCGGTCACGAGGTGGCTCTTGTTACTATGATGGACTCTGTAGCACCAAATTACCATGCCAATGTGTCAGTTCTGAAGCGGCTACAATTGCACAGCAAAATGATAATTGATCAAGGTGCGTCTTATTTCTTTGAGAAGATTAAAAAACGATTGAAATCGTTTATGATGAAAATCTCTATTCTTCATACTTCAGATAGTCGAGCAGAATTTCGCGGTCAAGTGAGTCGGAGATATGTTCCTGCCCCTTATCCCGGCAAGGTTGTATTATTCCGAGCGATGGAACGTGATTCCTTTGAGGATATGCCTGAATCAGGTAGCCGCGATAGTGGATGGCAATCTTTTGCGATCGGGGATTTCTCTGTTTTTGATGTACCCGGTGATCATTTAGGCATTCTCAGAACACCCAATGTGCAAGTGATGGCTGAAAAGTTGCAAGCATGCCTAGATGAATCTGCTTAACAGTGGACTGTGTAGCGGTTGCCTATTAAACAAAGAAATGATGTTCAGTTCAGGTAATTCCTTAAAATGAGTAACCTAGGCTCTATGTCTTTGTTTCATTTAAGGACGAATCGTTATGCGTGTAATTTATTTCAAAAATTGAAAAAATGATGATTAGTCGCCTAATTAGTCGCCTAAAAATAGGTACACCAATTCAGCAATTTATCCTGATTGGCTGTCTTTTGGTAGCAGGAATGGGGTTATATGCTGGATTAAAATTGGTGCGGCGCTATCAAAGAACTCTTCCTAGGGCCAACGCGGATGAAGCTCTCCAGGTAAATGGCCAGAAGCGGGTCTATAACTTGTATGTGCCATCTTCTTATACGGGCAATGAGCCCGTCCCTTTGGTCATTGCTCTTCATGGTAGTGGGGGGGATGGCAGCATTATGGAGCAATCGGGTTTTAACCCCCTTGCTGACAGGGATGGCTTTATCGTGGCCTATCCTGATGCTGTAGCTAAGCATTGGAATGCCCGGCGGAGTGCTGCTCCCGAAACTGCAGATGATATTGGGTTTATCAATGCCTTGATGGATGATCTGGGAAATCGATATAACCTCGACTCTACCAGGGTTTTTGTTGTCGGATTTTCGAATGGGGGAATGTTTGCCCACCGAGTAGGGTGTGAATTAAGCGATAGAGTAACTGCGATCGCAGCAGTTTCTGGTACTATGCCAGAAAATTTATCGAGCATATGTCAACCGACCCGACCCATTTCTATATTGCTAATACATGGAACTGCAGACCAAGCTGTCCCCTATGGAGTTTCGGAAAGGGCATTACTATCAGCTCCTGCAACCTTTCAATACTGGAGTAACCGCAACCGTTGCTCCCCGAGGGTGATAAAAGATACCTTGCCCAATGCAGACAATATTCGCGGGGAAACTCATGATCAATGTGCTGATGGCACATCAGTAAAGTTTTACACCATTGAAGGTGGCGGGCATGAGTGGCTCGGTGCTCAGGCTGAACTCCCAAATCAATCAAGCCAGGAAGTAGGAACAAGCGAAATAGTTTGGGATTTTTTTAGTCAGCAGAAAAGACCTTAACGAAAATAGTTTCCCTAGGCGTTGTTGCATGGAAGAAGTGTTACAGATGGGGTGGAGGCATAAGGCTTAAGTACCACCTAAAACCGGACGCCGATGCCGTGCTAAATCTGTAACTAGTCTGATTGTAATGATGGCCTGAAGCAACGCAGAAGTCTCACCGTATAGTTGAGCAAAGCCACGCTGGCTGACTCTTGCAGCGCATTGATCAGGACAGACATGCGGCTTGGACGAGCGGGTGTAGCTCACTGGATGAAACGACGATGTTTCGCCTCAAGGTCACCTTTGGGAGGAAGGTCTAAAACCTTTGATAACCAAGCCGTTGGGCTGACTGCCTGACACAAGTGGGTGAAAGGCTTGAAACGTCGTGACGCGAGGGGAAAAGGTGAGGTGACATGAGACGCTGAAATTTGCGTCATCTCA